>JACDGP010000042.1 GCA_013821605.1 Herpetosiphonaceae bacterium
GGCTGAACCAACCAACTGACTGCCGGCAACGTGCCAGCTTGGGCATCCTGAAGGAAGTTTGAGTAATTGACGACATTCTTTTGCCAGTCGGGACCATTACGAATATGGTCGATGGCATCATACGAGGACCAGATATAGCCGGGCTTGTTGTAGTCGGGCGTGTAATACTTCCACGAGAGACCAGCAGCGTCGAGCGAATCACCGAGCGTGGGGAAGTTGAAACATGGAAATACGTTTTCTGTCGTGCCATCCGCGTGACGCTCTTCGACGGTCGTGCTCGGGACCGAGTCACAGCCCCAGCGCTGCGCAAGCCTGCAAGGCAGGGCACAGAGCGGAACTTCATCGACATCGTCATCTTCACCCGCGATCGACCAGAGATGGTTGGCGAAGCTCGCCCCTAGGATGCTAGAAAAGAAATTGTCGGTCAGTGTGAAGTTCTGGGCATACTTCCAGTATTTGGGGAGATCCTCCTGATACAACTGCGAGTCGGCTTCATCGATGCCGTGCTGAATGGCACCCGGTATTTGCGAGAACTTATCCATCTTGCCGTTATCGATCGCATTAACGGCGTTAGCATGGAGATGAAAAATGTCGCTCGACAGGTGATCCGGCTGGTGGTTGAGGGTATGGCGGAGGCCATCGGTGCCGGTATAGGTGGTGGTCCCATTGGCTCCTGGGAAGGTGCCGAAGTAGTTATCAAAGGTGCGATTTTCCTTATCCATAATCACGATATGCTGAAGCGGCGTGGTGCTGGTAGGCGGCTGCACCGCTCCAGTGGTCAGCATTGGTGTAGTAGGTAGGGCAGGCCGTGCAGCGGTGGGCGACCACCCTAGCAGACTCACAACGACGACCAGGAGCAGGACGAGCACGACCATGAGACGAGATACCGGACGGACGTGGATGGGGGGATGCTCCATAACTTTCGCTCCCGGTTTCATGAGGTGATGTGCCCCGCCCGCCGGTTGACGTGTAGGCGGGGCTTGCCAGCTTCGATCAATGGAAATTCCTTGGGCGTTAGTCAAGCGTTGAATGCGCGGTTCGAATGCGATTTTATCGGGATACCTTTGTTCAGTCGCCTGCGCCGTCGTTGGGTCCCGGCTCTGGACCAGGGGTTATTGGGCAGGTGCGCTTGTTGAGTGGTAGAGGCGGTAAAGGTCTTTGATTGAAGTCCTGCGTGAGCATCAGGCTGTTGGCGGTCCTGTCCATGTCGGTCAAGGCCGGGAGTGTCCAGTTGTCTTCCACCATCTTCAGCATTGATGAGAAGCTATACATGGTATGGTTGACCCCATGGACCAATGTAGATTTCGAGTAGGGCGAGATCACCATCGCTGGCTCACGCAGGCCATACATGATCTGTGCATTCGGGCCTTTGGGCGGGACGACATGATCATAGAAGCCACCGAAATCATCCCAGACCAGAATAATGGCGGTGTTGGCCCATAAGGTAGGATTGTTCATGATGGCGTTGATCTGCTGCACCGTCCAATTCTCGCCGGCACAGACACTTTGTGGTGGGTGCTCGCTCACGCTGGTCGGCTCAACTAACCAGCTCACCGCCGGGAGCGTGCCGGCTTGGGCATCCTTGGGAAAGTCTGCGTAATTGACGATATTGGTTTGCCAGTCGGGACCATAGCGGATATGCTCGATGGCGTCATAGCTCGACCAGATGTAACCGGGCTTGTTGTAGTCGGGCGTGTAATACTTCCACGAGAGACCAGCAGCATCCAGCGAATCACCTAATGTAGGAAAGTTGAAACACGGAAACACCTTTTCTGTCGTGCCATCTGCGTGACGCTCCTCGACCCGGGTACTCGCTACCGAGTCACAGCCCCAGCGCTGTGCAAGCTTGCAGGGTAAGGCGCATAGTGGAACACCATCGACATCATCGTCCTCAGCAGCAATTGACCAGAGGTGGTTGGCGAAGCTCGCACCCAGAATAGTGGAAAAGAAGTTGTCGGTCAGCGTAAAGTTCTGGGCATACTTCCAGTATTTGGGGAGATCGTCTTGGTAAAACTGCGAGTCGGCTTCATCGATGCCATGCTGAATGGCGCCTGGTATTTGGGAGAACTTATCCATTTTGCCGTTATCGATCGCATGAACGGCGTCAATATGATCATGCGAAATGTCACCAGACAAACGATCTGGCTGGTGATTGAGCGTGTGACGAAGCCCATCGGTGCCGGTATAGGTGGTGGTCCCATTGGCCCCGGGGAAGGTGCCAAAGTAGCTATCAAAGCTACGATTTTCCTTGTCCATGATCACGATATGCTGGATTGGCGTGGTGCTGTCAGGTGGCTGCACCACACGGTAGGCCAGCGTGGGTGCAGCCGGCAGGGCGGGTCGTGCTGCCGTGGGCGACCACCCCAGCAGACTCACTGTTACGGCGAGGAGTAGGGCGGTCACAACCGTGAAACGCGTTACCGGACGGGTGTGGATGGAGGGATGCTCCATAAACTTCGCTCCCGATTTCATAAGGTGATGTGCCCCAGTGCTTCAATTGCAATTTTGTCGGGAGCTCTCGGATTAGTCCCCGTCTCCCTGGGCCTCGACATCGGCAGGCAGCGCAGGTCCAGAGGATGCTGGACAGGTACGCTGAGTCAGCGGTAGGGGCGGCAACGGAGTTTGGCTGAAGTCTTGCGTGAGCATCAAGCTATTGGATTGGCCGTCCATAGCCGTCAATGCTGGCAACGTCCAGTTATCCTCCACCATCTTCAACATCGATGAGAAACTATAAAACGTATGGTTGACCCCATGGACCGGCGTAGATTTAGAGTAGGGCGAGATCACAATCGTTGGCACGCGCATCCCATACATCGTCTGTCCATTAGGACCCTTGGGCGGCGGGACATGGTCAAAGAAACCGCCAAAATCATCCCAGGTCAGGATAATGGCGGTGTTCGGCCACAAGGCTGGGTTGTTCATGATGGCGTTGATCTGCTGCACCGTCCAATTCTCGCCGGCGCAGACACTATGTGGCGGGTGATCGTTCGTACCTCCTGGCGAAACCAACCAACTCACGGCCGGCAGCGTACCGTTTTGTGCATCGCTGAGGAAGTTGGTGTAATTGACAACATTCTTCTGCCAGTCGGGACCATTACGAATATGATCAATCGCATCATAGGTGGACCAGATATAGCCGGCCTCGCCCTGGCTGGGAGCATAATACTTCCAGGAGACGCCGGCCGTATCAAGTGTATCACCCAACGTGGGAAAGTTGAAACATGGAAATACGTTTTCGATCGTGCCGTCGGGGTGACGCTCTTCGACGGTGGTGCCAGGATATGAGTCACAGCCCCAACGCTGCTTCGAAGCAGTACACGTGGAGAGGTTGGGACAGGCTGGGATACCATCAACATCATCATCTTGTGCTGCGATCGACCAGATATGATTGGCGAAGCTCGCCCCCAGAATGTTCGAAAAGAAATTGTCGCTCAACGTGAACCGTTGCGCATATTGCCAGTAGTTCGGCAGATCCGCCTGGTACAGCTGGGAGTCGGCTTCATTGACGCCATGTTGCATAGCTCCCGGTATCAGAACGAAATGATCCATTTTGCCGTTGTCAATTCCCGTAACGGCATTATCACGGCTATGCCCAATGTCCGAGGACAATTTGTCCGGCTGGTGATTGAGCGTATGGGTCTTGCCATCGGTCCCCCGATAGGTCGTTGCACCATTGGCGCCTGGGAAGGTGCCGAAGTAATTATCAAAGGTACGATTTTCCTTATCCATAATCACGATGTGCTGGATCGGCGTCGTGCTGGCATGCGGTTGCTCCAGCGCAGTGGTCAGCGTGGGTGCAGCCGGCAGGGCGGGTCGTGCCGCCGTGGGCGACCACCCCAGCAGACCCACGACGACTGCAAGGAGCAGTGCGGTCAGGGCTGCGAG
This sequence comes from Herpetosiphonaceae bacterium, assembly GCA_013821605.1. GTDB lineage: Bacteria > Chloroflexota > Chloroflexia > Chloroflexales > Kallotenuaceae > JACDGP01. The sequence continues at coordinate 3,886 of JACDGP010000042.1, forward strand.
ACGTGTTACCGGACGGGTGTAGATGGGGCGGTACTTCATAGCTTCTCTCTCATTTTAATGAGTAAACCTATCAATCGCCATCTTCGTTGGCGTCTGGAGGCTCGGAGCCAGCAAACGCTGGGCACGTGCGCTGAGTCAGTGGTAAGGACGGCAACGGCGTTTGGTTAAAGTCCTGGGTAAGCATAAGGCTGTTGGACTGGCCGTCCACATCCGTGAGCGCTGGCAAGTTCCAATTGTCCTCTACCATTTTCAACATCGATGAGAAAGTGTAGAACGTATGATTGACGTGGTTCCCTTGCGAACTCGAGTAGGGTGAGATCACCATGGCCGGCACGCGGATCCCGTACATCGTCTGGCCATTGGGACCCTTGGGTGGCGGGACATGGTCATAAAAGCCGCCGAAATCATCCCAGACGAGGATAATGGCAGTGTTGGGCCATAAGGCTGGGTTATTCATGATGGCATTGATCTGCTGCACCGTCCAATTCTCGCCATTACAAATACTGGCCGGTGCATGCTCGCTCACCTTGGTTGTCTCAACCAACCAGCTCACCGCCGGGAGCGTACCGGCTTGGGCATCCTTGAGGAAATCGGTGTAATTAACGACATTGGTTTGCCAGTCGGGGCCATTACGAATATGGTTAACCGCATCATAGGTGGACCAGATATAGCCCTGTACACCCTTATTCGGTGCGTAGTACTTCCACGAGACGCCGGCAGCATCAAGCGAATCACCGAGCGTGGGAAAGTTGAAACACGGAACGACCTGTTCCGTCGTGCCGTCTGGGTGACGCTCTTCGACCGTCACGCCGGTTGGCGAGTCACAGCCCCACTTCTGGGGCAGACCATGACAACCTGTGCCACACTGCGGAATACCATCGACGTCGTCGTCTTCACCCGCAATCGACCAGATATGGTTGGCAAAGCTGCCACCCTTGATGCTCGAAAAGAAATTGTCGGTTAGGGTAAAGTTCTGAGCGTACTGCCAGTAGTTCGGAATATCCGATTGATATACCTGAGAGTCGGCTTCATCGACGCCGTTTTGGATAGCGCCCTGCAGTTTGGAGAACTTATTCATTTTGCCGCCATTGATCGCCAAGTCAGCGTCAGCATGATTATGAGCAATGTCGCCAGACAAACGGTCCGGTTGGTGATTGAGCGGGTGCACGTTGCCATACACACCCGTAAAGGTCATTGCACCATTGGCATTTGGGAAGGTGCCAAAGTAGCTATCAAAGCTGCGGTTTTCCTTATCCATGATCACAATATGTTGGATTGGTGTCGTGCTAGCATGCGGCTGCATCAAGGCAGTAGTTAGCGTTGGTGCCGGCAGCACGGCGGGTCGTGCAGCAGTGGGTGACCACCCCAGCAGACCCACAACGACGACAAGGAGCATGGCGGTCAGGGTCGTGAGACGCGTTACCGGGCGCGTGTGGATGGGACGATACTCCATAACTTCTCTCCTGGTTACAAGAGTAAATATGGTCGGCACTTCAGCCGAATCCTGCATGCGTTCCGCATGACATCTCCTAATATCATATAGAACCGTGTAACGACAGCGTTAGCTACTTGTGAATGCCTGTCGCCAACACGTCCCCTTGAAAATGGTGGTTCGCTTTATAAAAGAAGGAGGAAGGTATTAACCTTCGGAACAATTATATACCGAAACATCGGAAAGTCAAAAAACCGTAGGGCTACCAGTTGCTCAATCGCGACAGAAAGATGTCGACGATGGTTTTGACTATAGCATTTATGTACAGAGTTTGAAGATGCCAATTGGTCCAACGTGGCCAGGCACCAAAGGTACTTGGGAGCCTCAATAGTACGAACACGGTGCTTGAACTGCTCGCCCACCTTGGCGTTCGTAACGTCGCTTCTATCCGACTAATGCTACCAAAATCTGAGGTGCAGGCCCTGGAGTTTGCTGACCAGCGCCCCGTCTGGTACATTTTGAGTAGTGAGAAAATGCTAGTTGATAAGGAAGCTTGCTTGATGGGGAACACATTGCATTGGCGTCCAACTCGACGAGGTATGGTACAAACCCTTCTAGGGATGACGCTCATTGCTAGCATCATTCTACTTCTGAAGCAGGAAGGCCGCACAACTACTCAGGGTAACGTGGGTGCTTCTACTCTTCAGACCTATTACGACAACATGTCGGACCTCATGAACAACGGCCACTTGCGTACGGCAGAGCCACAGTCGGAAACGCGAAACACTGCTCGCGCCAGCACACTATCAGTGCTCCATCAACTTGATGCCGAGGGGAAAGCACAAGTTATCCACTTTTTATACGAAGCCAACGTCATCAGTGGTGCACAGCCGGTCGTTCCACTTCAATTAGCGGAGCTCCAAAATGCCAACCTGCACAGTGCCAACTTGCAAAATGCCAACTTGCAAAATGCCAACTTGCAAAATGCCAACTTGCAAAATGCCAACTTGCAAAATGCCAATCTCCGTTTTGCCAACCTCCAAAGTGCCAACTTCCAGAGTGCCGACCTCCGTTCTGCCGACCTCCGTTTCGCCGATCTCCATTTCGCCGACCTCCGAGGGGCCCAGCTTTTAAGCGCTAAGCTCCAAGGGGCCAAGCTGCCGGGTGCTAACCTCCAAGGAGTCCAGCTCCCAAGTGCCCAGCTTCCAAGTGCCAACCTGCAAAGCGCCAATCTCCAAGCGGCCAACCTGCAAAGTGCCAATCTCCACGGGGCCAACTTGCAAAGTGCGAACCTGCAAAGTGCGAACCTGCAAAGTGCGAACCTGCAAGTCGCTACCTACGATAGCAACACACGGTGGCCTGATGGCTTCGACCCGCAAGCTGCCGGAGCCAAGCAAAAGGATACGCCATAGCCTATGCCCAGCACAGTCGCTAGTGTTAGCAAGCGTTAGGGGCATGTGGTACCACTGCAATTGTTGGGAGTATTGTTTGCAAGGGTCGCATTCGAGAATATCAGTGTGCCATAGTCATTGAAGATACCGCCGCCGTCGAACGACGCCGTGTTACCGGAGATACTGCTGTTCTCGACCGTGACCGAGGCTTGAATTTGGTTGTAAAGGCCACCACCGTATAGCGCCGTGTTGCCGGAGAGCGTGCTGTTCTGGAGCGTCAGCGTGCTGTTGTTCTCGTTATAGATGCCACCCCCATACAACGCCATGTTGCCGGAGACCGTGCTGTTCTGGAGCGTTAGCACGCCGTGGTTGTAGATACCCCCGCCGGAGCCACCGGTACTCTCTGCATTGCCGTTGGTGATGGTCACGCCAGCGAGCGTCACGCTGCCGCTCGTGATCGTCAACACCTGACCGGCCCCGCCGCCATTCAGCGTGGTCGTCGTTGCACCGGCCCCCGACAGGACGACATCACGACCCGTAGTGAGGTGGACTAAATAGTAGGTACCGGCAGCCAGACTAATCGTTGCGCAGGAGGCGTCATCGACAGCGGTCTGAATAGTGGGATAGGGGCCGTTGCCTTTAGGATTGACCGAGCACATTCCTGCCCCTGTGCCCGTAGGCGTCGCGGTGCTGGCGCTCGTGGGCGTTCGCGACGGCGTCGAGGTGCTGGTCGGGACTGAGGTGGTCGTGTTCGTTGGCGGTGTGGTGCTCGTCGGCGTTTGCATCGGAGCATTCGTGCTGGTTGGCGTTATGGTGGGTACAACGGTCGCTAGGTTGCCGTCTTTAACAACAAGCGGTAGGTATGCAAGTTGAGCGGAAGACATGGCAGAAGGCGTAACTCCCGCTTGTGCCGCAGTGCTTGAGCTATATAGAATGGGCAAGGCAGCAACGACCGCTACGATGCCGACTAGGATCACTCGTGAGACCCAACCCTTCATAGCTTCTCCTACTAGTTCAGGACTAACCTTCCCTCGTAACAAACGTCGCGAGAACTCCGGTTATCCTAACCGTAGCCGTCAAGTATACACGTCGGTTGTCGCGTCGTGTGTGCGCTGCCGGCTGCATTGGCCCAACTGACAGCCAGGAGCACCCTGATTTGCTGCTGAAAGTGCTTGCACCGCACCCACTCTTGGGCTACACTAAGCGTAGATGAGGAGCAACGCCGTGCGGATTCCATGGAACCCAGCTAACATTCTGAGTTTTGGTCGTCTGCTGGCCACGTTGCCCTTGATCCTCTTGATTCTGCGCTCGACACATCTTAGCTTGTTTATCTCGGCTCTCTTGTTTGTGGTGATGGCCGTCACCGACACCGTCGACGGTCGCTTGGCACGCCGCTATGGTTGGGTGAGCAACCTCGGCATCTTCCTTGATCTCACTGCCGACAAGGTGTATACCTCGGCAGCCTTGATCGGGATGGTCGCGATCGGCTTGCTGCCCAGCTGGATTGCAATTGTGATCATCACGCGGGAGTTCATTGTGGCCGGCTTGCGTTCCTTCGCTGCTGCAGAAGGAACCGTTATTCCATCTGATCGGTGGGGCAAGCACAAAATGCTGCTGACGATCATTGCGATTGTCTGGATGCTGCTGTGGGGTAGTGCGGGCCTGGCTCCAGGCACCCATCTAACGCCCTTCCCGGCCTTTGATACCTACCTCATCTTGCGTTTGATAGCCTTCCTGCTCCCGCTCGGCTTCTGGATCATGATCGCAGCTGTCCTACTAACCGTCTTTTCGGGCTATGACTACCTGCGCAAAGCGGCCGGCTTATTTACTGCCTGAGACCAGCCCGTGGGGACCGCGCTTGATACCACGACGGCTCTCCGGTATACTTCTCCCACGAACAAATGGACGAAACAGTTGATTATGCGGCCATTGCTGCTGGCCTCGCCGAAATTGCAGCCGAAGTGAGTGTGTGTACGGCCTGCGAGTTACATAAAGGTCGTACCTGTGCTGTGCCGGGCGAAGGCCCGGTCAATGCCGATATCTTCTTCATTGGGGAAGCACCGGGGCGCAACGAAGACGAGACCGGGCGCCCTTTCGTCGGCCAGGCCGGCCACTTGCTCGAAGATTTGCTCGAAAAGATCGGCCTAACGCGCGATGACGTCTTCATTGGAAATGTCGTTAAGTGCCGACCTCCACAAAATAGAGACCCACGCCCCGAGGAAATCGCGGCCTGCTCCGGCTATTTGCAGCGGCAACTTGAGTTGCTCAAACCCAAGGTGGTGGCGACGCTGGGGCGTTATTCGATGGAAAAGTTCTTCCCCGGTGCCAAGATCACCAAGGTGCACGGCAAAGCCGAACGTCAAGGCAAGCGAGTCGTGATTCCGCTGTATCACCCGGCCTATATTTTACGAAATATGGCGGCGATGCCCGATGCCGTGCGCGACATGCAGCGCATTCCACGCTTACTAGAGCGGCTTGAGCAGGTGCTGGCCGATGAAGCAGTCCAAGGTATCAAGCCGCCGGTTCCCACCCCTGAGCCCGAAGCGCCGACTGGCGAGCAGCTTTCATTACTGTAGCTTGATGGATGCTGCTTTGCCAAAGACCTATACCCTCACCGCCACGGGTCGCCGTACAACACTGAGCCTGCTGCTGGGTGCGCTGGTTCTGTGGGTAACAGCGCTCTGGCTGCTTGGCGACACACTCCATTTGACCCTTGTGCATCCGACCGTCACTCATCCCTGTACGGTGGGTACACTTATGCGTGCCACTCTGCAACATCAACCCATTGAGACAGGGTTCGCCAGCCATCCCTGCACCGCTGCAACCGTCGATCAGGTCGTCCCGGGGGCACTGTTGCTTGTGATGGTGATCGCGCTGCCCCTAATGGCATGGAATCTGGTGGAAGAATGGTCCACGCGCTATACCGTGACCGATGCAGGTCTGTTGTATCAAACCGTCGGACCGATCCACGTCCTGTATCCCTGGGATGCGATCGTTGGCTTGCGGCGGGTGGATCCTCAATCGGTTGAGCCCGTGGATGAGTTGGTGATTGATCGCCAGCACCGAGTGCAGATTCGACCGCTCGTACTGGGCTGGTTGCATCGTCTGGCCTTTGGACTTGCGCGGGTGCCGCTGTATGCTGGCATCACAGAACGAGATGAGCTGGTGGCACGTATACAAAGGTATAGCCAGCTTAAACCGAGCGCCGTGGGCCAGGGTGTACCAACCCCACGACGCAGCTTATAGAAGGGCCTGCAAGCCGGCCCATATGACTTGCAATAATCAAAAATCGTAAAGCCCACGCGTAACTCTTAATGGGTGTGGGTTCAATGACGCGTATGCGTCGAAGGAAGGAGTAATGACGGTGGTGGAACAAGACAGGTTTTCGCCAACGTCGACGTATGGCTACTGATCGTTTACGTGTAATTCCGCTCGGTGGCGCGGGCGAAGTCGGGCGCAATTGTTGGGCGCTCGAGTGTGGTGATGATATTCTCATCCTCGACATGGGGGTGATGTTTCCCGAATCGGAGATGCTTGGCGTTGATTTGATCCTGCCGGATGTAACGTATCTCCAGGAGCGCAAGGCTAAGATCCATGGTGTGTTCATTACGCACGGTCACGAAGACCACATTGGCGCGGTCCCGTATTTGCTGCCGCTGATCGGTTTCCCGCCCGTATACGGCACACCGCTCACCCTTGGCCTGATTCAGCCCAAACTAAAAGAACACAAGTTGCTTGACAAGGTGCAGCGCAACACCATTGAGGCCGGCGGTAGCTATTCTGTCGGTCCCTTCAAGGTCGAGCCGTTTCATATTTCGCACTCGATCCCAGACGCAGTCGGCTTCGGCATTACCACGCCCGCAGGACTGGTCGTGTATTTGACCGATTGGAAGTTCGATCATACCCCGGTCGACAACTGGCCGACCGATATCGCTAAAATGGCCGAGTTGGGCAAGCGTGATCCGTTGCTACTGCTCACCGACTGTGTGCGCGCCGAGTCAAAGGGTGTGACGCCCTCGGAGCGCGTGATCAGCCAGGCCTTTGACAGCATCTTCACCATTGCACAGGGTCGCGTGATCGTCGCTACCTTTGCCTCGAATATTTCGCGTGTGCAGCAGGTCATCGATACCGCCGATGCTTATGGTCGCAAGGTCGTCCCGGCCGGTCGCTCGATGGAAAACAACGTGCGGATTGCGCTCGAAATGGGCTATCTGCATGCGCCCGACGGTGTTGTGATCCGTGCTTCACAGATGGCCGAATATCCCGATGATCAAATGGTGATTGTGTGTACCGGCTCCCAGGGTGAGCCCATGGCTGCCCTTGCACGCATGGCCAACCGCGATCACAACATCAAAATCAAGCCCGGCGATACCGTCGTCTTATCCGCAAGTCCTATTCCAGGTAATGAGGTCTCGGTCTCGCGCGTGATCGACAACCTATTTCGCCTAGGTGCTGAAGTCATCTACGGACAAGACCAGCGCGTGCACGTGTCGGGCCATGCCGCTCAAGAAGAGCTGAAGATGGCGCTCTCGATGCTGCGCCCGCGCTATGTTGTGCCGTTCCACGGCGATTATCGCCATATGTCAATCTATAAAAAGCTGGCCACCAGCATGGGTTGGCCCGCTGCCAACGTCTTAATGCCCGAGACCGGCGTGATGATGGAGTTCGAGGATGGGCACGGCTCGATCACCGGCAAGGCTCCGGTCGGCATGATCTATGTTGACGGCACGGCTATCGGTGGTGATGTGACCAATGCCGTGATGCGTGATCGCCAGATGCTGGCCAAGGATGGTATCCTGATGGTCGTTGTCAGCGTTGATCGCCAGACGGGACGAGTCGTGGCCGGGCCAGACATGGTTAGTCGTGGCATCGTTCATATGCGCCAGAGCACCGATTTGCTCGACACTGCCAAGCAGCGGGTCCGTGATGCCCTTGATGGTCGCACCAATGGCAATGGCAACGGTGCTAATGTTATGGATATGAATTTCGTCCAGCACAAAATCAAGGATGTCGTGGGCGAATACCTCTACCAGCAGACCCGGCGGCGGCCGATGGTGCTGCCGGTCGTCATGGAGGTATAGAGCTTTCTTAATGTAAAGCTGTCTCCCTGGTAAGGGCAGGTATCTAACCATTACCAGGGAGATGGGCGAAGGCCGGCGTGGGGGACGCCTTACATGTCAACACGAAACAGCAACACCAAAAACGACGGCCCTCCCTCCAAGCGTGCGCGTAGTGCTGCGCCCAAAAGTGGCGGCAAAGGCACCCCTGCGCGCCGGACACCGTCGCGTAAGGCTGCTCCGCCACGACCGCCGTTGCTAACTCCGCAGCGCCAGCGCGAGTTTTTTGCCCTGTTGCTGCTCGGTCTGGGGGCACTGCTCCTGGCCTTCCTGCTGTCGAATAGCGGGAGCGATGCAGGCTCGATCGGCACGCTGATGGCGAACGGCATGCGCAATGCCTTTGGCCTGGGGGCGTTGGTGGTGCCGGTCATGTTTATTGTGGTCGGCGTGTTGATCTTATGGCAAGAGCGTTATATCGAAGCGCCGATCACTGGCGGTAATCTCTTGGGCGTGATTGTGCTCGCCTTGCTGGCCCTCGCGATGCTCGAAACCAAAAATATTAACGAACTGGCCGTGCGCGACCCCGGCGATGGCCATGGTGGTGGCGTGCTTGGCCTGCTCATCAACCGCGCGCTGGTCAGCGCCTTTGGTGCCCCCGGCACCTGGACGCTGCTGCTCCTGTTGTTCGTGCTGGCCGTGTTGCTGACCTTCAACATCACCTTGCGCCAGGCTTTCAGTGGTATCAAACATGGCTGGACGACGATCAAGGAACGCATCGTCGGTTCCGGATCGGGTGGGTCCCACGACGATCTTGCGCCGGAGCCTGTGCCCTTCAGCGAAGAGCTGAAGCGTCATTTGCCACAGCTCAAGAACGTCGGCAAACGTCCCGCACCACCTCTACCTGCGCCTCGCACGCCGGCCCAGGAGCTGCAGGAGCAGCTGATCTTTACGCCGATTGCGGCGCGCCCGACCCAGGCCAGCCTATGGGAAGGCCGGCACGGTCCTGCCACGGCTTCACAGCCTGGGGAGCGTGTCAAGCCCACCGAGGCCCAGACGGAGCAGGTCGCGCTGGCGAAAACCGGTGCCGCGAGCGCTGCCGCTACCGGCAAAACGGTTCCTTTGTCTGGCGACGTCCCCGCGAAGAAAGGCAAAGCCGGTCCACCACCAGAAGAAGACGGCATCGCTGAGATTGAGACCGGTGGGCCTCACCAGGCCTGGCCCTTGCCCGGCGTCGAGCTTTATGACGATTATGTTGAAAGCGAGGTTGACGACAACGAAAAGCGCTCGAAGGCACGAGTCATTGAGTACACGCTTTCCTCCTTTAAGATCGAAGCGCAGGTCGTTGGTATGAATCCTGGCCCTGCTGTCACCCAGTACCAGCTTCAGCCCGCCACCGGCGTCAAAGTCAGTCGCATTACCTCGCTTGAGCGTGACCTGGCGCTTGCGCTGTCTGCGCCCTCGATCCGGATTGAGGCCCCGATCCCCGGCACCCCTTATATTGGTATCGAGATCCCGAACAGTGCCATCGCCTCGGTCTCGATGAAGGAGGTGATCGACACCGATGAGTTCCGGCTGCATAAGGGCAAGCTCAAGTTGGCACTGGGCAAGGATGTGTCGGGTTCCCCGGTCGTGACCGATTTGGCCAAAGCGCCCCACCTGTTGATCGCCGGCTCGACCGGCTCAGGTAAGTCGATCGCGATCAACTCGATTGTGGCTACCTTGCTCCAGGAGCATACTCCCGACGAATTGCGCTTCATCATGATTGACCCCAAGATGGTGGAGTTGATCGTCTACAACCACATCCCGCACCTGCTGGCTCCGGTCGTGACCGAGTTGGAGCGGGTCGTCAGCCTACTTAAGTGGTCGGTGCGCGAGATGGAGCGGCGCTATAAGTTGCTGGCCCAAAAAGGCTTTCGTAACATCGAATCATTCAACAAAGAGGCCCGCAAGCGTCCCGATCTTGAGGCACTACCCTATATCGTGATCATTATCGATGAGTTGGCCGACCTCATGATGCTCGCCCCCGACGAGGTCGAAACCTTAATCTGCCGTCTAGCGCAAATGGCACGCGCCATCGGCATCCACCTGATCCTGGCGACGCAACGTCCCTCGGTTGACGTCGTCACCGGCCTGATCAAGGCCAACTTCCCCACCCGTATGGCCTTTGCCGTGACCTCGCAGATCGACTCGCGCGTGATCCTCGACACCAACGGTGCCGAGCAACTGCTGGGACGCGGTGACATGCTGTATCTCGCTTCGGACGCGCCCAAGCCAATCCGGGTGCAGGGCACCTTCGTCTCTGACCGAGAGGTCGAAAAGCTCGTGACCTTCTGGCGGGCGGCCCAAAAGCCCGACCAGGTGATGCCGGGCACCGAAGGACGGGTCGCACCCAAGCCTGTACCGATGAAGCCACGTGTCGAGGGCGATTGGAACGGCGATGGCGTTAGCTCCGGCAGCGTCGTGCCTGCTTCTACAGAGCGTACTGAGATGGTCGGTGGGGTTAGCGCCCTCCCCAACGGCATGGGCGATGTCCTCGATCCCGCCGAGCAAGACGAGTTACTCCCTAAAGCTATTCAACTCGTCCGCCAACACGAGCGCGCCTCGGCCTCGTTGCTCCAGCGCCGCCTGCGCATCGGTTACTCGAAAGCAGCGCAGCTCATCGACCTCCTAGAACAGCAAGGCATCGTCGGCCCCGCCGAAGGTGGCCGGTCGCGTGAAGTGCTTCAGGATGGGGAGTAGAGCACAAGGATATTCCTTCGGCACGTCTCCCTACCACAACTCTCCTTCGCGCCATTCGGCAGATAATGGGGCATCAAGCTCAAGAGATGGCGTCTGTGGTAGGCGTAGCACCATTACTTCACCATCGGGAGTTGATCGTGGTCCATCATCTGTTCGAATGAAAAGCGGACCACGCCACAATTGCCAGCTGAGACGCAGATATAAGCCGTAACGCGCCGGCGATAATGCCGCCACATCGAAGTCAGCGATCGCTGACGCAAGCTCTTCCATCACAGCACTCGCAAACCCCCGTCCACGGTAAGCTTCCGCAGTCGCAACCGCTTCTACGTACGCCGTCCGCATCGGTGATCTGTCATTACACTGCAGCCACCGTGTTACCCACAGTGCATGACTTACGAGCATACCATCACAGTACCCCAAGATGTGGGTGGCGTCATGAAATGTACGGAAGAGTGGTTCAAAATCAAAGTCATAGGCACGGGAACATAGTTGAAGCACTGTAGCACGGTTCTCTGCAGGGAGGTCAACCCCCCTCACCACGCGTAATGACAATTGTTCAGCCGTGAAGTACCCCGCCCACGAGGAGCGGGGCTTCCGCTTTCATCACGCACTGCTGGCAGTTGCCAGTCTCACATGCGCTCCAGCGGCAGTTTGACTCTCCGTGCTTCCCACGGCGAGTACTCGTAATCCTTCCCGAAGAATGTTCCGAGCCGCATTCATATCTCGGTCATGCCGTGCACCGCACCTGCTACAGTTCCATGTACGCTCCGAAAGCGGAAGCTGGTGCACAGCACCACAGCTGAAACAGGTTTTACTTGACGCAAACCAGCGACTCACCCGGACCACCTGCCGAGACCACCACACCGCTTTGTATTCAAGCATGCGCACAAATGACCCTAACCCGGCATCCGTGAACGATTTGGCTAGCTTGCTTCTCGCTAACCCCTTGATGTTCAAATCTTCGATGCACAGGGCATCGAACGTACGAATCAGGTTGATTGATAGTTTATGCAGAAAGTCGGTGCGTTGGTTGCGCACTTTCTGATGCTGACGAGCAAGCGCGAGGCGAGCGCGATTGCGGCTCTTGCTGCCTTTGGTACAGCGCGACACCTGGCGCTGCAACCGCTTGAGCTTCCGCTCTGAACGACGATACAGGCGTGGCGCAGCAACCTTGGTTCCATCATCCAGCGTCACAAACGAGCTGAGACCGACGTCGATCCCGACCGGGGTGCAAGCCGTCCGGACCATGTTCTCAGGTTGCTCAAGATGGCTGACAAAGGTCACGTACCAATTCCCGGTGGCATCTTGCTTGACCGTCGCCGACGTGACGACACCCTCCAGTGAGCGATGGATTGTCGCCTTGACGAGGCCGACCTTTGGAAGACGTACCTGATTGTCAATCACGGTGACGTGCTGCGGAATGCGAAAGGTAGGTGACGTCCGCTTCTTGCTCTTGAAGCGTGGAAAGCCCGCTCGCTTTTCAAAGAAGTTCATGAACGCACGTTCCAGGTCCATGAGCACCTGTTGCAGTACCTGCGAGTGACACTCCTGCAAGAAGGCTGTCTCTGGTTGCCGTTTGAGTTCCACCAATTCACTGGCCAAGGCGGTATAGGTCAGACGTTTGCCCGTCGCCTGGTAGGTTTCCTGCTTACGTGCCAAGGCCCAATTCCAGACGAAGCGACGGCAGCCAGCAAACTGCCGGAACAGCTGTTCCTGTGCGGCGGTCGGGTTCAAGCGATATTTGAAGGACTTCACCGTTGTCATTGGTTCATCATAGCATAGACTGTGTCAGACATAGTCACAAAAGAAAGGTGGTTGCCAGAGGCTCGCCTCATCCCCACCCATAAAGGGATGGGGTTTTCGACTCGCTACGTCCCTATAAAACTCCCCACCCGATTGAGTAGCGTCCCTGCATCCCAATACGTTGCCTACATGATCTTAACAACTTCTAAATACCGGTTGAGTATCCTTTGGATCATGCAAACGCGGCCACAAACCGCACAGAAAGAGGCAGCATATGTTCCACACAATTGGACGCATCTTGACCATCTTGTTCGTCGCCAGCATTATTGGTGGCGCGACCTATCTCCTCGTACAAACGCTGGGCGCGCAATCTGCTGGCACAACCTTGCAGCAGTTTGGTGGCCGGGGCGGTCCTAACAGCCAGAGTGCGTCGCTCATCGGCGGGCTGGGCCAAATAGTGTTGAACCTTGTGCAGACGGGCGTGATCATCGCTATTGTCTATCGACTTCAGCGCTGGTGGCTCGGTCGGCCGCAGGCACGTACGGCCCAGGCCCGTCGTGCATCGGTTGCTACACGCTAATCTCCGCTGACGACGGACCCATAAGGAATAGGAGAACTCCCATGGCCCGCAACGGAAAAACTGACACGGTCAAGACCAACTGGTATGTCGATCTGGTGATGGCACTTCTCTTTCTCATTGTGTTAGCTCCGACCTTCACCGGGTTGCCGCTGCACGAATGGCTGGGGGTGGCTGGGGGTGCCGTAATTATTGTGCACCTGTTACTGCACTGGCAATGGATCGTGACAACGACCAAGCGCTTCTTCGGTCAGGTCAACGCCCTGGCGCGCCTGAACTACGTCATCAATAGCCTGCTCCTGGTGACGCTGATCGTGGTCATCCTAAGCGGCTTAATGATCTCTGAGACCGTGCTGAAGTTCTTCGGCTTGACCGCCAGTGGGAGCTCTGCCTGGCGCGGAATTCATAGTACGTCAACGAGTGCGATCCTTGTGCTGTTCGGCGTACATGTCGCAATGCATTGGAAGTGGGTGACTCATGCCGTGGTCCAATACGTCTTCACACCACTGCGGCAGCCCAACAGCTAACACTTCTACTCATCTTCGATCTCCGGATTCGCTGCCATAATGGCTGCCGCTACCTCCCAGATACGCGGCAGCCATGCTTTGACTTGGTCGCTACGCTGCTGGAGGTCGGCGAATGAGGTGATCTCAAGATCACCGAGCAATTGCCGGTAACCGGGATTAAACTGCTCCTGCGTCTCCCGTGATGCATCACAGGCGAATATCTGCTGGCATCTTGAATAGGTAGCAACCATCCAGAAGATCGCCTCACGATGGTAGCCCCGCTCGATTAACTCTCGGCTGCCATCAATCGCGACCGGACGGGCAAGATCGCTGATGTCGGCAGCAAAAGAGAACGGCGTTTTGATCACGGCTTTGGCGGCATCGAATGCAGTCGTGAGCACGGCGAGATGCTGCTCAACCTGCGCCCGGCTCATCTGGGCACACCCCAATAACTCCAACAGGCTTGGGTAAAAATCCAAGTGCCCATACTCTACCAGGAGATCGTGTGCTGCTAGATACCGCTTCCGCACCGTTGGGTTCTTGAGGCCCGCCACCAGCAGGATGTGCGTCGTCACGCCCGTCCCGAAGAGCCAGGGAAGCACCTGATCATGAAATGGCGCCGCCGGGTCCAAGCCTTTCAGGTTGTTGAGCACTTTGTCGCGGGCGTGGTCACAACGCTTGCGGACCCACTGGCGTTTGGCATAGTCTTTGGAGATCGCCGCTTGGAGCTTGGTTAACTGACCGGTTGGATCCGCAATTACGCTCGCCTTGTGAAAGCTGCCGGCCATGTGGGACTGTCCCAAGATCAACGTAGGCGACTGAAGCTGCTCTTGTGGCAGGTAGGAGACTTCGAGCATAACGTCCCGATACATGAACTTCCCTGGCTTGTTGGGTAAATTGGGGTCGGCAAGGACGACCATGACATCCAGATCGGACGTGGCAGGCAGGACGGCATCATCCGGCAGCCAATTCGTCGAACCGTGGAAGAAAGCGCCACAAAAACCCGCTGTCTTCCTCCCTATCTCATTCACCCACTGGCGAGCTACGGCTTTGGCATCTTTGACAATCATGGCTATTGCCCGGAAACAGTGTCGACGCGCGCAAAAAGATCATGAAGCCGTGTGCTTACCGGGGGCGGGAGTGGCGGCAGCAGGATTGCGGCGACGTTCTCTTCCAGATGGTGTAGATTGCCGGTACCGCTTAGCACGACATGGATGTCCGGCTCGGCTCGGCAAAAACGATAGGCGGCCTCCGGTAAACTATGCACGTCGTCTATGTCCGTGACGAAACCTAGCGGGTACTCGAGATCCACTGCCGCGCGGTCGATCAGCCCGGCCTGCACTAGTTCGCTAACCATCTGCTGCAGTTTCGCCGGCTGGCTCAACGCATCACGGACCGCGAACATACATAGCACGCCTGTGTTGTGGCGTTGTGCTGCAGCTAGGACGCGCTCCCGCGCCGACTGGTTGAGGATGTTATAGCCGACCATGATCACATCCCAAAGATCATCCTGCATCGCGCCTGACAGCATCACGTGGCCCGGATCGCCACCGAACGCCTCGGTAATGCCGAGGAAGCGGATCTTGCCTTGGTCGCGTAGCCTCAGCATGGCGGGTACTAATTCGGCGACGGCATACTCGTATTGATCGGCCCGTACGCCGTGCAGATGGTAGATATCGACATAATCGGTCTGGAGCCGGTTCAGACTAGCTTCGAGGCCGCGCGTGAGTTCCGCAGCAGTGATGGCTCTGGTCTGGTCCATGACCGATTTCTTGGTCGATAGCACAATGCTCTCACGGTCAATGCTCTGCATCGCTTCGCCAATGACTGTCTCGGTACCGTAAGCCTCCGCCGTGTCGATAACGTTGATGCCCAGCTCGAGTGCGCGGCGCACGATGACCATCGCTTCGGCGGACGTTGCGCCACTACGCTGGCCAAGCCGGCTATGGCCGCCACCCCCTAGTCCGAGCACGCTTGCCCGCAGCCCGGTTCTGCCTAATGTCACATATTCCATAGCAGCCAAGTATGAACCATCCCATCTCCCTCCGCAAGACCAAATGATGGCATGCTCCATGATGCATAAGCATCAAGAAGGCTTCGCTTCGATAGCGCATAGGCCGAAAGGATTAATGAATGCCGCAGCTCCATTTCGGTTGGCGGACGCCGGATTGGCCCGAGGGCAACCGGACGACGCAGGAGTTCATATCTGACATCCATCGCACGCTCGAAGTTGTGTCCGAGCACTTTGACAGCGCCTGGGTGGCCGATCATTTTGTGCCCTGGGACAAGCGCATCCCGGTGCAGACCGATGCCGTCGAATGCATGACGATGCTAGCGTACCTGGCGGCGGCCTATCCGAAGCTGACCTGGGGTACGATCGTCCTGTGTCAAAGCTACCGTAACCCAGCCTTGTTGGCCAAGATGATCGCCAACCTTTGTGCCTTTGCACCCGGTCGGATCGTCTTCGGTATCGGCGCAGGCTGGAAGCAGGAGGAGTATGCCGCCTACGGCTACCCCTGCCCCCGCGCCGCTGTGCGTATCAAACAGCTTGACGAAACCTGTGAGATCGCGAAGCGTTTATGGACCCACACCCCGGCCACCTTCAAAGGCGAGCATTATCAAATCCATGAGGCCTATCTCAGCCCCAAGCCCGATCCTCTACCTCCGTTCATGATCGGCGGTGGCGGCGAGCAGTTGACTTTGCGGGTCGTTGCCAAGCATGCCGATTGGTATAATCTGCCGGGCGGCTCGCGCGAGAACTACCAGCATAAGCTTGAGGTTTTGCGCGGCCATTGTGCGGCGGTTGGCACCGATTACGACCGGATCATTAAGTCCTGGTCTTGCGATTGTGTCGCGGTCGCCGCGACGGACGCCGAGGCTCGGCGTATCGCCGAGGCTAGTACATTTTGTAGTCCTGATAGCACGCTGATTGGCACTCCCGACCACATTGCTGGCGAACTCCAGTCCTGGGTTGACCTGGGTGTGACCCATTTCCAACTGCGCTTCGCCGATTTCCCGAGCTTGGATGGCATCAACCTATTTGCCCACGAAGTCTTGCCCCGGTTCCGGAGCTAGTCGAGCATCCCGTCTCATCTGTTAGCCGGCGTATATCACCGGCTAACACGGCTCGCCGCAGCGGTCAATGGCCTCGTCATCCTGCATGCCCACACGTCCCTTACACGCTCTTAACAACTTCTAAACACGGCATGGGTATCCTTAGGATCATGAGGCGGCTTTCGACCGCAAGGATGATCCGATGAACTGGCTACCAAAGAACTGCCGTGGGATATCTACGACCACCACCACGTGTCTGAGTGAGCAAAAACTTGACCCCATGCTGCCGGTCAACCGAGCTGATCTGCACGTCCATACATCTGCCAGTGATGGCCTCGCGACTGTCGAGCAAGTCCTTGCGCAGGTCGCCACTGCGGGTAAGCTGCGCGTTGTTGCAATTACTGATCACGATGCGATGCTGGATGCGGTACGCGCCCGCCGGCTGCAGCGTGACTTTGGCGTCGAGGTCATTGTCGGCGAAGAAGTGAGCACCCAAGAAGGCCATCTGCTGGCGCTCTTTATTGACCATGCATTGCCCCCTGGTCGTCCTGCTGCCGAGACCATCGCTGCCATCCATGCTCAGGGTGGCCTATGTATCGCCCCGCATCCATATGATTGGCTGATTCCGTCACTTGGTAAGGCTGGACTACGCACACGTTGCGTGCCACATGATGGTGCAGCTGATGGTCGTGATTGGCCCTTTGATGCTATCGAGACCTTGAACGCCAGCATTACCTGGCCTGCCTCTGTTGCGAACGCATGGGCCCAATATGTGGCCGTTGAGCTAGGGCTGCCGGTAGTCGGCGGCAGTGATACGCACACGCTTGCCACGGTTGGACAGGCCTATACCGAGTTTTGCGGGACTACGGCTGAGGATGTGTACCGTTCGATCAAAGAAGGCACCGTAGCAGCGGTCGGTCACTGCTGGAGTCCCACGCAGTTTCTTGAGTTCTATCAGTTAACACTGCGCCGGCGTAGCTTAAGCGGGGCGCTCAAGTTAGCTTGTGCGAACGTCACGTTGCTGCACAAAGCTGTGGCGTAACCGTCATGGCACCCCATCCACAGGACAGTCCTGGTGCTCGCTTGCTGATCTTTAAGTGAAGCTCTTGACAAAGACATAGCGAAGGTGTATCATCGATATATCGGCATAATTCGATGATACAACGAATGCTTTAAGACAAAGCGAGAGGAAATGGATTATGGATCCAAAAGACAAAATGTATGGGCGCCGGTTCGGCGGTCGGTGGGCCGGTCGCGGCGGGCCGGGTGGGCGTGGCGGTTGGCCGGAGCAACGTGAGCGTTGGCAAGCAGGTCCGGAGGGGGAGCGACCAAGTGAGTCCTCGGAGCTGTCAGAGCACCGTGGCCATTGGCGCCGTGGCCGACCGAGTGGTGGACCCGGCGGTGGTCCCGAGCGACCTGAAGCCGCCCAGCATCGGCATGAAGGCCGGCCTGAGGGTGGACCCGGACGACCAGAGCGACCGGACCCGCGTGGTGGCTGGGGTGAAGACCGCCTTAGGGGCGGACCTGGCGGTCCGCTGCATCGGCTGTATGAAGAGTGGGGCCGGCGTGGCGGTCCACGGGCCGGGCGCGGCGATGTTCGCGCTGCAGTCCTTTCCTTACTGACCGAGAAGCCCTTACACGGCTACGAAATCATCCAGCAGATTACGGCACGTAGCGGTGGTGCGTGGCGTCCGAGTCCCGGATCGGTGTATCCCGCGCTCCAATTGCTGGAAGATCAGGGACTGATTGCCAGCGAACAGACCGACGGACGGCGCGTCTTCCACCTCACCGACGAAGGACGTGCGCATGTTGAGCAACACAAGACTGAGCTGGATGCAGGGTGGTCCGCAGTTGCAAACACGGTGGATGACGCCGTACGAGAAGTGCATGACCTCCTCGGACAGGTTGGTACCGCCCTCCAGCAGGTCATCCATGCGGGAACCCCTGGTCAAATCACGCAAGCACGTACACTGTTGGTCAACACGCGCCGCCAGCTGTATCGTATCCTCGCTGATGACGAGCCCACGGGCAGCGAGCCGGCGACTGGCGATACCATTCACTCCTAGCACTGGAGACCAGGCCCAATCCTCACAATTTCCGCGACAGATCTTCACAAGTAACTCATAACTGAGCGCTATCCTATATATACGAAGCTTCACAGAAGCAACGGTACATAGGAAGGATACGAAGATGTATGCACGCAGAAATTGGCTAGGCTATCTGGCGATTGGCTTAGGCCTGGTCGCTCTGGTTGTTAGCCTCAGTGGGCGCATGGACGGACCACGGGGTGGCATGCAAACAGCGGGTGGTTATGGCAGACGGAACGGTCCGGCGGCAGTCGCACCGGATGTGCAGCCCCCGACAGCAGCAGTGCCGGCAGCGCCTAATGGGGCGCAGGGGAATGCGGGGCAGGGGGCGGTTAACCCCCGGCTTGGAGCTGGTCGTGGGCCAATCGGAGATGTCGGACGCTCACCGTTCGGCCATCCGTTTGGTGGTGTGGTACCGTTAGTCGGTGGCCTGTTCGTGATCGGACTTGGTCTCGCATTGTTCGTCGCCCCCGGACGACGCGGTCGCAGGGGCGGTCACCAAGGTGGACCCGGTGCTGGTCAACTTGTGAGTGGTGAACAGGATTGGCAGTCGGTCGCTGCTGTTTATCCGTCCGCAGCACCGCAGCCCCAACCTGCTGCCCCTGCCGTAGCACCGGCGCCACCGCAAACACCACCGGCATCCGCGCACACCGGTGAAACGACGAGGTTGTACGATTTCTAACGGCGGCTCCGGCGCTGCCCTGTCCTAAAACCTTGATAGGTAGGCTATCTTGTACTGGCATTAAGCTTAATGCCAGTACAAACGTTTTAAAGAGTAACCCGACTGCCCAAACCCCAACATCTTGTCTAGACGATCTTAACAACTTCTGAATATCGATGCGGTATCCTTATGGTTAGTTGATGGAATAGTTCCCGCTAGCAGCGGCATATAACCGGGATGTTCTGTACAAATGAGGTTGGCATGCCGAAAACGATATTGGTTGTAGATGATACACGTAGTTTGCGCACTATGGTTCAAAGCTATTTGACCCAGGAAGGCTTTCGTGTCGTGACAGCGGGCGATGGACGCGAAGGTCTCATGGTCGCGCATCAGGAACACCCTGATCTGATCATTCTTGATTTGATGATGCCCGAGATGGGCGGCTATGAGTTCATGCGCGCTTACAGCAAAACGGGCGCGGCCCCCATTATTGTACTAACCGCGCGACTCGAAGAAAACGACAAGGTGCTGGGCTTAGAGCTGGGTGCGGACGATTACGTGACCAAGCCGTTTAGTCCCCGCGAACTCACGGCTCGTGTGCGTGCAGTCTTGCGTCGCGTGAGCAAGGATGCGCCTCAGCAGGACCTCTTGCATGCGGCCAATATCACGCTCGACCGTGAAACCCGCGTCGTTACCGTCGGTGATCGGCGCGTTGACCTGACACCCTCCGAGTTCGATATCTTGTCCATGCTCCTGGCTGCACCCGGTCGCGTTTTCTCGCGCCTAGATTTGCTCGAACGGCTGCAAGGCACGGCCTACGAAGGCTATGAACGCACCATCGACGTACACATTCGTAACTTACGCACGAAGATCGAGCCCGATCCGCGCAATCCGCGCTATATCGAGACCGTCTTCGGCATTGGGTACCGCTTCGCAGCGGATATATAACAGCATGCGCTCTCTCACCCTCAAACTGACCCTGTCATTCCTCTTCGTCGGCCTCATCGGCGCGGTGTTGGTCGCTTGCTTCGTCGGCCAGCGTACACAAACCGCCTTCTCCCAGTTTGTCGCTGATCGCGGCCGGAGCGACTTGGTCAATACGCTTGCCCAATACTATGTCGCGCACGGCAGTTGGGATGGTGTAGGCAGCGCTCTGGCGCTTGGGACAGGGGGCCAGCTTGGCTCCCCTCATTCCCATCTTCCCCTTGAACTGGTTACATCAAGTGGCCACGTCATCTTGAGCGATGGGAACTATCCGGTCGGTGCCTCCATCTCAGCGATCGAGTTGGCCGATGGCGTGCCGATCAAGGTTAATAACAGCACCGTTGGCGTGCTCGTCAATAGCCCGGGCATGCCCCTGTTGGGGCAGGGAGCACCGGAGCGAGATTTTCTGTCGCGCATCACCCACGCGATCATCTATGGTGCGGCCGGGGCGACTGTTATCGCCCTCTTGATCGGGATCATCCTTGCCCGTACCTTGACGCATCCCATCCGCGAGCTAACTACTGCCACGCAGGTGGTGGCAAAAGGGACGCTGGGACAACAGGTGACCGTACGCTCACGCGATGAATTGGGTGCCTTAGCAGCCTCCTTCAACCGCATGAGTACCGATCTGGCCGACGCACGTACGTTGCGCCAGCAGATGACGGCTGATATTGCCCACGATCTGCGTACACCGCTGAGTGTGATCCTGGGCTACACGGAGGCTCTGCGTGACGGCAAGTTGCCCGGTACCCAAGAGATTTACGATACGATGTACGATGAGGCGCAGTTGCTCCAGCACTTAGTCGATGACTTAAGGACGCTCTCGTTAGCTGACGCTGGTGAACTCCCGCTCCGCCGCCAATCTATTGCGCCTCTGGCTCTGCTGGAACGCGTGGTTGCTTCCCATAAAGTGCAGGCTCAGACCCTGCACATCACGCTTGCACTCCAAGCTGCGCCGCATCTGCCGGAGGTTGAGGTTGACCCGGAGCGCATGGCCCAGGTGTTGAGCAACCTTGTGAGCAACGCCTTACGCTACACGCCTGCAAACGGCACGATTACGGTTGCCGCAGAAGCCCATGCCAACGCTGTACAACTCGCGGTGGCCGATACCGGCGCGGGCATTGCTCCGGAGGAGTTGCCGCACATTTTTGAACGCTTCTACCGAGGCGACGCATCGCGTCAACATGATGGTTCATCTGGCCTGGGGTTGGCGATTGTGAAGGCTCTTGTTGAAGCCCATGGCGGGACGATTGCCGTCACCAGCAGCATGGGCCGAGGCACGACCTTTACCATCACCCTGCCCGTCGTGGCCCCTGCGCTCACTCATCATCCTATTACCACACTGCAGCATCAGGAGCATCATGCGTAGCTGGAGCCGCTGGCTCCTCTTGCTGGGCTTCGTTGCCGCGCTTGGAGTGACGTTTATCTTTGTCATGCGTGCGGTGGAACACGCGCGACCACTCCGCCAGCGTACCGATCCGGCGATCCGTGGCTGGATGACTATCCCTTTTGTCGCTCATAGCTATCACGTGCCACCGTCCGTTCTATACCAGGCGCTCGGCTTGCAGCCCGTGCGCGGCGATCAGCATATGCTTACGACCATCGCACAGTTGCAGGGCCGTACGGTTTCTGCCGAAGCCACCATTCTACGCCAAGCGGTCACACAGTTCCGTGTATCACCGCCTAAGCCCAATCAGCGCCGGCCCACCTCTACGCCTACGCCATCGCCGGGGACACCATGACGCTGAGCGAACAATTCCTGGCCGCACTCGTTCAATATGGCCTGCCCGCCTTGTTTGTCATTGTGCTGGTGTCGTCGGCCGGCGCACCCTTGCCGTCCTCGTTGCTGCTCGTAGCAACAGGCTCCTTGGTCCAACAAGGTCAGTTCAGCTTCTGGCCAGTCGTCGGGTTGGGTGTTGCTGGCTCCATGCTCGGTGACCATCTTGGCTATGGTCTTGGGCGACTCGGTGGGCGCAAGCTGGCCGATCGCGTCGCTCGTCTCGTAGGTGGTCAGCGCGGACTCCTGGCCGCCGAGTCAGCAATGCGTCGGTGGGGTGGTCCCAGCATTTTTCTGAGTCGTTGGCTGGTGACAGCGGTGGGACCTGCCATCAATCTGACCAGCGGTATTGCGCTCGTCTCGTGGTGGAGCTTCTTCCTCTATGACCTCGCCGGCGAGACGGTCTGGGTCGCTGGCTACCTCGGTATCGGTCGCTACTTCAGTGATCAGGTTGAAGCGCTGACGACACTCCTCGGTGATCTCCGCTGGGCGCTCCTCGCCCTCGCTATCGCCGCTTTGCTCGGCTGGCTCCTCTGGCGGCAGCGTCCCCAGCGCGACCGCTCTGCATCTGTACCACAGGCTAATGCTCCATTGCCCATGGCGCAGCCCGAGGAGTAGTTCCCGTCGAAATATCCATCTATCAGAATCTCCCGTGCTACTGGCATGCTCGTGGCACGCTGCTTGTAAGGCCGCTCCGCTTTGGCAATAACCTGCCAAAGCTGTAACACAAGGAGCATATCCCGATGGGCATGTTGAATAACAAGGTCGCGTTCATCACGGGCGGGGCCAGTGGCATTGGGGCGGGAACGGCGCGACGCTTTGCGCAAGAGGGAGCAAGCGTAGCGATCGCCGATGTGCAACCCGACGAAGGCGAGCGCCTACGGAGGGAATTAGTCGCGGAAGGTGGCCAGGCGATCTATATCGACTGCGATGTGAGTGATGCTGCAGCAGTCAAGCGCGCGATTGACACGACGGTGAAGCAGTGGGGCAAGCTTGATATCGTCTTCGCGAACGCTGGCATTAATGGCGTTTGGACGCCAATTGACGAATTGCAGCCGGAAGAGTGGGACCGCACACTCAATATCAACCTCAAGGGTACCTACCTGACTGTGCACTTCGCCGTGCCCTACCTGAAACAGGCGGGCGCTGGCAGCATCATTATTACCAGCAGCGTCAACGGTAATCGCACCTTCTCAAGCCCAGGCGCGAGTGCCTATAGCACCTCGAAGGCCGGTCAGGTCGCGTTTATGAAGATGATCGCACTGGAACTGGGACGTCATAATATCCGCTGCAACGCAGTGTGTCCGGGCGCCATCCATACGAATATCGAGCAGCGTACCGAACATCGCAACACCGAGCAGGTTGGCATCAAGATCGAGTTGCCCGCTGGCAGTCCCGCCCTACATGAGGGCCAAGGTGAGCCTGTTGATGTTGCCGATGCCTGCCTATTCCTGGCATCGGATCTTGGACGGCATGTATCCGGCGTCGAGATGTACGTGGACGGCGGGGCATCCCTGCTACGTTAACGAAGCTCGGCCCGCTCTATGCGGGCTAACCGGTGAAGCGAGGCATGAATAGGGTTGACGTTGAGGCACGCGGTATACCGCCGTGCCTCAACATTACATGGGCAGAGAGTTCAGGCGGCCCAGCTTATCTGGGTTAAGAATCATGTAGATGCGCCGCACTTGCTCTGCTACGATCTCCAGCAGTACTACCCCATACACATGCCCATCCACGTAGCCAATGATTGCCGGCTGTCCATTGATCTCCTCGATACGCCCCTGGATTCCTGACGGCAGTTTGCTCATGCCACCCAGCATCCCACGCGTCGCCTTGTCGGCTCCGTACAAAGAATTGCGCGCGGCCTGCACCTTGCCCCCTCCATCGGCAGTAAAGACGATATCGTCGGTCAGCAGCTTCAGCAGCCCCTGCATATCTCCACTGGTGCTGGCCTGGATGAACTGATAGGTAATCCGTTCCTGCTGCTCGTGCGATACCGCAAAGCGCGGTGGCTGCTCGCCTACCTGTTGGTGCGCACGATGGAGCACCTGGCGGCAATTGGCCTCGCTTTTACCCACGATCTCCGCAATTTCGGTATAGTCATAGTCGAAGACCTCGCGCAACAAGAAAACGGCCCGCTCCAGCGGCTTCAGCCGTTGGAGCATAATCAGAAAGGCGAAGGAAAGCGACTCGGTTAGGACGACGTTGTCGACGAGTTCTTGGTGCTGGCCCGTCGGGATAGGTTCAGGCAACCAGGGCCCAACATACAGTTCACGTTGTGCCCTGGCCGAGCGCACCTGGTCGATGCAGAGCCGCATGACCACCGCTGATAAATACGCTTTAGGCGATTGCACCTCCTCACTGCTGGCTTGAAGCCAGCGCACAAAAGCCTCCTGGACAATATCTTCGGCATCCGTGCCACTGCCCATCATCCGGTAGGCGATCGCGAACAGGAGCCCTCGGTACTGGTTGAACAGGTCCGCCGTGGTCGCTGCCTGATTCAATTGCCCCCTCGCCTCCGGACTTCCATTGCGCTCGCTCCCCATGTTACGCTTCCTGCAGGAGTGCATGGGATTGCTCAAGTGGCTGCGAGGTGATCCGCTTTCCTCGTAGGATCAACTGAGCAACCTCACGGGCGCTGGCCATGCTAGCATCCGCCAAGTATCCTTCGTTCCCGATCCAATCACCAGCTAGGTATACGCCTACGATGCCTGCTACCTGTGGCCCAGGTCGTCCACCAAAGCCACCACTGCTCGCGGTTGGCCATAGGCTGACGGCCTCGATCCGTGGCAGGTAGGAGCGTTTGACCAGCTCGTCGCGCCACCCTGGCTGTAAGATATCCAGGAAATCTTCCAAATCACGCTCGTCGGCACGTGGATCACTCGGCTTGGCGGGATCAAGATATTTGATCGTGTGGATCAGTGCTCCACCTTGTGGCGCGATCTTCGCGAACAACGATTGAACCGTCAAGAAGCGAGGATGTTCCTCATCGAAGACCACCGGGTGTCTCGCTGAGGGTAGGCGGCGGAGTGCGACGTCCAGGCAGGCTGCCTCGATGGGCACGATCGCATCCACGACCCGCCGCAAAGTAGGGTAACATCCTGCATCAACCAGCTTCGCCGCTGCCTGCGGATTGGTAGCGATGATCACGTCAGCCGCAGCTACGGTGCTGCCATCCTGCAGGCGCACCCCCCGCGCACGACCACCTTGCTCTTCGATTGCCTCGACGCGTGCCCCCCGCACAATCTGTACTCCAGCTTGCTGCGCCACCTTCCGCAACCCATCAACCAGCATCTGCCAACCACCATCAATGTACAAGACGTTGTGCTTGAGCGATAGCTGCAGTTGCGTGACAAATACTTCGGCGCTGATCTGGTCAAGCGCGGCGCTATAGGTCAATGTACGTGCGAGCGCTGCCAGCACTTGACGCAGCCGTGGCCGCTGTGTGCTACTCTCCAGCCAGGCCTGCACGCTCACATGTTGCAGATCATGTGCTTTGCATAGTGCAAGCGCGGCCAACATGCGGGTGAACTCCAGTTTGTCGACGGCCTGAAGCAGATCGGTGCGCAACAAGGTAAGTGGGTCGGCGGGAAAGGCCTGCAGCTTGCCCTGGCGTAACATAAAAGTTCCCTTGGGGCTCTGGCTACTATACCTGATCCCCAGTTCGCGCAAGACGCACCATGCTGCACCCCCCGGATAAAGCGCGTGTGCCCCACGGTTGAAGGAATAATCGTTATACACCTGCGTGGCTGCGCGCCCTCCCAGCTCCGCCGCTTTCTCGAAAAGCGTCACCGCGACCCCGGCGCGGGCTAGATAACAGGCAGCAGTCAGACCGGCCATGCCACCGCCAACCACGACAACATCGGTTTGTGCGACGTGCGAATCCATCTTTTTGCTCCTTATCAGTCCCTCATCGGAACTGGCACAAACAAGACGGAAGAGCACTATCGTTTGTGACAAATGTAATACGCTGGCTGAAACCGTCGCCATCCTGAATAAACTCCAGCCGGTTGCCAAAGGGATCGGCAGCATAGCAGCGATGGACCTCGGGCAGTGTCTCGTCAGCTATGACCTCAACCCCGGCGGCTTCTAACTCGTGTTGGCACGCCTTCAAATCGGCAACCCGGAAGGCCGGATGCGCCTTGCGCGCGGGCGCAAAGGCTGTTTCCACCCCTAGGTGGATGACCGTCCCCGGACCCACAAACCAGCAGCCGCCACGCGCTTGCAATGGCTCCGGCTTGGTTTCTTCCTCCAGTCCCAGCAGATCACCATAAAAGTGTCGCGCCGCAGCTTCCTCGCCTGCCGGCATCGCCAGTTGAATATGATCTAGCCCGAGCAACTTCATCGCTGATTCCTTCCTTCATCAATCACCGGCTGTCCATTGACGGACCGCTATATACTACCCATAGACCGTGGGAGGGATCATGGATTGGGGTATGATCGGTGCAATCGCAACCGTGATTGCTGCGGCATTCACTATCTTCATCGAATGGCCGCGCTTCAGGGAACGATGGCGCACAATCTCGATCATGTCCATCGTGGCACGTATGCTGGTTATTGTCGGAGTCCTCGGCATTCTCATGGCGCTCGTAAGT
This sequence comes from Herpetosiphonaceae bacterium, assembly GCA_013821605.1. Classification (GTDB taxonomy): domain Bacteria; phylum Chloroflexota; class Chloroflexia; order Chloroflexales; family Kallotenuaceae; genus JACDGP01. The sequence continues at coordinate 30,489 of JACDGP010000042.1, forward strand.
GCCGTCGTTCTGCAAGGGCAGCCTTCCGGAGAGCGCCTCGTCATGCTCGGCATTGGACTTTCGGCGCTTAGCAACGGAATGCTCTTTCTACCTGCTGGCATCCGTATTCCTAAGTTCTCTGATCGGCTGTTTATAGTTGGCGTTGCTGTGCTCAGTCTTTTTTTCGGTGCACGCATGCTATTCAGTGCCATCAATCACTAACAGTATGTGTGAGTGGAAGCCGAAACTTTAAGCCATGCGCGGCGTTAACCTTAATAACCGTGGGGAGGTGCATAGTGTGGTAGCTGTGTCATACCTCGCGCCCTCACTCATTGTCGCCTCCGGCGCTGCCTGCCCCTAGGCATTGCACCGGAGGCGCTGTCATTTCGGGTCCCATTGCCTTTCATATATGGTGTATATCCGTGCCGAGGCCATAGCTAAGCCCATGCACGTTCAATTGCGGTAGCCACAGGGCCATTTGCTCGGCTGTATATGGCAGGTCATGCTCCAACCACCAGGTGATCGTTCCCAGCATTGCGTTGGCCATAAAGCTGATGCATAGATCTAATGGCACCCGCATACGCGCCGGATCATACGTCATGGCTTCCAGCCGCATCCGTAGGTGCTGCTCGACATAGCTGCGAATATGCGCGCTGAACGGAGCCATGCCGTCTTTGCCCAGAATAATGCGATAAAACTTGGCATGCTCGACTATATGCTCAAGTAAGTGGCGCAGTGCGGGCGGACCATAGGGTTCCTCGTAAGGGCCAAGCTCATCCACCAGTTCTCGGACGTTGCTCATCACTAGATCATACTTGTCGGTATAGTGGCGGTAAAAGGTCGCGCGGTTCACCATCGCCCGCTCGGTAATCTGTTGCACGGTGACCGCCGCAAAGCCCTGCTCGACCGTAAGTTCGATCAGTGCATTGCGCAAAAGCATGCGCGTCCGGCGCACACGCAAATCGAGGACAGATGCATTTTGCGTCATTTGCTCCTCGGTGTTGCTTAAGCAACGTCTGTCCACGATTGGTGATTGACGTACGTTGCCACTATTGCTATCTTTATTTTAGCAACAACATGAACATTATGCTACACGATGTTGCTTATGAGTTTGAACATGCGAGGAACCGATGATGACAATGGCTATTGAACAAGTCGATCTTTTTAGCCCTGCGTTCAAAGCAAATCCCTATCCTACCTATAGCTGGCTACGTGAAAACGGGCCGGTATACCGTGCGACGCTGCCGGACGGCCAGACGATGTGGGTCGTCACACGCTATGCGGATGTGGTGGCAGTCTTCAAGGACGAGCGCTTCGTCAAAGATTTCCGTAATGCCATGACATCTGCACAGATCGAAGAGTTGTCCCTGCCGATCCATTCGCGCGAGTTTCGTCTACTCACTGGACATATGCTGAGCAGCGATCCAGCCGATCATACGCGCTTGCGCGCGCTGGTATCGAAGGGCTTTACGCCCCGCCGCATTGAGCAACTGCGACCACGTATCCAACAGGTAGCCGATGATCTGTTGGCTGCCCTACAAGAGCGCGGCGAGATGGATCTGATCGCTGACTTTGCTTTTCCTTTGCCGATGATTGTAATCAGCGAGCTACTCGGCATTCCTGAAGCCGATCATGATCAGTTCCGTGATTGGTCAAGTACGATCATTAACCATCTTGGCTCGGGACCCCTGGACCCGGAGACGATGGCTGCCGCTCAAGCCTTTGGCACCTATTTGCAGCAGCTGGCCCGCGCTCGCCGGGCCGCCCCCACTGACGATCTCATTAGTGCTCTGGTGGCAACCGAAGGACAAGGCGACCAGCTTAACGAGGATGAGTTGCTGGCGATGCTCTTTTTGCTCATTGTGGCCGGCCATGAAACGACGGTGAACTTGATCGGCAACGGCGTCCTTGCGCTCTTGCAGCATCCTGATCAGTTGGCGAAGCTTCGGCAGGAGCCGGCGCTCATCGCGGGAGCCATCGAGGAATTCCTACGCTACGACGGTTCTGTTGAAACCTCGACGTTCCGCTATGCGCGAGAGGATATCGAATTCCGGGGCCAACATATTACCAAAGGTGAACGTGTGCTGGTGGTGATTGCTGCCGCTGATCATGACCCGGAGCAGTTTGCGCAGCCGGAGGACCTCGACATCATGCGGGCGATCAACCGCCATGTTGCGTTCGGTCAAGGTATCCACTATTGTTTAGGTGCGCCGTTAGCGCGCCTGGAGGGCCAGATCGCTATCAATACGCTCCTGCGTCGCCTGCCAACCCTGCGGCTTGCAGTTGATGACAAGTTGTTACACTGGCGTCCCGGTCTGCTGATGCGTGGCCTCTACGCGCTGCCGGTCGCTTACGATGTCGCGTAGTGTCGCCCGGCATACTCGTCACTCAGTAGATCGTCATCCTCGAAGTGGACAAACTCCTGCGGGTTGGTGCGTATATACGTACTAACCCGCAGGAGCGTTGCGGGGATAATCTCCCGGTAGCGGGCGTAAAGCCGGCTGACCGCCGCACTAAGTTGCGCATCTTCCTCCAGATTCTTCGGCGCACCGACGCACCGCTCCACCGCGTCCGGCGTGCCGAGGCGCTGCACGACCTCATTGAGCAGTTGCAGCATCGCCTCATCCCCGAACCAGCGCAGCGCGCCCGCGATTCCGGCCCACTTCTGCGGCTCCGTCAGCAGATAGGTCATCCAGCCGTAAAATTCATCCACTTCGGTGCCGGCATGCTGATGTAGCACCTGGAACAAAAGCAACGCGTGTTGTCCCTGGGTAAGTTGAGCAACAAGCTGTGCATTGTTGGCGGGACCGTTCTGCAACATAAGGCGGTGGGTAGGCTCGATACATACCCATCCAAGCGTCTCATCATCCAGCGTGTGGAAGGTGTCTTGCATCATCGGTACCAACATGCGACCCCCGTGGCGCGGATTTCCCACGCATACCGTTCTTAGTGTGTAGCGCCCCTGCTCCTCGGTCTGTTACGAGCCGAGCGGGGTGCTGGAGCCTTTGCTGATTCGAAACGTACCAACAAGCGGCGGAGGAGCGCTACTAGAATGGTCTGCTCCTCAGGCGTGAGCGCTGCCACAAGTTGCGCTTCATTTGCCAGATGCGCCGGCGCAACGGTATCAAACAGGTGCTCACCGCGCTCCGTAAGGCTGACCAAGACACCCCGGGCGTCAGCGGGATCCGCCTCGCGCCGCACAAGACCCATGCGCTCTAGCCGGTCAATACGAAAGCTAACTGTTCCCGATGTCCGTAGCAGTGCCTGCATCAGGGCTTTTTGAGGGAGGCGGTATGGTGCACACGAACGGCGCAGCGTCGCAAGGATATCGAAGCCGGCACGCGACAAACCGAAGCGTTTAAATGTCTGCGCTAGTCCTGCATCAAGCAAGGTGGCGAGCCGTCCGACGCGTGCCACAATGGCCACCGGCGCTGTTTCCAGGTCCGGGCGCTCCTGCGCCCATTCAGCAAGGACGTGGTCAACCCAGTCCTCCGTCAATGTCTGTCTTGCCCTACCCATACGACTAGTTTACTTCGATTCAGTCGAATGATACAATTGGTCCAAAACTTGCTTCAATTGAAGCAAGCTCGTTTGACCAGAGGTAGTCAAGCATGCAGGCTGGATCAGGTTACTTCCATGACCGGGTGGACGACTCGCAGCACGAGCCAACTGTGGCCGAGTGGGCTGGCGGCTTGGCTGCTCTGACGCGTCTTACACATCTGTTCTATGAAAAGTACGTCTCCCAGGACCCGCTGATCGGTCCTCTCTTCGCCCATATGTCCCCCGACCACCCCGAGCGCGTGGCTGCCTGGCTTGCCGAGGTCTTCGGTGGACCCACGAACTACAGCGAGAAGTACGGCGGTTATTCCCATATGGTCTCACAGCATGTTGGCAAGCGCATTACTGAGGCGCAGCGAGCTCGCTGGGTCAGCCTGATGTGCCAGTCGGCAGACGAAGTTGGCCTGCCCGCCGACGCTGAGTTTCGGGCTGCCTTTGTCTCCTATATTGAGTGGGGCTCCCGCCTTGCCTTTGAGAACTCCCATGCCGATGCGCATCCTCCTGAGCACATGCCGATGCCACATTGGTGGTGGGTCTGCAACGCCACGCCCGGGTCCCGCGTCTCAGCACTTGCCGCCCAGCCTGAGGAACAACCAGTACCGGCCGTACAGCCTGCCGTCGACGAAGTGGTGAGCTTCAAAACCCACATCAAGCCGCTGTTCCGTCCCAAGGATCGGCAATCGATGAAGTTTGCTTTCGACCTGTGGTCCTACCAGGACGTGAAGGGCCATGCCGACGGTATTCTCCAGCACTTGCAGGCTGGGTCGATGCCCTGCGACGGGGCCTGGCCCCGCGAAACAGTAGCAGTCTTCCAGCGCTGGGTTGAGGGTGGTATGCAGGAGTAGAAGTCCCTGGCTGGCGGTGATCTGACAAGACACACGAAGCTTTCGAGCCATCATTAATCGATAGGCTTCAGTCCTGCCACAATCTCCGCCCGCCGTGACTCGAGGAACGGTGGTAGCACGATCTTCTCGCCCAGGGTTGCCGGATCTTCATCGACCGCGAAGCCCGGCTCATCCGTAGCAAGCTCGAAAAGAATGCCATTCGGCTCGCGGAAGTACAGGCTACGGAAGTAGTAGCGGTCTACCAGTCCACTGTTTGGAACACGGAACGACGTCAGCCGTTGCAGCCACTCATCATGCTCCGCAAAGGTCGGCACCCGAAACGCCACATGATGCACCCCGCCGGCGCCGGCCCGTGTCGCCGGCAGTCCCGGCTGCACGGCCACGTGCAACTCGGCGGCTGCTCCGCCTGGTCCCATCTCGTACACATGCACGGTGTTCGCCGGGGTATCCGGATGAGCATAGGTCCGTACCGGGCGCATATTGAGCACCTTCTGGAGAATAACGTCGGTTGGCTCCAGCGCCGGGACACCCACAAGAATAGGGCCAAGGCCACGGATCTGGTAAGCGGCTGGAACTGGGCTGCGCTCCCATGGGCTACTACTGCCCACACCCTGGTCGTCCACCAGTGCCAACCGCTGTCCTTCTGGATCCTCGAAATCCAGGGTCAAGCGGCCGTCACGTTCCGTGATTGCATTCGCGGTGACGCCCTGCTCGCGCAGCTGCTGCTCCCACCACGCCAGTGCCTCCGACCCCGCCACCCGCAAGGACGTGCGCGTGATGGCGTGTGTGCCGCGTCGCTCACGTGGCACCGGCCAATCGAAGAAGGTCAGATCGGTCCCCGGATGACCTTCGCCATCGGCGTAGAAGAGGTGGTAGGCGCTCGTGTCGTCCTGATTGACCGAGCGCTTCACCAAGCGCATGCCGAGTGTCTGAGTATAAAACCGGTAGTTTTCGCGAATCTGTGCTGAAACTGCCGTCAAATGATGAATACCGGTAAGGTCCATGTAGTTTTTCCTTTCGCTGCCCGCTCGTATGCGTGCAGGGTAATGAGGTGATGCTTAAGTCGTTTGTGTGAGATGTCCAGCTTGGATGTCGGTCAGCCACAGTGTTGCGGCTTGGACTTCTGACGGTGTAAGCGCATGGCCGCCGGGCTCCCAGTGCAGTTGCACCGAGGCATGTGCCTGCTCCAAAAGGCGGGCAAGTTGTTCCGTTTGCTGCGGCGGGATCAGCGTGTCGTGCCTCCCCGCACTCAGAAATATGGGCACACCCTGCAGTTCGGGGAGTGTCTCAGGAATGAAGGGCACCATCGCATGCAACAACACGGCACCGGCGAGCAGCGTTGGATAGCGCAGCAACAAGCTCGCCGCGATATTCGCGCCATTGGAATAACCAACGGCAATAATTCGCTGCGAATCGAACTGGTAAACGTCACTGGCAGCGGTGACAAAGGTCGCCAGCTCGTCGGTGCGCTGCCGCAGATCAGCCAGGTCGAAGATCCCTTCCGCCAGCCGCCGGAAAAAGCGCGGCATCCCATGCTCAAGAACCTGTCCGCGTGGGCTTAGCAGGGCGGCCCGTGGCGCGAGTGCGTGGCCCAGCTTCAGCAGGTCATGCTCATCACCGCCGGTCCCATGCAGCAACAACAGGGTTGGGGCGGTAGCCGTCTGGGCCGGCACAAAGCGGTGGGTAAAGGTCAATGATGTGTCGGACATGCAAGTTTCTCCAATGTTTAGTGCTAAACCTACCGGGTAAAAAAATTATGGCGCGAGCGTATGATCAAGTTTACGGAGCAGACGGACAAGCTCCGTCTGCTCCGTACTCGAAAGTGGCGACAACGCATCCGCGATCAGTGCTTCTTGCTGCGGCACCACGCGATCAAACAACGCCTGTCCCTCTGCTGTGAGTGACAAGCAGTTCGTTCGACCCTCCTGCTGTCGCCTGACCAATCCTTCACGCTCCATTTTACTTAGTAGCTGCGAGATATTGCCTTTTGTCACGAGCAGTGCGGAAGCAAGCTCCTGTTGACTGATGCCGGGTGCTGCGCCGATCTGTGCCAGCACATCGAATTGACCGGTGTTCAGATCCTGCATGCGAAAGGAGCGTTCCGAAAGCGTCGAAATCTTCTGAAATACTCGCGCTAATCGCAGCCAAGCCACCACCGCTGGCTGCCGTAGGCCCTTTCGTTGCGTTTGAATTGCTTGTTTCATAGCATGAGTTTAGCACTAAACCATAGCTATGTCAATATGTACACCACTTCTGGTAAATGTATCAGCAGCACTGCAACTTTGCTCTGCCTTCTGGCGTCGTACGCTCTACGAACATCACCAACGCCCGCCCAAGCTGCTGATAACCATTGGAGGTACACCATGGCAATGCCTACCCAGACGGAGCACGTTGAACGAGTGGAACAAACGGCCCAATCTTCTGCCGGCCTACCAACGCGACATCTGCTGTCGCCCGACCGCACCAACCTGCCCGCTCTTTCCTGGCAGCACAGCCGTAACGGTTTAGCCCTCATTATCTTCGCGTTCTTGTTGATGATCCCACGCCTCGTCAACACGGGACACCTTCGTGCTGGATTGATCCTGCTGACGATCAGTAGCTGCTTCATGTTCTTCGCCCTCTGGCAGCGTCTCTACCCTTTCCTGATCCCGGCTTGTATCTTATTGGGCTTAAGCATCGGTGTCCCACTTGCCGCCTTGACCGGTGGCGTTTCGGTACTATGGGGCTTGGCACTCGGCTTTCTGGCGATCTTGTTCTTGGGACGTACCTTCTTTAACGTCCAAGTGCCGTGGCCGGTCTACCCGGCTGTGCCGCTCTTCGGCGTGGGCATGATCATCGCCGTAGCTCGTCTGCCACTTACGCTCAGTAATAGTTCAATCTGGGCCGCCCTGCTCGTACTTGGTGCGGGACTGTGTTTGCTACGCGGCCAGAAGAATTAAGGCAGATGATCTTGCCGGTCGCAGCACAAGAGCTGGTACGTCGCTTTGACGGTGCGTGCGTTCAAGCTCTTGTTCTCACCGGTATGATGAACTGGACAGAGGAGCGGGACCCTCTAGCGTACTAGACAGTCGGCGGTGGGGCTGGGGTGATGCCATAGCGGCCCATAATCTCCGCCATCTTGCTGCGGTCGGGCGGCCCGCCGCCTGCTGCCTTGATCACCTCGGCCGACTCACGGAAAAACTCTGGGCCGATCAGCCCTGGGGTCTGGGTGAAAAGCACCCGCGCATCGATAGTACCTTGGTTCCCGAAGCCGTGAACCGCACCCCGTGGAATGCACAGTCCCTGGCCCGGTCCTACGTCGATCCGTGCGCCATTGACGGTCCAGGTCGAGACACCCTCAAGGCCATAGATCGTTTCCTCGCAGCCCTCATGACTATGGGGCGGCCCGGCCAGCTTTGTCCCGACGGGGACTGTATACTCAAACATCGCGATCGTGCTATGGGAATCGGTACCAGTTACCAGGAACCGGACCTGCGTCGAGCCAAGGTGGATCATTTCCTCTGAGGGATTAAGCTTGACCTGCGCATCATGCTGCAGCATTGTGATCTCCTTATGATCATCTCGGTATGAGGTGTCGGAGTCAACATAGCATAGTAGCCTGTGCGTGTCTTGTAAAAAAGGGAAGTTCAGTCCTGGTAGAAGATGCGCCCCACCTCGTTGTGCTGCTGGGCGAAGGCGACCGGTGCATGTCCCGTGAACTGCTTGAACTCCTTAATAAAATGCGGCTGATCATAGTAATAATCGAACATATCACAGCTGAACTGTTTGAAAGTAGCGCCCTGTCCCCAGCGTTGGTAGAAGTGCTGAAAGCGAACAATGCGCGCCACCAATTTGGGACTGATCCCGACGTACTCGGCAAATAGCATGTCCAGGTAGCGCCGGCTGTACCCCAGGCTGCGACACAAATCATTCATTGGAATGCGCCCAGTATGCACTTCGATCATCTGAAGCGCTTGGTCGATCATCGTGTGCCGGTGCACGCTACCACTGAGCCGCTGGATGAACAAAGCTTGGATCAGTGCAACCTTTTGCTCAACTGTCTCGGCCGCGCCTATAGCATTGTGCAATTCACGCTCACGTCGTTCCAGGAGGTCATCAAACGGGTGGATGCTATTCGTAAGCTCATGCTGTGACACACCCAGCAGCCGGTACGCTGACGCCGGCTTGAGTTGAATGCCAATGATGCCAACTGCACCTGGTCCATCAAGCAGCACCGGCGTGGTCATAATACCCACCACCATCATCGCGGACGAGTCATGCCTGACAGCCTGTCCATCGCTCACACTATGGATCGCACCCAGATACGGCATGATAACTTTTGGCTTGCCATTGGGCACAATCGTCCGTAGGTCACCCGGTGGTAAGCCATCAGCGCTTTCAAATGCCCATATATCCTCGATATGCGGCACTAACAAGGGATGAGGTTGCAATCGTCGGAGATGCATGACGGCCACCTCAGGTGTTACGGGAGTTTGAGCCGACAAACTCCATGGCTTCTCGCGCCAAAAGCAGCCATTCTGCTTCCGACGTTGGCTCAACGACCAGCCACTCCTTCATAAGTCGACCATGACCGGGATCAAAGTGTTGCCCTGCGCCAGCTGCGATGAGTGCATTGACCCGCTGCTTTGGCAGCTTCACAACAAACTCACGTTTGGACGAGAGCATGGCGAAGATTTTGCCTCGGATGCGCAGTCCTGATGAGCCGAAGCCCTTCCCCGATGGCGGTGTAACCTCCGGATGGCTAAGCAACTCCTCGACAATCATGGCAAAGCGCTCTTCTGGCGTGATGGGTGAATTGCTCATGCGGGTGAGACCTCCCCAACGCGTGGTAGCTGCCCACACCACGCCGATGTACTAGAAGCCACCCGTGCCGTGGGGTGTTCCGTTCCCGGTGGGGCCATCATAGCCAAATTTGCCGTTACAGAGATACGATCCGCCGCAACTACCATTCCTGCCGCTGATCACTTTGTACAGGCTGGAAAGGTGGCTGTAGGAGTACGAGCCATAGTTCACAGTTGCTGCATTCCCGGCCAAAGCATACACGCCGGCGATAATCGGTGAGGCTACGCTGGTGCCGCCGAAGACCATCCATCCTCGGACGCCATAGGTGTCGTAGACCGCGACGCCCGTCGCCGGATCGGCCACTGCCGCAACATCGGCGACTGTGCGCCGCGCGCAACCTGTATCTAATTGCCAGCTAGGCTTACTAATATAGGCGCTGCAGCCACTACCGGCACCACCGCTGGAAGGGGCGGCACTGCCCCACACGGTCTCTTTCCAACCGCGCGCGTTGCTGGCACGCACCAGATTCGTGCCGCCCACTGCGGTCACGTACTGCGACGCCGCTGGGAACTCGACTCCATAACCATTGTCACCCGAGCTTACCGTGATCGCGATCCCGGGATGGTTGTAGTGTACTTCGTCGTTGACCTCGTTGCTGTATTCACCGCCACCATAGCTATTGCTGATCACGTTGGCACCCAATGTGGCTGCCTCATCGACAGCGAGCGCGAGGTTCGCGGAGCTATTGCTTGTCGCCTCGACCAGCAAAATGTGACAATTTGGGCAAGCAGCACTTACCATATCGAGGTCCAGCGAAATCTCTTCTGCCCAACTGACGTTGCCGCCGGGCGGATACGCCGTGCCACCGGTTTGATCGACCTTGCGGAAGCAGCCGTTAGCCGTGGTACATGGTGCTAAACCAAATTGAGAACGATAAACGGCAAGATCTGCTTCTGCTCTGGGATCGTCATAAGCATCAGCAATTGCCACGGTTTGGCCGTTTCCAGCCGTGTCACTCGGCAGTTGGTAGGCGGATTGCAGATCGCTCGGCCCGTACCCACTAGGCGTCACATTCGGGCCTGCTGCCAGTGGGGCAATATCGGTGCGGACAACAGCGTGACAATGGGCAGTTCCGGGAGCAGTAAGCCCGCAAACCCGCGCAAACGTTGGCTGAGCCGGTGAAGCAGCTACTGTGCTCGATAAACTACTCACTGGCAACCCTACAAAGGCCAGGATGCCCAACAGGTGAACAACACACTTCATAACCAACTCATTTCGCTATAACACAATGATAGCAGCTACCGCCAACCGCTGATCCGCTCGACCCATAGCCTGCCCGCCCGTGCTAACTGCTCCTGCCGCCGTTCGAGCAG
>JACDGP010000182.1 GCA_013821605.1 Herpetosiphonaceae bacterium
ATCGATATCGGTGTCGATCCGATCGCCGACCATCAAGGTGGTGGTTGCCTGGGCATGGAGGAGATGCAGGGCGGTATCAAACATTGCCCGCTCAGGTTTGCCGATGACCATTGGTTGGACATCGGTCGCAGCCTCTAGGGCGGCTAACAGTGCTCCACAGCCGGGCACGATACCTTCTTCGGCCGGAAAGGTTTTATCAGGATTGGTGCCGATGAACTGGGCTCCGGCCCTAATGGCTAGGCAGGCTGTGCGCAACTTGGCGTAGGTGAGTTCGAAGTCAGCCCCGACGACCACATACGCCGGTCGCTCGGTTTGCTCCACAAAGTAGCCATCGCCAAACAGCACATCGCGCAGCCCATCCATCCCGACTGCGTAGGCCGTGGTGCCCTGAGGCGCCCGTTCACGTAACCACACATTGGTGGTGAGCGCGGAGGTGATAATGCGCTCAGGCGGTACTTGCAAGCCCATGTCGGCCAACTTCTGGGTGAACTGTGCAGGGGTGCGACTGGCATTGTTGGTTATGCAGGCATAGTGCACGCCCTGTGCTTCCAGCCAGCGCCATAGCTCGTCAACGCCTGCCAGCACCTGATCGCCGCGATAGAGCACACCGTCCATATCAAAGAGTACGGTACGAATGGTTGACAGATCAAGTGTCATCTACATACGCTCCGGTGCAGCAAGGCCCAAGAGATGAAGACCATTGCGTAGACTTTGGGCGGTAGCGGCTACGAGTGCTAGGCGGGCCGCGCGTAGCTCGGGTGTCGCTGCCTTGAGGACCGACAGGTCACGGTAAAAGCGCGCGAACTCACGAGCAGTCGTATACAGCCATTCTGCGATGATATACGGCGCGAAGGCCTGCCCAGCCCGGCGCACTGCATCTGGTAAGCGCGCAATCTGCTTCAACACGGCCTGCTCTTGCGGCTCGCGCAACAGCATTGCTTCGAAGGGCGGCAGTCCTTCAAGGAGGTTGGCGGAGGTGTCTCGATTAAGTGCTTCACGCAAAATCGAGCAGCAACGCGCAAAGGTATATTGCAGATAGGGCGCGCTGTTACCCTCGAAGGCCAGCATGCGCTCCCAATCTAGCGTAATATTGCGCCGTACGTCCTGGTAGAGGTCGTTATATACAACCGCGCCGATCCCAACCGCGCTAGCGATGGCATCGATCTCCTCGGGCGGCAGTTCGGTTTTGCCGGCCCCAATCTTTTCGAGCACCACCGCCCGCGCGCGCGCTTCAGCATCATTGAGTAGTGCTTCGAGATAGACCATGTTGCCTTTGCGCGTCGAGAGCGGTTCGCCATTGGCACCGAAGATCGTACCAAAGTGAACGTGGACTAACTGTGTGTCGCGTGCATGGCCCAGTGCTTTAGCCAGGGCAAAGGCTTGCCGAAAATGCAATTCCTGGCGCTGCTCAACAACATAGATCACAATTGCCGGCCGGTATTCGCGCTCGCGATACTCGATCGTCGCCACATCGCGTGTCTGATACAGCGTTCCGCCATCGCTACGCTGAAGCAGAAACGTCGGAAGTTCATGGCCACGCTCGTCTGATAGATCCTTAACGACGACTGCACCGCCTGGTTCGCGCATTGCAATACCTGCGGCGAGTGCTTCTTCGATCACGGGGGCCGTCATGTCTCGGTAAAAGCTCTCGCCATGGGCCATATCAAAATGTACGCCGAGCCGGTCGTAGTTGCGCTGGTTGACCCGCAGAGTCATATCACACATCCACTGCCACAGCTCGCGTGCGGTGGGATCACCTTGCTCGAGTTTCAACGACCAACTCCGCGCCTCGTCGTCCAGCATTTGCTCGTCGTCAGCCTCGTCGTCGGTGTCAGCGTTCTCGCCCTTCATCATGCGGTTATAGCGCTGGTACAGTCGCTCGATCTCGGCAAGGGCCGCTTCGCCGTTGCCCTCTGGCCGGCCAAAGCGTATCATCGAGGCAATGTTGGTGCCGAACTGCTTGCCCCAGTCACCCAGATGATTATCGCTGATGGTATGGTAGCCTAGTGCGGCCAGAATATTGAGCAAAGCCTGCCCAATGATCGTGGAGCGAATATGGCCTACGTGCATGCGCTTAGCCACGTTAGGCGACGAATATTCGACGATCACGGTTTTGCTGGCGCCCAGGTCGTCGTCACCATAATGTTCAACACCGTGTATCACATCACCGAGCACCGCGCCGCCAAACTGACCAGCATTGAGCGTGAAGTTCAAAAATGGCCCGCTCGCCTCAACCTTACCTACCAGTGCATCAGGCGGAAATTGGAGCGTTGCTGCAAGCTCCTGCGCCAGCTTCGCAGGGTTCCCACCTTGGGCCTTCGCCGCGCGGAAGCATGCCAGCGCCAGATCAGCCTGCAACGAAGCCTTGGGCTCGCTGAGTTCGGTCAAATCTGCTGGAATACGACCGGTCTGCTCCAAGGCAGCGCGAATATCGTGGGTAAATCGGTCTAGCGTATACTGCATCCAGATGGTCCTTATTCGCGGGTAGTATAGCAGACCTCTTCGGGGAGTCCCCGCCGGACTGATACTAGGTTCTGGACAACATCACCGGAAGAGGCGACATATGCTACTATCATGAAGACCGGCTCGTTGGATAACGAGCCGGTCTTCGCCAAATCATGCAGCCATTCTTTTTGTGGGTTCAACCTCCATATACAGTCCGCAGTCCTTCTGCTACCGGCTCTTCCTCACGTCGGAACTGACTCATATATAGATCATAGTAGGCCCCGTGCTGTGCCAGGAGTTCGTTGTGCGTGCCGCGCTCGACGATCTCGCCTGCTTGAAGCATCATTACTTGGTCGGCGTTGCGAATCGTGCTTAAGCGATGGGCGATGACAAAGCTTGTGCGACCCTGCAGCATCTTGTCGAAGGCTTTCTGGATCAAGCGCTCGGTCCGTGTATCCACGCTTGACGTCGCCTCGTCAAGGATCAGGATCTGAGGATTGGCGAGCGCCGCTCGGGCAATCGAGATCAATTGGCGTTGGCCCTGGCTCAAACCACTCCCACGTTCGCCCAGGATCGTTTGGAAGCCCTGGGGGAGCCGGTCGATAAAGATATCCGCCGAGGCCAGTTTGGCCGCCGCGATGACTTCCTCGTCCGTGGCTTCAAGCCGCCCATATCGAATATTATTCATGACGGTGTCGGAGAAGAGGAACGAGTCCTGGAGGACGATGCCGATCTGGCGGCGCAGACTGGCCGCCGTCACATCGCGGACATCAATACCGTCGATTTTCACCGAGCCGGCCGTAACATCATAAAAGCGTGGGATCAGGTTAACAATCGTCGTTTTACCCGCGCCGGTCGGTCCCACGATCGCGATGGTCTGGCCTGGATCGGCATGAAAGCTGATCCCCTTCAAGACTGGGTGCCCCGGCTTGTACTCAGCAGTAACGGAGGTAATATCAACGCTGCCCCTGATCGGTGGCATTGGGCGCGCGCCTGGCCGATCAACGACATCAGCGGTCTCGTCCAGCAGGCCAAAGATGCGTTCACCACCGGCAATTGCGTTTTGTATATTAGTCCACAAGACCGCGATCTGCTGGATCGGCTGGTTGAAGCGCTGCACGTATTGTAGGAAGGTAAAGACCAGACCAAGTGAAATCGCGGTCCCACCAAAGAGCGGCTGGTTACGTAGGACGGCGAACCCACCGACCAGCACCACAATCCCTAGTGCGACATACCCAAGTGCCTCGAGTACTGGATTCAAAGCGCTGGTAAAGCTGGCCGCCCGGATATTCGCATCACGATTAGCGGCGTTGGTACGGCGAAAGTTCTCGATGCTTTCGTCTTCACGGTTAAAGGCTTGGACCTCGCGCACCCCAGAAATACTTTCCTGGAGGCCGGCGTTGACGCTGCCCATCTCGCGGCGCGTTTCGCGGAAGGCTTTGCGGGCCTGACCCGAAAAGTAGAACGTTGCCAGAATCATAAATGGGACGACCGTCAAGCTCAGCAGCGCATAAACGACATTGGCCTGGAGCATTTTGATCATGATCAAAACCAGTAATAATATGCCGCTGATCACATTGAGCAGGGCGAAACCAAGTGCCTGCTGGAGTGTGTCGGTGTCGTTTGTGATGCGGCTCATGATGTTGCCGGCTTCATGGCGGGTGTAGTAACCTAGGGACAACCGGTGGATCTGTGCAAATAGATCTTCACGCATACGTCGCAACACCCGCTGACCGGTCCAGTTCATCGAGTAAAAAGCGATGCCATTCAAGACCGATCCGGTAACGAAAAGCCCGACTAGCACGAGTACCAACCCACCGAGCCCGGCGAGACGTGTGTCGAGCGACGCATTTGGCGTGATCGTTGCATACGTACAATTACCAGGGCGTGGTAACAGATAACAATCGACTGCCTGGCCAATATACCCAGGTGCTTTGACTTGTGTCCACGTCGACCCGATAATCATCGCGAGTGAAAAAACGACACCGAACCAGTCTGTGCGAAAGTAGCGCCAAAAGCCGAGCAGAGTAGCACCAATATTTTTCGGTTTGAGCGTCTCTTCGGCCATTAGACGGCTTGGACCGTCTAGTCCTCCACCCATCATAACGGTTACCTTTTCTCCTCGATAGCATCGGCACTGACTGCTACGACCACATCATCTACCAGTTGTGAGTGATAAATTTCTGCATAAATGGGACTATGTTCCATGAGTTGCTCATGTGTGCCGCGGGCGACAAGCTTGCCTTTATCCAGCACCAGGATTTGGTCCGCATTCACGACCGTAGTGATACGCTGTGCGATGACGAAGCTGGTGCGGCCCTTCATCAAATTGTCGAGCGCCTTTTGAATACGATACTCGGTCATCAAGTCGACGCTTGAGGTCGAGTCATCAAGAATCAGAAGCCGTGGATTGAGGAGGAGCGCGCGGGCAATCGCTAGGCGTTGCTTCTGGCCGCCCGATAAGGTTGTGCCACGCTCACCGACTGGTGTATCATAGCCTGCCGGGAAGCTCGTAATAAAGTCGTGGGCCGAGGCGGCCTGCGCCGCTTCCTGGATCTCTTCGAGCGTGGCATCCGACCGGCCAAAAGCAATATTTTCGCGGATGGAGCCACTAAAGAGCGTGGTTTCTTGTAAGACAATCCCGATCTGCGACCGCAGGCTATCTAGTTGCACGTCCCGAATATCATAGCCATCGATCAGCACTGCACCTTCGCTCGCATCATAAAAGCGCGGGATGAGGTTAATGATCGTGGTCTTGCCGCTGCCGGTCGCGCCCAACAGGGCTACCGTCTGCCCCGGCTCGGCCACAAAACTGACTTCAGTAAGGACCGGCTTGGTGCTCGCCGTATAGCGGAAGGTGACGTTCTTGAACTCGACGTGGCCCTGAATCTCGGGCAGTGCAATGGCTCCCGGCTTATCGGTGATGTCATTCTTTGCGTCAAGGAGCTCAAAGATGCGACCAGCGGAGGTGGAAGCCTGCGACATCAACGCAATAATGAAGCCAAGCTGTCCCAAAGGGAAGAATACATAGATCAGGTACAGGCTGAACTTCTGATACGAGCCTAGATCTAAGGTACTGCCTATGATCTGTTTGCCACCGAAGTACAGAATCGCAGCTTGCCCGATTTGGGAGGTCAAAAAGATTAGTGGAAAGAGCAGTGAGAAAACCCGGCTCACCCGCAGCTGTTGCTCCATCAACGCGGTCGCCGAGCGAGCGAAGCGTTGTTCCTCGTAGGGTTCGCGCGTAAAGGCCTTAACCACCTTGATGCCGGCCAGATTCTCTTGTAAGATCGTATTCAAGGTCGATAATCTGCGCTGGATTTCGCCAAACAGTGGCTGGGTTAGTGCGCCGAAGCTCGTAAACAAGATCAAGGCAATCGGCAGTAAGGGTAGCATCACTAACGTCAGGCGCCAGTTACTCCAAAACAAAATAGCGAGTGCACCGATCAGCAGCAGAAAAGCCTGTGCTGCCAGCACCAAACCCTGGGCAATAAACAGCCGCACCTTTTCTACATCGTCGGTTGCACGGATCATCAACTGACCGGTCTGATTCTGGTCATAGTAGCTGAACGACAGGCGCTGTACCTTCGTGAAGATCTCGTTGCGCATATCGAAAGCTAGGCCCTGCGAGGTCTTCTGCGCCATGTAGGCTTGCACGAAGGAAAATACGCCGCGTAGCACGGCGAAGGCAACGATGATGAGTACCGCATTAATGAGCAGCGTCTCGGCCCGCGTTTGGTCAAGCTTCAGTTGAGCAAGTGTCAATCCTACTTTATTCGCAATCGTGCCTCTCGTGATGGCATCGATCATATTCTGAACCAAGAGAGGCACCGCTAACTGTGCCAGGGTCGCAATAACCAGCGCTCCATAGGCTGCTAGCGTCGTATTGCGCTGCCGGCCGAGATAGCGGATCGCACGGCCAAGGCCACCGTTCTTTGGTGCTTGGGCTCTACCGGGCGCGCGACCACCTGCTCGCTTCTTTCCTGCTTGCGCTTGCAATCTCGTCTCCTTGTATCGTTCGTACTGGTGTGGTAGGTGTTTAGGGCGCTCGCCCAATCGGTGTCCCAGTTTGCAAGGTCTGTACCGCGCGCTCCAACAGATCAAGAAAGAGCTCCTGATCTTCGGTGCTCAGCCCTTGCAAAAGCCGTTCCATGTTGTGGAGATGGTCCTCGTAAAGCCGGCGGAGCAACGTTCGTCCTGCTTCCGTCAGTGATAGCAGAACGACGCGACTGTCCTCCGCATGCGAGCGGCGCTCGACCAACTCGGTCTCGACCAAGCGCCGAGTTAACGTCGTGACCGAAGGAGGTGTGATCTGCATTTCCTCGGCCAGTTCTTTCATCGCAAGGCTGTGGTTAGGTGCTAACAGTTGGAGCAACCGGAGATGTGAAAACGACAAATTGAGGTGGTTCAACTGCGCGAAGGTAGGCCGCGGTCGATGCTCGCGCATCGCGTCAAGTAATCGCAACAGCCGCCGCGCATTGGTATGAACTCCAGTTTCCAGAGCCACTGCCATCCCATTCCTCACATATACCACAGATGTTGTAGTAATTTAGTTAATACAACTAATAACCTTGATCGTACCATGCGGGTTTGGGATGTCAAATGATAGGAGGCCTATAAGCAGGGTTGTGTAGGTCCCATGATGACCCTACCATGGTCCTAGACAGGAGGAGTACCCTACCCTTTGCTGGCCTAAGCCAATAGATTATCACGAGGGCGACGCTACGGTCAGCGAACAGTGAACGTTCTCACTCTATTTCAAATTGGCTTTGAGAAAGGCATCTATCTGCGCTTGGGCGATCTGGGAGCCCCAACCGTTGAAGTTGAAGTCGAAGCCGTGGTTGGCCCAAGGCAGATAGGTGTACCCAAAGGGTATCCCCGCGCCTTTGAGCTTGGCAACAAGGCGCTCGGCATGCTGGTGGCCAACGAGTTGATCATGACCACCATGAAATAGCAGGGTCGGCGGCGTGGTGCCTCCTACGTGCTCGATCGGAGCCGCGAGAGCGTACGTGGCCGGTACTGTTGTGGGGGAGCCGCCCAGGTAGTTTTCCAAAGTCTGAGGGCCGTTGATTATATCCGGGTGGGCCGTGTGGTTGTAGCCCCAGACGAGGTCGGTGGGGCCATATAAGGAGATGACTCCTCGGACAGTCGTATCTAGGGTCGGGCAGCTCGGCGGGAGCGCGGGATCGTTGGGAGTGTAAGCCGCCAAAAGTGCAAGTTGCCCACCAGCGGATCGGCCCAGCAATGCAATGCGAGTGGGATCGGCACCATACGTCGCAGCATTGCGCTTAGCCCAACCGATGGCACACTTCACGTCTTCGACGGCAGCCGGAAAGCGGTTATTGGCGTCTGCAAGGCGATACTGGATATCGAAAACAACACGTCCTCCGCCGACCAACCAGCGGTCATGTTGTGCAAAGTCACTTTTCGTACCGCCACTCCACGAGCCACCATGCACGACGATGACGATCGGTAAAGGCTTGTCAGGATTGAGGTCAGGATCGGAGCGATACATATCGAGCTTGAGAGTTTGGTGGTTGACCGTCGTAAATGGAATATCATGCTGCTCCAGCCAGCGCTCGCCTCCATCCCAGCCTATGAGGTAGCGTCGCAGAGAAAGCTGTACGTTGGCGCGGTTAGCTACTTGCTGTGCCGTAATGACCGGCAGCAAGGCCAACACGATGGTCACTACGCTGAGGAGCATGGGCAAGGTAGCAGTAGTATGGCCCTCCCGTACCGCGAGCAGACCGCAAAGCAGGCCCACGCTGCCTAGCACAACGAACCATACGCTCCATTCGCTTACGCCGACCGCTACGAGCCAGAGCTGATAGATCGGGGCAGGCAACACGATCAGGAGCGTCAGCAGCACGCTCGGCAAGGTGATAACCCAGCATAACCACAGCATACTACGTCCAAACACGACGTTGCCTTTCAGCCAAATCATTTGTTGTTGATAACTTCGGAGAGCACGAGATCGCCGCTTGAAGGGCTATCATTTGTCAGACTAAACGGGACGGGCGTGCCATTCTCTGGATGGTATACCCTGATCAGCAGCCGGTAGTGGCCGGGCGGCGTATGGGGGTCGAGCTGTAAAGGGATATCTTGGCGTATGACTTGATCCGATGTCCAGCTGCCGCTAGGCGTCGCGTCACCACCTAGCACGCCATCCCACTGTGCCCATTTGTGATCGGCGGCGTCAAGGAGCTGGGCAGTCACAAGCAATGGAGGCGTTGGCCCGAGCGCGCGCCACCAGACGGAGAGTTGTGCCCGCTTGCCGGGCGCGGCCCCAAGCCAGGTAGTACCGGTTATGGCTGTTGCTGCACCAAAGTGTCCATTTTGAGCCGTGGCCGGGACCGGCAAGGCAACGAAGGCAGCATTGGTCGGGAGGCGCTCTAGCCCACTTACGGTCTTCCCATCGTCGGTGAAGCGAAACAAGGGTAGGCGTTGGAGCAGAGTTTGGCCCTGGTAGACCCAGAGCGCCGCCCAGTAGCGTCCAGCATGGCGCGGCTCCCACTGAAAAGGTAGCACTTTGCCATCAGCAGTAACTTGGCGGGTCGCCAGATCGACGATGAGTTGATGTGGGGCAAGCTCGAACAGTCCCGCACCGTAATGGCGTGGGTAGCCTGCATCTTCATAAATCTCTAGCGCCAGTCGCAGGCGCTCATTGGTCGGACCGGGGGCGATTCGCACGGTGGAACCATGGGCGTTGACCACGGTCGCGGTTTGCACCACGAGTGTTTTTGGCACTGGCGGCAC
>JACDGP010000183.1 GCA_013821605.1 Herpetosiphonaceae bacterium
CGTCCCGATCGTCCGGACCTTCGCGCCGGTCATCGCGGGGGTTGCCGGCATGAGTTACCGCCATTTCTTTATCTATAATGTGCTGGGCGGCATTGGATGGGTCATCAGCCTGATCAGCATCGGCTACTTCCTGGGAACGACGTTTCCCTGGATCGGCAAGAATATTGAATTGCTGGCGATCGTTATCATCCTGATATCGTTGATTCCGATCCTGATCGAGTATCTACGCCACCGCCGACAGACCGTCGATGCGAAAACGGTCTAGCTGCCCGAAGTGCTTATACCTCTTGCTCCTCACGGCCAATATCGGCGGGAGCAAGAGGGCGGACGTGCAGCGAGTGCTCGTTACGGAGCGTGACCAGGCCGGGCGGTCCTCCCGCGACCTTACGTACGTCACGGCGACGGCAGAGCGATACATCGGCGGCCGGTTGATGGCGCGCCTTGGAGAAATATAAGGCGAGGCCGGCAGCTTCGAGCAAGGTTTGATCACCAACGGCACCATCTGCCCGAATCACCACGTGAGCGCCCGGCACACCGCGGGCGTGGAGCCAGACGTCGTCGGGCTGCGCCAAGCGGAAGGTTACTTCATCGTTCTGGCCGGCCGAGCGACCAACCAGGATGGGCAGCCCTTCGCTGGAGCGGAGATGGAGGGGCTGAGCGCGCGGCCCACGTGCCGAGCGGTTGCCGGCCTGCGGCTTCAGCAGGCCCTGTTGCTCCATCTCACGCTCGATCCCCGAGATGGCATCGAAGCCCTCGGCCAGCTCAAGTAAGGTTAGTGTTTCGTCGAGGTAGGCGAGTTGAGCTTCGGCGGCGGCGAGGTGCTCGGGCACACCAGCCAGGGCACCCTTGGCCTTGTCATACGCTCGGAAGCGGGCTTGGGCGTTCTCCACCGGTGTTTGAGCGGGATCGAGGCTAATCAGACGGTCTTCGACAGATAACTGCGTTTGGCCGGGGGTGATGGTATGCAGGTAGGCGTAGATCATTTCGCCTTCCCAGCGTAGATCGTCAATGGCGCGGGCGCGCTCAAGCTCACGGGCCAGGGCATCGCGCTGGCGCTCGTAGCGCAGGCGCACGGCTGCTAAGCGGGTGGCAAGTGCCGCACGCCGGGTAGCGTGAGCGGCGGTTTTGGCATACACGGCGAAAAAGCGTTCCATGGCCTCGCTGATGCTCGTGCAGCGCTCGACAAGCGGATACTGATCCAAGTGGTAGGGGGCGAAGGCGACGGGCAGCTCTCCTTCAAGGGCCAGTGATGGGACATGCGGAGCACCATATAGGGCAGTCAACTCGGCGGCGATCGCAGCAAAAGGCAAGTCAGGCGTGTTTATGGGTGCGACGGTGCCGGTGGCTCGAAAGAGCGCCTCACGAGCGACAAGGGGCGACACGCCCCGGAAGGCACTAGTCAAGGACTTGGCCACATCCGTCGGGCCACTGCTTAGGAGGGCACGAAGCTGGTCAGCCTGGGCAGTACGGGGGTCGCCTTGGGCAGGCTGCGGGGGCGGCGGGGTATACAATATATGGGGCTGCACCGGGCGGCGTTGATCGTGGCTTACGCGTCGTACCGCGTCCATGATGTGGCCGCCCTCATCGAGCAAGATCACATTCGATCTACCGCCTAGCACCTCGATCAGCAGGGTGGTGCGGCGCTCTTCCAGCACATCATCATCGTCGTCTTCGCCATCCTTGCGCCCACGGGGGTATTTGGTTATACTCAGCGCTACGATTCGCTCCAATGGGGGCTGTTCGATGGCTGTAATGACCCCCGACTTGATATATTTACGCAGGAGCAACAGCAGCGGGGAGTCGTCGTCACCGCCGCGCGTTAGTTTGGTAGGTGTCAACTGGATGCGAGCACGCTGCGGGTGGGCCGAAAGCAATACATTCGCGCGCCGCCCGGCGTAGACTTCCAAGCCGATGCTCTCGGGGGTGGGCTGGAGGACACGTTGAATACGGCCCCCCATGATTGTATCGCGCAGTTCAGCCACCACGGCGTTCAGCGTCAGTGCATCAACGTACATAACGGATCCCTTCGGGAGCAGCATACCAGAACAACCAACGCTTGAGCAACGAGGCAGAAAATCCTGGCATGAATGAGCAGATTAATCCGATCTTAGCCGGCCTACCGGGCGTTCCATTATTGGTCGTTATTTCGGGCCCATCGGGCGTTGGCAAAGATAGCGTCCTCATGCGCATGCGAGAACTTGGCTTTCCGTTCCACTTTGTCGTCACAGCGACGGACCGGCCGCAGCGACCGGGGGAGATTCCGGGCGTCGATTATCACTTCTTAGACCCTGCTGAGTTCCAACGCATGATTGCCCACGATGGCTTTCTGGAATATGCCGAAGTCTACGGTCACTATAAAGGAATCCCTAAGTGGGAGATCCGGGACGCTCTGGCGAGTGGGAAAGATGTCGTTTTGCGGATCGACGTTCAGGGTGCGGCGACCATACGGAACTTGGCGCCAGAGGCAGTCTTGATTTTTCTAGCCCCGTCTAACCGAGAGGAATTGCGTACCCGGCTCCATTGGCGACGGACCGACTCACCGGAGCAGGTTGAGCGGCGGCTGGAAACGGCCGAGCTTGAGATGAAACGCATCACTGAATTTGATTATGTCGTCCTCAATCAAGCTGAACGGCTGGACGAAGCGGTTGGCGAGGTGCGATCCATTATTCGCGCCGAGAAGCAGCGCGTGAGGCCGCGCTGCGTGACGCCTCACCAGTTCGGCTAATGGCAGCACGCACCGAGATTAGTCCGGCGGTCTTGCTGCTGGACGGGCAAATTGCGCTACGGAAGGGTCAGAAGGAGCAGGCCCAAGCGCTGTTCCATGCCGTCCTAGACATCGATCCCAACAACGAAGATGCCTTGTTGTGGCTCAGCGGTGCCGTTGAACCGGAGGAAGCACAGCGCTACCTGCAACGGCTGTTGCGGATTAACCCTGACAACGAGCAGGCACAAGAAGGGCTGATCTGGCTCAGCCAAAGATATGGCATTGATGAGAAGGCCGTGGAGGTCGTGGCAACAGGTGTGGAAGGACCGGTCAAGGCAGTCCCGACGCAGCAATTCAGCGAGCAGTACGAGCAAGACATCGTCCAAGCGTCGAACAAGCGCTCGACGGGCAGGGAGGTACATGCTCTTAACCACTTGCTTGAGGTAGGGGGCCATGTAGCAGTGATGGGCGCACTCTTGGGGTTCATCTCGCTTGGGATAGCGCTACGAGCCAATGCGCTGTTTGTGGGGCGGGGCGAACGTGGTCCGATTGGATGGGGCGGGGCAGTTGGAATCGCGGTGATCGCCGCACTTACGCACGCCGTGGGGTTGATCGTGAGCTGGTGGCTGATTGGCAGGCAGCTGGCTCAATTGCGTAACGACCATCG
This sequence comes from Herpetosiphonaceae bacterium, assembly GCA_013821605.1. Lineage (GTDB taxonomy): Bacteria > Chloroflexota > Chloroflexia > Chloroflexales > Kallotenuaceae > JACDGP01. The sequence goes on from JACDGP010000183.1 coordinate 3,372, forward strand.
TGGTAACCACTTCCGTAGCTTACTCGAAGCGGGTCAAGCACTGCTGCCGGGTTACCTAGCTGCACCTGCGCTCGGTCTGGTGCTGCTGGGCGACGGTTTTAGTGAGCAACGCTGGGTCCCGATCATGGTCGTCGTCGCGATCTTGTTGGTGGGCGCGTTGCTATGGAGCGGGCAGCGCCTGCTCAGGCTGAGAGCCCCATTACGAATGAGCCATCTCCATGAACGGCGGCAACTCGTTGCCCTGTTGCTACCTGCCGTGGGTGCCGGCGGTGCAGTGCTAGTCGTGGCAAGTCTTCTGGTTCGGCTTCTGCTACGCCGACTTTGAGCCGGCGTTATGTTTCGGCGGTGCGACGGCGGAGGAGTCCGACACGACGCGGTTTTGCTTTTTGCCGACGGTCCTGAAGCGTGCTTAAGTCCTCGATCCGCTCGGTAAATAAGATGCCATCCAGGTGATCGATCTCGTGCTGCACAATGCGGCCAACCAGATAGCCATGTGCATCGGCGTGCTTGATGCGATGGAGCTTGCCCCATTGATCTTGATATTTGAACGAGACCCAATCCGCACGTGGTACATCGCCGTACCAGCCTGGCAGACTCAAACAGCCCTCGGTCATGGCAAAGCGGTCGGTTCCTGCCTCAGTAATCTCGGGATTGACCATGACATAGGCTTTTGAGGGCTCAACCTCGACGGTCGTGCCATCTTCTTGTTCTTCCTCGATCGGCGGCGTTTCGATCACGAGGACACGCCGCAGGACCCCAATCTGAACGGCCGCCAGCCCAACGCCACCTTGTTCACGCATGGTATCGAGCATATCCTGTACAAGCGCCTGTAGACCGGGGTCGAACTGTTTGACACGTACCGATTTCGTTTTCAGTATTTCTTTTTCTGCCAGATTATCGATTTTCAGAATATGCCGTATGCCCACGCACTCGCCTCATACTTCAAGCACCGCCTTGATTGCAGCACGTACAGCTATTATACCCGTCTGGAGGATGCTCGTTAACCCATCGCCTTCACAACAAACTGTAGGGATCAACATCAACGGTCCAGCCGGGGAGTGGACCTAGGCCGTCAATGATCGGGTGGACATCGGGGGCACAGATCAACAGGTGCCAGCGATAGCGATCACGAAGCTTTTCGGTAAAGGCGGGCGCGGGGCCGATGATCGAGGCAGGTAAGCGGCGCTCAGCGATGACGCGCTCGGCTTCGATCGCCAGGTTCATAGCTGCGCCTTCGGCACTGCGTTGGCTGGTGCTGCTATAGGTTAAACGGGCCAGCTGGGCATAGGGCGGGTAGTTGACCGCAGCACGAAAGGCAATCTCTTCGCGAAAGAAGGTGTGGTAGTCATGGGTCGCAGCGGCCTGTAATGCGTAATGCTCGGGCGTATATGATTGAACGATCACCCGACCGCCGAGGTCACGGCGGCCAGCACGGCCGGCGACCTGGGCCAGGAGCTGGAAGGCGCGCTCGCCGGCACGAAAATCTGGCATGTGTAAGCCCGTATCCGCCGAGACAACACCGACTAGAGTGACGAGCGGCAAATCGAGGCCTTTAGCGATCATCTGGGTGCCAACGATGATGTCCGCTTCGTGCTGTTGCACCATGCGCAAGAGCTGATCATGAGCACCCTTGCGCGTGGTCGTATCACGATCCCAACGTATGATGCGGGCGGAGGGTAACAAGGCCTGGGTCTCCTCAACCACACGTTGTGTGCCTGCGCCAAAGTGGCGGATGCGATGGCTCCAACACTGGGGACATTGTAGGGGTGGCAGTTCGCGGTAGCCACAGGTATGACAGCGTAGAAGTGTACCCGCTGGGAGCGAGCCTTTGTAATCGGCGGTGGCATGCACAACCAACGGCGAGGAGCAATGCGCACATTTGACGACGTAGCCACAATCCCGACAGAGCACGAAGGAAGCCAGTCCGCGCCGGTTGAGGAAGAGGAGAGCTTGCTGTTGACGATCAAGGGTCTGATGGAGGGCCGCTTGCAAGGCACGGCTAAAGATCGAATAGTTGCCATTATGGAGTTCGACACGCATATCGACCAGGGTCACGGGTGGCAGGGCGACAACCTGGGAGCGACGACCATCGGGACGTAAGGTCACCCGCTCGGGAAGGTTCAACAGCTGGTAGTATCCGTGCTGGGCCGCATGAAAGCTTTCCACAGCGGGCGTGGCACTGCCAAGCAGGACAGGGCTGCCGGTCTGTTGGCCCAGCTGTAGTGCAACATCGCGGGCATGGTAGCGAACGCCATCTTCGTGTTTATAGGATGGGTCATGCTCTTCATCAAGGATGATCAGACCCAGCTTAGGAACTGGGGCGAAGATCGCAGAACGTGAGCCGACCACAATCTGTGCTTCGCCGCGCTGGAGCCGGCGCCAGGTATCGTAGCGCTCGCCTAACGACAACTCACTATGGAGCACGGTGACCGTCGCACCAAAGCGAGCCGCAAAGCGTCGCACGAGCTGAGCTGTTAGGGCAATCTCCGGGACCAGCACAACCGCTTGCTTGCCTTGCCGCAGGGCGCGCGCCAGGGCGCGTAGATACAGTTCGGTTTTGCCGCTGCCGGTGACACCGTGTAGCAAGAAGACGGCATGTGTGTCACGGTCGAGCGTCTCGATTACTGGTGCGAGGGCTTGGGCTTGTAGAGCCGTTAGCTCGGGTGGCGTATCGCGTTCGATCAGTCCACCATCCAAAGGATTGCGCATCAGCGGTCGCTGCCCCAGGACGATCAATTGCTCCTTAGCGAGGTCGCGCAGGAGTTGCAGTGGAATGCCCGTCGCGACGACCGGCTCGTCTGGTTCATGTTCGGGCGGCAAGCGAGCAGCGCGGTCCATGAGTTCACGGAGAGCAGCCGCACGACCACGAGCACGTTTCGTGAAGGCCTCCCAGTCATGATCCGGGGGCAGTTGCAGACGAGCGGTGTGCTCATAGCGCGGACGGGCCTTGCTGGCGGACAGGACGACCTGGCGAGCGATGAAGCCACGAGTGGCCAGAGCCGTTGTCGCACGGCGTAGCTCGGATGGAGAGCCGTTCAGCACCTCGGGTAAGGTTGTCTCAGGAGTGGGGCCATGATGGCGCAAGTAATATAATACGCCGCGCTCAACGGGCGCGATACTGCCGAGCTCCAGGGCATAACCCTGCTCGGTAGCGAACCAGTGCTGCAGGGCGACACGACCAGCACCCGGCGGCAATAGTAAGGCAAAGGCATCCCATAAAGGGGCATGGTAGTAGTCGGACAGCCAGCGAGCGAGTGCGAGGTTGTGGGGCGGGATATGAATTTCGGGGTCGCTGAGGTCATTAATGGGGCGCATGGTAAAGCGCGCCGGGTCCTCAAGAGTGGCGGTGTCTTCGTAGAGGCGTAAGATGATGCCCTGAACCTGTTCTTTGCGTAAGGGCACCCAGACCAGCATCCCAAGGTCGAGGATTGGTCGCAAGGAGGGGGGAACCTGGTAGGTCAGGAGGGAATATGGCGATCCGCGCTTGGTATGAACCGCAACGTCGGCAAGCAAATCAGCGGTCATAGGAGCAGCTAATTCTGAACCTCCAGAATGCCGCCAAGACCATGACCAAGAATAACAACGGTGCCATTGGTGGCACGAAGCCAGGCAGTATCCGCCGAGGCCTTGATACGATCGATGCCACCCGACAGGTGGTAGGAGGCGAGAGGCCGACTCAGCGCCGCAGCGCGCAACTCGATGGCGAGGGAGAGCGTTTCACGGTCGTCATAAATGTGGCCGGCCATGAGCGATAGTTCGAAGCCACCCGGCAGGTAGCAGCGCACTTCATAGCGGGGCTCACCGCGAAACTGCTTCTCACGGTATTCACCGCCTAAGATCCCGGCCAGCCGTCGCATCATTTCGCCGGCATCGATCTGTTGATCGACCGCGTCTTGGTCATCCCAGGTTACAACATGTGGAAGTCGCTCGGCCAGCACGTTTGCTCCTTGGCTCACCATGGAGCATACCTGGAGGAAACAGCGTCGTCAAGTATATTTTTGTTATGTAAAGTAGCTCATAGGGCGAAGCATCATCGCACGTCAAAGACGGCAGTTACCGGCACCGCGAGGTCGGATAACAGCCAGGACGTTGCGGTCTTGCCGCGATGAAATATGCCATGCTCGATGTACCGGTCGTCCTGCAATTGGAGGACGGTAACTGTGTCATTGGCAGGATTGACGATCCAATATTCGGGAATGCCAGCTTCTGCGTAATCAAGTCGCTTGACGTCGGTATCACGGTGCGGGTCATCGGGGCTGTCGATCTCGATCACGAGGTCAGCGCCTAGCCAGAAAGCGTCCTGATTACGGGGGTCGTCCGAATTTAATAACGCCAACAGGTCAGGTTCTCGGTACTTGCCGGGTCGAATTTGGAGACGCAATGGTGCGTAGAAGACGGTACCGCCGATCCGTTGGACGACAGGGAGCAGTAGCAGGAAGAGGAAGCGAGAGATGGCCTGGTGGTAGCGTGTGGGCATGGGCAATACCTCCAGGACGCCATCAGTAAACTCGATCAGGCGGTTGGTTTGATCGGATAGCAGTACGTATTGCTCGGCGCTCCACAGTCCTTGCAGCATAGTGAGTTCGATCAAGGTTGTCTCGTCGTCCATAAGTAGACGATGGTCCAATAGGCATTGCTAGCAAGGGAAATCTTTGGGTACGAATCTTTCTCATCCCAATGCGGTATTTCTTGATTTCCAAGCAATGGGGAACAAGGTCCAACGCTTGATATAGCAGTACTCAAAGCGCAAAAAAACAACGAAAAAACAATGCAATAACAATGACTTAACAACGGTATCTAATGGGAACAAGCGTGAAGCGATGGTACAAGCACTGCCTACAGGTGTTACATTGGATACACCCTTTGTTACAGTTGAACTCGATTTTGTTACATGTAACAGCCGATTTGTTACAGTTGAACGGGATTTTGTTACATGGTACTGATACACAAATTTCGGTTTTCCCTGATACACCTTGTTTCGGACAAGGTTAGGATGACTTGTAGGCCGAATCGACAGCGGCGAATGCTGTATATTATAACACAAATGTTCGCGGGGCGCAAGGTAATGGGCAATCGCATTTTACATGGTTATTTTCACACTACGTCACTTGCACAACGTTTCAGATACAACGGAATTGGTTGCGTCTGGGTATTAGGCGAAAACTATCATCGAGACACATTCAATGCTTTACCCCCAATTTTGGCGAAGGTATTGATTTTTGGTGACAAAATGATTGACTGGTATGGGCATATACCACAAACGAGGTATTTTTAGATGCAATTGTCATGAATGCAAACAAAACCCACTATCTTTTCCGGAGTACACATGCTATCATCCTCTCAAACTAAAGGCAGTCTGCCACATCCTAATGATAGGATGCAACCGATGCATGACCTTCCCCAGCCAATTCCATCGCGTCCACCATCCGACCAAGCGTCACCGTCCACAACCGGGCCTGAACACATCCAGAGTAGTCCGAGCACCACCCAAAAATAAGGAGGCAGAATATGCCAGATACGTCAAGGACCACTACGGACCTCAATGTTCGATCATCGCCAGAAGTAAGCCCAACCAACCAAACTGCTACACTCCTGTCCGGGGCACACTTCGAAGCCACCGGAAATGTTGGCCTCTGGCTGCAGATTAATCACGGTGGTCAGCCTGGTTTTGTCAATGGCGACTTCACCACATCGCTGCAACCAGTGGCCGTGCCCTTGTGGACGACGAGCGTCACGACCCCAGCGCTGAACCTCCGCAACCAACCATCAATGGCCGCCAATTCTATCATCGGCCAGCTCACGGC
>JACDGP010000043.1 GCA_013821605.1 Herpetosiphonaceae bacterium
GGTCAGGCTTGCGCCCAGTGCCGAAGATCCCTTGCTGCTGCCACCCGTAGGTGTCTGGGCCGTGTCGCAGTCCCAGTCTGGCTGATCGTCCTCACAGACCAGCGACCCGTCACCGACTTGGTGGGCCGTTACCCCGCCAACGATCTGATGGGCCGCACGCTCCTCCCCCGGCGCCTTGCGGCTTTCCGCTTGCGCGCGTACGCGGTATTAGCACACCTTTCGGTGCGTTATTCCCCACCGGAGGGCAGATTCGTACGTGTTCCTCAGCCGTTCGCCACTGACAGCCCGAAGGCTGCCCGTGCGACTTGCATGCATTAGGCACGCCGCCAGCGTTGATCCTGAGCCAGGATCAAACTCGTCAATACAGTGGTGAAGCTCGTTCACGCACTGGTTCGGCTATCGCACGTGGTGTGGTTTGGCCACGCCGACAGCATGATCACACGTCAGTTGGTAAGGTGCGCATCCAGCGAAACAAAAACGCGAGCGGACATCAAAAGGATGTTGCACGCGTCGACGTTTCGTTGTGATGACAGGGGTCAGATTTCCATCCGACCGTCCTGCGCTACAAAGAATACTACATCAGACCGTCACGCTTGTCAAGGCGTTCTGCCGAGCAATTTCTTCGTTGGTATGCCGCCTGTCAGAGCAATAATTCTCTTGAGACAACACCGCCAGGAAATCGCTTCCTGATGACGAGCGTGAGTATATCAGCCAAGGTCTTGGTTGTCAACCCGATCACGCATGCTATACTCTGTCAGTGTAACGCCTCATGATCAGGCAATGCGCCTGCTAAGGAGGATCAAGATGTGTGCAGGACGGCGCTTGGCCTTGATGACAGCTTTATCCTTATGTTTCTTTGCGGTGCAGCCCGCTCGTGTCCAGTCAGCGACATATAACACTGCATTCAGTCGCTATCGCGCGGTTGATGGTACATTTGCGGGCTGGGAACTCAATGGCGTTGTGGTGGATAGCAGCGGCGAATTACAGCTCTCTCCCGCAATGGCCTCGCCGGGAACTGATCCTTATCCGCCCAATGGCTATCATGGACACAATTTCTATAATGGCGGCAGCTTCATCGTCGGCGAAGCGACGAGCCCGGTCAACCCGACCAGCTTTGCTTACATGCAAGCGATTGCCTCCTGGAATGCCGATACGCCCGCAGGTGCGTGGATCGAAACGCGGCTGCGGGTGAAGGTCGATGGACACTGGACGAACTGGTATAACATGGGAGTGTGGGCAGCCGATAGCTCCACCATCGAGCGGCACTCTGTTGACCAGCAAGACGACGCAGATGGGACCGTGGACGTAGATACGCTGAAGTTGAGTGCTCCGGCAACAGCCTGGCAGTTCAAACTCCGGTTGTTTAGTGCGGATGGTACGGCAATCCCCACCGTTCGCAATGCCGGTGTCACAGTATCGACCACGCCTCCTGAGAGCGCAGATGTGGTAGCCGGCAACCCCACCTACTGGAACCACCTCCTTGCTGTACCGCAATGCTCCCAGATGGTCTATCCCAATGGCGGCGAGAATTGGTGCAGTCCAACGTCAACATCAATGGTGGTGGGCTATTGGGCTAATGACAATAGCACGTGTGCTGAACGTGTTCAGGCGGCGGTTGCCGGAACGTACGACTGGCTTTACGATGGCAACGGCAACTGGCCGTTCAACACCGGTTATGCCGCAACTCATAGTCTTGAAAGTAATGTTGTCCGCTTTACAAGCTTGGCACAGGTCGAGCCCTGGATCGCGGCCGGCGTGCCCATCGTCTTTAGCTTTTCCTGGAAGCAAGGCCAGCTAACAGGCGCGCCGATTCCGAGTAGCGCCGGGCACCTGGCGGTTATCGTTGGCTTTGATGCCGAGGGTAACCCAATCGTCAACGATCCGGCTGCCGCAACCGATGCTACGGTGCAAAGAACATATCTGCGGAGCGAACTCGAGCCATTATGGCTGCAGAACTCGGGGGGAACCGTTTATCTCATGTATGTACCTGGCCAGTCTGTACCACCCTTGCCGGCCGGTTATCAGCAGCCGGTAGATTTACCACTGATCCTTACCGGACCTTAAGGTAGAATCCCCTCAATTCGCAAGCAACGTTCCTCGCACCGTATGACGTTCTAGCCGCCGAAGGTCGTAAGGTGATCACGCACAAAGTCTTCGAAGCTGCGTGCCGGATGTCCGAGCAGGCGCTCGACATCGGGTGCTACGCCTGCTGCCGCTCCCGTCTCGTAGAGCGCCCACAGTTCGGCCAAGCCATCAACGTTCCAAGCAGGGAAGCCGTTGGCAAGCATTGTTTCGCGTGTCCCGGCTAACGGCACCTGAATATGCTTGATAGGACGTCCGAGGACGGTGGAGAAACGCGCCGCAATGTCGTCGTCGCTGAGGGGTTCAGGTCCAGTCAGCGTGTAGGCCTGACCTTCGTGACCGGGCTCGGTCAGCGTCTTAGCAGCTACTGCTCCGATGTCGAGTGCATCAATGTGGGATACTTTTGCTGCAGGAGAGAGGCTTGAGTAAAACACACCTTGCTGAGCCAGCGACTGCGCCTGGCCCAAGTAATTCTGCATGAAGCCGTTAGGACGCAGAAAGGTCCATGGGAGGCCGGACTCGCGTACAACGCGCTCAAGGATCTGGTGATAAGCTGCGAAACGCATCGCCCCGACCCCTGGTTGGTCGGCTCCGATGACCGACAGACGCACCAGATGACGCACGCCCGCGCGCCTCGCTGCCGCAACGAACGCCGACTCTTGCTCCACTTGCTGCTCAGTAGAGGCACCGACAAGATACGCTTTTTCCACGCCTTGCAGTGCGGCGTCAAGGGATGCCGGATCCTCAAAATGCCCAACTGCGACCTCGACACCCTCAGGTACATGCCATTTGTTGGGGTCACGCACGAGTGCTCGTACGGGAGCGCCGAGTTTGGTAAGTGCCTGTAGTGTTGCTCCACCAGTTTTACCAGTGGCTCCGGTTACGAGAATCATTGGGTTCCTCCTATGATCGAATTTGTTTATGAGGCGTTGCCGAGAAAGTCGAGCAGCAAGCTATTCAGTTGATCGGGAGCAGCGACGGGGATCCAGTGGCCGATGTTCTCGATGCGCTCGTAGCGCCACGGTCCCTGCACATGCTCGCCGGAGTGCAGCATCTGGCTTTCAGACAAGGCAAAGTCATTGCTGCTCCAGATGCCCATCGTCGGGCAACGGATGGGAGTAAAGGCAGCCGGACCGGTCGCTCCGATACTTTCGGGTTTGATATTCGCGCGGTACCAGTTCAGGCTGGCAGTCAAGGCATCGGGCCGCGATAGATCCTGGATGTAGTGGTCAAGATCGCCTTGCCCGGTCTGCAAAAACTCGCGGAATAGCGCCCAATCGTCGCGAGGTAGGGCTACCTCGGCGACACCCGGAAACAAGAACCACAGCATATACCAGCGCTTTTGCCATTGCATGAGACCCTCATGGCGGGCGGCACCAGGATAGCCGACGGACAGCGCAGCCAAGCGCTCGACCTGATCGGGAAAGGCCATAGCGAGCTGCCAGGAGACTACTGCGCCCCAATCATGGCCGACGACACTCATGTGCTCCACGCCAAGGGCAGCCAGCATACCTTTGATGTCACCGAGGATGTTGCGGAGAGCATAGTCCTCGACTTCGGCAGGCCGGTCAGATTGTCCGAAGCCGCGAAGGTCGGGGGCGATGACTCGGAAGCCAGCGTCTACTAGGACCGGGATTTGATGGCGCCAAAGGTAGGATGAGTCGGGCCAGCCATGCAGAAGCAGGACAACGGGACCGGCACCACGATCCACGACCTGAAATGACAGGCCGTTGGCCGCCACACGGCGTTCACCGGCCACCAAGTTGGACCTGTCATCACTCGTCTGCGTATGTGTTGCTGCCGTCATTGAACTCTCCTCGCGCAGGATCATGAGCGGTGGTTACTGAAACAGCGATGTCGTTGTGCTATCTATACACTATACCAGCAACCGTACATGGTGACAGACGACGGAGTAGCGGGCCGCCATTGCTAGCTAAGTGCTGAAAAAAGCAAATCGGAGTCACAATGGAAGCAGACGGTCCAAGTGGACGCTTTATCTGTGTAACGCGCATTGCCTACTCCGCACCACAGTGTAATGTAGAAAGGGGAACGGACAATAGGCGGCAGTCTCGATCCTATCGCACAGACTCGGCAACTTTCATCACGTCGTCACGACTAAGCCCTGAATCACTATTAATTGTATACTGGATGCCATCCTGCTCCCATACGAGTAGATCGTAGGTTTTCGGTACGACGCGTCGCAGAGTACCATTTGGGTTATACTCGGTACAGGAGGACTGCCGCTGTATCTGACAAGCGGATCCATCGCCAGCATTAACACCTTGATAGGGTGCTAAGCCGCCGCAACCGTGTTAAAGTATATCAAGTGATTGGGGTATCAGGTGGTATGGGCTGATACGCTGCAAGTGCACGTGCAAAATTTCCGAGTGCAGGCGTCATGACAGCATAGCGGTGATCATGGGCTCTTACAGCACAGGGACATCGCAGTTATTGATTGTTGATGACCAGGGGATGCTGGAACAGCACCTGATAGTTGGCCCAGATGGACCGCGCTCCACGACGACCACGCGCAGCAGAGGGTAGTCACATTGTTCTACCGTCGGGTCATGTAGTTTCTGGTGGTGTTGGGGCGTCACGGCGGTCTTCGAGCACGCGTGCGATAGCGGTGATGCGGCGAGTAAAGGTATCGGCATACTGCCGAAATACGGATATTTGGCGCTCGAATGGACCATCTTCGCCCGTGTCACCTGTTTCGTCGCCTGTCTCGGCCATCATCTGATCCGCCTTCTGTTGCTCGACCTTTAAAGCATACTCGGCAAGGCGGCACTCATCGATAGCACGCTCCAAGTTGTATATCGCTGCGTGCATCTCTTCCTCGGGTGTAGTATTGCGGTTAAGGCGAACGTGCGACACAGCCTCGGCACGTGCCTGAATCTCATCAAGATCGATCGTGATCGTGTGCAGAGCAGCCATAAGGAACCCTTCCTGCTGTCGCCGGTCGTGTTATGCGTAGCCTTGAGCATACCACGCTCTGGCAGCACTGTTGGTTACGGTAAGGAGGCCTCCGGCGACGCGACGGCCGGCTCATTCTCGAAGCCAAGCCTGCGCGCCGCCGTCTCCTGCCGTCCCCCGATCGCGACATGCGTGCTGGAGGCTGCCAAGCCTTGGATTGGCATGTTGACGTAGATTGTTTCGTACTGATTCGCCCCGACCAGGAAGGTCTCATGCCAGACCCCCACACTGCCATCTGTCCCTACTGACCGGTTAAAGCGTCGCCATGCCGGTAGGTGCGTCTGGTGCGGGTCGCGCGCAAAGCGGTCCAAATCCTCGAACGAGCGCCAATACTGGATCAGTACCGGGCTACGACTAGACAACCATATATGACCGCCCAGATAACCAGTCTCAGGATGGGCCTCTAGTTCCTTCAGCATCGGCGGCATCGCGAGGAACGTTGGCACCCAGCGACGGAAAGCCAGCAACCGATTGATGCGCATGCCAATGATGAAGACCACAAACGGTCCTTCGATCTTGGCAGTGAAACGTCCCGCAACAACCGCACTTCCAACGCTCTGCTCCGTCCCCGTCGTTCCTTCGCTCCCATCTTTTCGTCGCCGTCCATACGCCACCGCACTCCCAACTACCGCCGCAGCTGCGAATGCTGCGCTCAAGAGCGTTGTGCGACCCATACCATGTTGCTTGATCACCGCAATCTCCTCATAACGACGACAATGAATCTATCTGCTTCGTATCACTCGTGGCTGGCTCGCAGAATTTCTCCTGTCCACCATTCAGCAACTCTGGAAGGTCGATTGCCATCGCGACAGTGCACAGCATGCCGTATGCAAAGAACTCCCGCAATGTTTCCTTTGTCGCGCCCGAAACCTGTGCTACAGCCCGGTAGAGCTCGGCGTATCTGGCACGTGCCGCTGTCTGCACATCGGGCTCTGCCGATGCTGCAAAGGCTTGCAACAACAGAAACAGCTCATCCCGGTTTGTCAGAAGCGTCTCGTACGACCGTCCCATTGCCCCGAGCACATGCCCATCCGCTGCTGCTGCTGCGTCCATAAACGTTGTCAGAATCCGATCATTCACCAACTCAAGCGCCGCCAGGAACAACTCCTTCTTGGTGCCGAAAAGCCGAAAGATATACGGCTGCGAGATGCCAACACGCTGTGCGATCTTTTCTGTCGATGACCCATGTAGCCCATAGGTCGCAAACTCACTGATAGCAGCGTCCAAAATAGCCCGCCGCCGTTCTTCGGCCGAATGTCGAGGGAGCGACTGTAGTTCTGCTGTCTTCATGTAGTTAGTGTATACTCACAAACAAGTGTTGTCAAGCCATATTCGGCGTTGACGCTGCCCCTAGAGCGTGCTATACTCGTGCGCAATCAATATCCTATCGACTGTGAATGGGACGAGTAGCGCACAGGACGGTGCACAGAGAGCTGGCGGTTGGTGTGAAGCCGGCGCATACGTAGCACGCAAATGGACCCAGGAGTCGCACGGCGAACAATGATTAAGTAGCCGTTGCCGGAGTCGCCACCGTTATCAGGGCGCGGAGTATCGTGTTGATTGCCAGGCAATCGCACTGTACTTGCAGAGTGCGCGGCTGTGCGAACAGTGGCGAACAAGGGTGGTACCACGTGAGGTTGATGCCTCTCGTCCCTTTGGTGGACGAGGGGATTTTTGTTTTAAGCTTTCAGGGAGTCCACATGCAGGTCGGCATGATGAATAACCCGGCGGTCGATGCGGTCGAGGAAGCGCGCTGGGCGGCAGCGAACGGCTTCGACTTTCTGGACTTGACAGTCGAGGGGCCGAGTGCCAGCCGGGACCGGTTAGATGTCAAGGTATTGCATGCGGTGCTGGATGAGCACGGCCTGGGCATCATGGGCCATACAGCCTGGTATCTGCCGTTTGCGTCGCCGGTCCCAGAGGTACGGGCCGGAGCCGTCCAAGCGGTGACTGCGATCTTTGAGCCCTTGGCACAAGTGGGAGCGAAGCTGGTCAACGTGCATGTCGACAAAGGTATCATTAAGTTTCCCTACGACGACTCGTTGCGCTGGAACGCCGAGTCATTTGCCGCACTGGCAGAGAAGGCCAAGTCCTGGGGACTGAAGGTCATGATCGAGAACGTAATCAACCAGTTCAATACGGCGAAGGCCTTTAGGACCTTACTCGCAGCGCATCCCGACCTGCTGTTTCACCTCGACATTGGTCACGCTAACGTCAAAGGTGAGCGCACCGAAGAGTTTTTAAAGGCACATAGCGCCAAGCTGGCGCATGTACATATTTCGGATAACAACCAGGTGAACGACGATCATTTACCGATGGGCGTGGGCTCGATTAAGTGGCCCGAGATGATCGGCTTACTCAAGCGTTTCGGCTACGACGGCACGATCACCCTGGAAATCTTTACGCCCGACCGTAGCTATTTGCTTGAGAACGCGCAACGGTTACGCAATTTATGGAGCCCTGCGGAGGGATGAGGACTGAGTATGAAGAGCGTACAAGGCAAGATCGTCATTATCACGGGAGCATCATCCGGCATCGGTGCGGCGACGGCCAAAGAACTGTCACGTCGTGGTGCAACGGTTGTCTTGGCTGCCCGCCGGCAATCCGAACTCGATCAGTTGGCCAGGGAGATCAACAGCACAGGAGGCATAGCCCTGGCTGTGCAGACCGACGCATCCAAGTCCGAGGATCTCAAGCACCTAGTCACAACGACGATTGAACACTTTGGTCGGATCGACGTGTTGTATAACAACGCGGGGATCGGCGATGAGGGTCCACTTGCAGCCATGACCGATGCGGGTCTAGAGCGGATCGTCGCAACCAACCTGCTAGCTCCAATCCGGCTGTCACGGGAGGTGTTGCCGCATATGCAACGGCAACGAAGTGGCCATATTATTTCGACCGGCTCGGTCGCCTCGCATATCGCGTCGCCCGGTTTGTACAGCATGACGAAGTTCGCCCTACGTGGCTTTTCTGACGCGCTACGGCGCGAGGTATGGCGCAGTGGGATTCACGTGTCGCTGGTCTCGCCGGGCTTTATTCGGACTGCGATGACGAAGGGTCTTAAGCTGCCCATGCCAGGACCCGAGGCCGTGGCACTGGCAGTAGTGGGGCTGATCGAGCGACCGCGCCGCGAAGTGGTCGTGCCGAGTTTCTACCGCCCGTTGATTCTGCTGGCGAAGCTGTGGCCATGGCTGGCCGACACAATCACGAGCCGCATGCGTTTATTCGAGCCAAAGGATTGAGCCGCCCCATTACGTTTTATACGAAAGGTCTAGAATTCTGATGCCAAAACAACGTATCTTGACCGGTGATCGACCGACCGGCAAATTGCACCTTGGGCACTATGTTGGCACGCTGGCCAACCGTGTGCGCTTGCAGGACGAATACGACTGCTTCTTTTTGGTCGCCGACCTCCATATGCTCACGACGCGCGTGGAGCGGGAGCTATTGAGCGAAACCGCTCAAAATATCCGCGATGTGGTCCTTGATAACCTGAGCGTCGGTATCGATCCCAACAAATCGACCTACCTCTTACAATCGCTCGTGCCCCAGATCCCCGAGATGGCGTTGATCTTCTCGATGCTGATCACCGTGCCGCGTGTGCAACGTGTCCCAACGTTGAAGGAAGTCATGCAAAATCTGGATATCGAGCAGCCATCGCTCGGGTTGCTGTCGTATCCGGTGTTGCAGGCCGCCGACATTTTGTGTGTGCGGGCCAATCTCGTGCCGGTCGGCAAGGATCAGGCCTCACATGTCGAAGTGACCCGTGAACTGGCCCATCGCTTTAACACACTGTATGGCGAGGTCCTGCCCGAGCCGGATGCCTTGATCGGTGAGGTACCGACGCTCGTGGGTATTGATGGCCAAGCCAAAATGTCGAAGTCGTTGAACAACGGTATTTTTCTGTCGGATGACGCCAAGACGGTCGAGCAAAAGGTGCGCGGGATGTTCACCGATCCCAACCGCATCCGCGCGGATGTGCCGGGTCGTGTCGAAGGCAATCCCGTCTTTATCTACCACGATGCCTTTAATCCAAATACGGACGAAGTCAACGATCTTAAGGAGCGCTACCGTACCGGCAAGGTCGGCGATGTGGAAGTCAAAAAGAAGCTTGCCGCAGCGATTAACGCGTTTCTTGACCCGATCCGCGAACGCCGGGCCGAGTACGAGCGTAATCCTAAGCTCGTACAGGAGATTTTGGTCGCAGGCAGCGACAAGGCACGCGCGGAGGCGGATGAAACACTCCGCCGGATGAAGGATGCCATGGGGTTAACGTTCTTTAAATAAGGAGGCGCTTACGATGCTGCAACCTTCTTTACCACAATTGAAAGCGTTAGCGAAGACCCATCAACGGGGCGTTGTACCGGTGGTGCGTGAACTGCTGGCGGATAGTTTGACACCGGTGTCAGCCTTTGAGCGCCTAACTGCCGGCTATAACGGGCCGGCGTGTTTGCTCGAAAGTGTCGAGGGCGGCGAGCGGCTGGGGCGCTATTCGTTTATCGGGCTGCAACCTAGTGCCATCGTCCACCTGCGGACACGGGATGGCGACCCGTTGGTGCCGTTGCGTGCCCTGGCAGAAACAGATGGCCCTTATATTCAGCCACCCGGCCTGCGCCTGCCCCGGCTCACCGGTGGTGCCATCGGCTGGCTAGGCTATGAGGCGGTAACCGCCTTCGAGCGGCTGCCACGCGCACCGCATAAGCCCTACGGCGATGTGCCGGACGGGGTGTGGGCGCGCTTCGATGCGCTGGCAGCATTTGATCACCTGCGCCATAGCTTGCTGCTGATCGCACATGTCCGGCTCCATGCGCCCGATCTGCAGGAAGCATACGCACAAGCCATGGCGACAATCGATAGCATGCAGCAGCGGTTATCGTCGCCCCTAGCGGCGACCAGGCCGGTCGTTGAGCTACCCGCGGTTGATCCTCATCACTTGCCGATGTTTGAGCAGTCGAACACGACACGTGAGGAGTACCATGCAGTCGTTGAGCGCGGCAAAGAATATATCAAGGCCGGCGATATTTTTCAGTTCGTGCCCTCGCAGCGCTTCGAGCGGCCAACCCACGCGGATAGCTGGACGATTTACCGTGCGCTGCGCGCGATCAACCCCTCGCCCTATATGTACCTGCTACGTGGCTTTGCTGGCGACATTATTGGTGCCTCACCCGAGATGTTGTTGCGCGTCGAGGGTGGCGTGGTCGAAACGCATCCCATCGCGGGCACTCGTCGCCGAGGTGTCAATGAGGCCCAGGACGCGGCCCTTGCTGCGGATCTGCTGGCCGACGAAAAAGAGCGGGCCGAGCATTTGATGCTGGTTGACCTAGGCCGGAATGATGTTGGACGAGTCAGCGTGCCCGGCAGTGTGCGCGTGCCGCGCTTTATGACCATCGAGCGCTATTCACATGTGATGCATCTGGTATCACGGGTCACGGGCCAGCTTCGTCCGGAGTTGCACCCGTTGGATGCGCTACGGGCTTGCTTTCCAGCCGGCACCGTGAGTGGGGCACCGAAGATTCGGGCGATGGAAATCATCGCCGAATTGGAGCATGACGAGCGTGGTCCGTATGCCGGTTGTGTTGGATACCTCGGCTTCGACGGCACACTGGATACAGCCATCACGATACGTACTATTTTCTTGCGCGACGGGGTGGCATCAGTCCAGGCGGGGGGCGGCATCGTCTACGATAGCGAGGCCGACAACGAATGGCACGAGACCCAAAATAAAGCGCGTGCGCTGCTACGCGCTATCGAAGTGGCCGAGACGCTGGGAGAGCATTGAGTTTTGTGACACGCCAACTTGGTATCATATGTTGAGGATCAAACAGGAGGTAGTGGCATGAGTGTCCTGACATTAGAAGGCATTGTTGATCAGGGGCAAATTCGCCTGACGACGAACGCGAATCTACTAGAACATACAAAGGTGTACGTCGTTGTCCCAGATATGCAGATTGAGCAAGCTATCCATATCGCTACGCCACATCTGGTGCATAAAGAACAGGTGAACGACTTCATGATGGAGGTTGTCGAGGAGGTTGGTTAAAAGGAACACTTTTAAGATCCACCCTAAACTCGGCGGCTTCGGTCTGATCCCAATAATCTGTTATGTCGTGCGTATCCCAAAATCGTCCTATTTCCTGGTAAGTTTGAGCCTGTGAAATAGAACTTTTATCGTCGCTCATAGCTCTTCCTTTGCTTTCCTTGTGACAATATTTTACACGCTACATTGCTTCCTGGTACGTACCGTCATTAGTTTGGAGGCTCTCCATGCATATTTTGCTGCTTGATAACTACGACTCGTTTACCTATAACCTGTACCAGTATCTGTGCGAGCTTGGGGCGGAGGTGGAGGTTCATCGCAACGACGAGATCGAAGTAGAAACGATTCGTGATCTGGCCCCCGACAAGATTGTGATCTCGCCGGGACCGGCCACGCCGGCCGAGGCCGGCATCTCACTGCCGTTGATTCGTGAGTTGGGCGTCGAGATCCCGATTCTGGGGGTATGCCTAGGACACCAAGCGATTGGAGCAGCCTTTGGCGGCAAGGTGATTCGTGCGCCGGAGCCGATGCACGGCAAGCTCTCAGATATCCACCATAGAGGTGACGGTGTGTTTGCTGACCTACCCTCACCCTTCACGGCGACACGCTACCATTCGCTGATCGTAGAGCGTTCGAGTCTGCCGAGCAGCCTAGAGGTCACAGCTTGGAGCGACGATGGTTTGATCATGGGACTGCGGCACCGAAGCCTGCCAATCGAGGGTGTGCAGTTCCATCCTGAGTCGTATACCACCGATCATGGCAAGCAGTTGCTACGAAACTTTTTGGCAAGCTGAGCACGTTCATCACGAATGGGAGCTGACGAAGGGTTATCAGTCACCGGCCCATTGGCCTGCTATGATGTCGCGCGTTTCGGCTACCGCGACCTGCCAGATCGCCAGCATTTCTGCATCATCACGCCGGTAGCGGCCACCGAAGTTGCCATCACCGAGCCCAGCGCGCATGGCGGCCGGACCTGCCTGCCGCAGCCGCGCAAAATCGGCCAGCGGTTTCGCTTCACCCGGCATAGTAACACCAGCGAGGCGTGTCCAGGGAAAGTTCTCCATCCACGAAGCGTGCGAGGCAAGCGGGTCGGTCTCCTGGACTTTGGCCCAGACCCTGCGGCGCGTTCCACCAGTTATGCGCGCTGCCCGAGCCCGTGTACGTCCGCTACCGCGCCGATTCGCCTTCCCCGCGGAGGCACCGCACGGCTGCCTCGCAGAGGATCGCTACCCCTGCCGGCAGACACGCCTCGTCAATATCAAAGTGCGCGCTATGGTGCGGATGATTTAGCCCGAGCGCCGCGTTGCCAGCCCCCAAAAAGAAAAAGTTGCCAGGTATCCGCGCTAACACCGCCGAGAAGTCTTCGCCGGCCATCGTGCGCCCCATCGTATCGATCTGCTGCACGCCGAGAATCTCGCCCGCGACGCGCTCCACCACCGCGCTCGGCCCCGGCGCATTGATTGTCGGCTCAACCGCCATGCTGATCGTCAGGTCGGCCTGTGCCCCAAAGGCCGCAGTCACGCCCGTCACCAACTCCTCGATGCGCCGGCGTAACAGCAGGTGCACCTCACGATTGAAGCTCCGGATGGTCCCGGACATCGTCACAGTGTCGGCAATGACGTTACCCGCTTGGCCCGCATGGATACTGCCAATCGTCACGACCCCCATCTCCTCAGGATTGACATTCCGTGACACAATCGACTGGAGTGCCACGATGATGTGCCCGGCAACGACTACCGGATCGATCGTCTCGTGTGGCTGTGCGCCGTGGCCACCACGCCCACGCACGACAATCTCAAACAGATCTCCGCCGGCGAGCAAAGGGCCGCTATGAACCACGGCGGTACCGAGCGGGACCATCGACGACACGTGTAACCCCAGTGCCACATCAACGTGCGGCTGTTCCAGGACGCCATCCGCAATCATCGCCTCGGCACCTTCGATGATCTCTTCGGCCGGCTGAAACATCAGCTTGACGGTCCCGGGGAGCTCGGCCTGGTGCCGAACCAGGAGTTTCGCAACGCCGAGCCCCGCCGCAACATGGGCATCGTGCCCACAGGCATGCATTACGCCCGCTGTCTGGGAGCGATACGGTACCTCGTTCTCCTCCTGGATCGGGAGCGCATCCATATCGAACCGCAGCAACACAGTGCGTTCGCCGCGCTGCGCGCCAGTAAGTAAGCCCACGACGCCCGTGGTTCCTACACCGCGCATCACCTGATAGCCCATCGCCCAATTGCTCGGCAACGATCCCAGCCGTTCGTGTCTCTTGAAAAGCAAGCTCGGGATGGGCGTGCAGGTCCCGCCGCATGTCGATGAGTTCAGCGCATAGCGCCTCCGCTTCCTGAACAAACTGTGTCGTCATAAGACCTCCGATTGGCGACCGCAGCAGGCTTCCCCTGCGCCGCCATCACGCCTGCCCGTGCACGTTGGGGCACCGCGAGAACCCGATAATCTAACTATACAATGGGAGTCAATCGTGGTCATCACAGCACGTTCGCTTAATATGGGGTGGTGAACTGCCCGCAGGCCAACGCTCCGGGGCAGCCGAACCTCAACGTACGACGGTTGCTGTATACTGCAGGCATGTCTACAACACATGTTACTCCCTCAACCACCGCTGTAAGTGACCTCCTGCGCAAAAACCGCGCTTGGGCCGCCGAGATTTCTGCCCGTGACCCTGCATTCTTCCCGACGTTGGAGCGGCAGCAATCACCGCACTACCTCTGGATTGGCTGCTCTGATAGCCGGGTGCCGGCCAACCAGATCGTTGGCATGTTGCCGGGCGAACTATTTGTTCATCGCAACGTTGCCAACGTGGTCGTCCACACCGATCTTAACTGCCTTTCGGTACTGCAGTATGCCGTCGAGGTCCTTAAGGTCGAGCATGTGATCGTCTGCGGCCATTATGGCTGCGGCGGTGTGCAGGCGGCCCTCGAAAATCGCCAACTTGGTTTAATCGACAACTGGCTACGGCACGTCCAAGATGTCGCCCATCTTCACCGTTCGCAGCTTGATCGCATTACCGAAGCGAAGCAGCGGCTGAACACCCTATGTGAACTGAATGTTATCGAGCAGGTGGTGAATGTGTGCCGAACCACCATCGTTCAGCAAGCCTGGGCTCGTGGGCAAGCACTAACGATCCATGGTTGGGTGTATGGTCTGCTTGATGGGTTAATCAAGGATCTTGGCATTTCAGTTCGTGACCCTGACGACCTCGCTGTGCAGCACGCCCAAGCTGTAAACGAACTGAAGCACACGATGCCACAGCTGAACAGAGCTAACGGTGTGCCGGAGGTTCCAGCGTAAGAAGGCGTAATATCAAGCACAACCTGATACGGCTGTTAGCTACCCAACAGGGGCGTTTCACACATTGTGAAGCGCCCCTATGCTATCGTTGTGAAGCGGTGAGGTTGCTTACTTGCAGCCACCATTAAGCAATTGTTTGGCTTGGTCGCTGCCGGGATCGACATTGGTGGTTGGGATGATTTTGGCCTGCTCAATGTGCAAGCCGAACTGGTCGAACGGGGGAACATTGAGGTGACGGAGGGTATAGGTACCACAGAAGGTTTGCTTGGTCCGATTGGTGTTCGTGGCCACAATGACAACCGGCACATCTATGAAGGTCGAGCCGGCAGCACCTTCACCATCCGGCTTACCGAGGTCAATCACAACGTGGTCGGTTGCGGCAAAGCCTTGTTGGAACTGTGTGAAAGTTTGCTTACTCATTGTGCCAGCATTGCCCCAATAGGTGTAGGCTCGCGCAAATTCACGCCGGTTGATCGCATCGTAATAGGCACGCACAAATTGGATGGGATCGCTGGGCTCGCTCGGCAGTTTCACACCGCCACTTGCCGCAGATATATTGGCAC
Organism: Herpetosiphonaceae bacterium; assembly: GCA_013821605.1. Lineage (GTDB taxonomy): Bacteria > Chloroflexota > Chloroflexia > Chloroflexales > Kallotenuaceae > JACDGP01. Next base: position 14,968 of record JACDGP010000043.1, read on the forward strand.
TCGCGATTTGCCAGGTCGTGCCGACGGGCTGCAGTGTATAGCTGCCACTAAACTGTTGCACTTTTTGATCGTGTGTCGCATCGGCGGGCTCATTCACAACTGCTTGGAAGGTGAGCGGAACGTCGACGGTGTTGTTCGCTTGCTGGCGCGGCGTCCCGGCCTGGACATTTACCTGAACGGTTTTGGCGAAGCCTTGCTTGAACTGTTCCAGGCTTTGCTTGCTGGCCACGCCGCCATTGGCCCAGGCATGATAGGCGCGCTCATAATCGCGCTGGTTGATAGCGGCGTAATAGTTTACGACCACATCTAGGGCGCCGGCCGGATCAGGATCGGATTGGGCTGCTGGTGCTGCGGTCGCTGGCGACGAGGTCATGAGCGTTGAGATAGTCTGCACGGACTGACTCACAGTGGAAGTAGCAGGTTGGGCAGCGGTTGGCGTTGTGTCGGAGGCAGACGCGGCAGCTGTTTCCGAGATGATTGTGGCACGCGAGGCGCTAGCACTGCTCCCACAGCCGGTAAGGGCTACCGTGAGGGCCAGCGCGGCAAGCGGTAGCCAATGACGACGGTGTTGCTTGAGTATAGCAAACATTTGATACGCTCCTTATGCAGAGAAACTGGATTGCTCTCGTTCGTGCTTCATAGTACATCGCACGAGATGACCAGCCTGTAACGGTGTTGTGAGACGTTTATGACGGCGCGGAATATCATAGACCAGACAGATCGTGACGTAGCGGTCTGTTATCTAACTAAAAGGAAACTGAAATGCGACGATGGACGATCCTTTTGATGGTGATGATGCTGGCGAGCACAGTGCATCCCGCCAGCGCAGCCGGTAGCCGCGTCTTTAACGAGACCGGGGAAACGGTGCGCGATGCACTGCTCGACTTCTGGAATACGAATGGCGGCTTGTCGGTCTTTGGCCTGCCGATCAGTGACCAGCGCAGTGAGCAAACGTTGCAGGGACGCTTCGATCTCCAGCACTTCGAGCGCCAACGGCTTGAACTGCACTCCGAAAATCAGCCGCCGTATAGTGTGCTGCTTGGGCGTCTGGGTGATGACCTGTTGAGTCGTCAGGGTCGCAACTGGCACAATGAGCCCGACACGGGCAACCCGTTAGGTGGCAGTTGCCAGCACTTCGACACAACGAATCGCGATGTGTGCGGTCCGTTTCTGCAATATTGGCAAACACATGGCCTGAACGATGGCCGATTAGATAGCTATGGCAGGTCCCTGGCTCTCTGGGGCTACCCGCTGACCGGCGTGAAGAATGAGACAAACTCTTCGGGCGACACCGTGCTTACGCAATGGTTTGAGCGAGCGCGTTTCGAGTACCATCCCCAAAACGCCGATCCGTTCAAAGTTCTACTGGGGCGGCTGGGGGCCGAGACGTATGACCCACAACATCCGAATGGTGGAACGACGACCTATGTCAGCAAGACATTGAGCAATGGGCATACGCTCCAAGTGCCCCAAGGCTTCGATATCCAACTTTTAACCGAGGGCCTGAACCGGCCGCGCCTGATGGCGGTCGACGGCCAGGGCAACGTTTTTGTCGCGGAGATGGGTGCGGGACGCGTGCTGGTGTATCACGCAGGAACACAGCAGATCGACTGGCACGCGCCACTTGTTTTTGTCCAGGGGCTGACCAATCCCCATAGTATTCTGGTCGTGGGTGATCAGGTATATATCGCGGCTGAAGACCAGGTGGTACGCGTCGCCATGAACAACTTTCATTTTGACGGTCAGCCAGCACCGTATACCAAGTTAATCGATCTGCCGACCGGTCGCGACCCGCTGTATGGTCATCAAACGCGCACCCTAGCACTCGGACCGGATAACAAACTGTATATTTCGATCGGCTCGTCCTGCGATCTATGCGTGGAAGACGATCCGCGGCGGGCCTCCGTGATGCGCTTCAACCTTGACGGTAGCGGCGGAGAAGTCTTCGCGAGCGGCCTGCGCAACTCGGTTGGTATTGCATTTCGACCCGGTACCAACGAGCTGTGGGGCGTCGATAACGGTCGTAATAAGCTGGGCGACAACATCCCGCCCGAAGAGTTGAATCACATCGTACAGGGCGGGAACTACGGCTGGCCCTACTGCTACGGCAACCGCGTGCCTAACCCAGAGTTTAATGATCCAGCGAAGTGTGCCAATACGCTGCCGCCGGCGTATACCATGGACGCACATATCGCGCCGCTCGGCATGATCTTTTATGATCACACGGCATTCCCACCGGCTTATCAAGATGATGCGCTCGTAGCGATTCACGGTTCGAGCGAGCGGAGCGCACCGGAAGGCTATAACGTCGTTCGCATCCGCTTCAAAGATGGGCAACCGGTTGGCCAAGAAGATTTGGTGCGCGGCTGGCTGGTTGACGGCACATGGTGGGGCCGACCGGCTGGGTTGGTCATCGATAACTCGGGCGGCCTCATTATTGCGGATGATGATCCCGGTACTCACGTCGGACGACTCTACCGGCTGGTCTACACAGGTAGCAATGGTACGACTAACTCCAAGTAGGGCAGCGTGGAATTCGGTTTGGGCGAAACGAGTATCTTTTATCGGCCGAGTGGAGGGGTCTCGTATGCAGGTACTTAGTATCGAGTTGGATGACGGGGTGTACGAAAAGTTGGCAGCGGAGGCTCGCCGGCTGCATGCTGAGGATGCTGACGTCGTTGAGGGTAGGATGGTGGATACGGAGTCCGGTCGTCCTCTGGAACTCGATCTTGAGAGCTATTGTGCGAGCTTGGCTACAGCCCTGGTAGAAGAGGGCATCGAGCGGCGGCTAACGGGTGATCTCGTTTCCGAGTTGGAGCAACGACTCGCGGAAGCACAGCGCGAGAATCAGCGATTGAATACTGCTCTGGCTGATCTCAAAAGCTATAGCTAGCTCCGCTACCTCCAAACGTCGCACCGCCCCTGCGCGTGGTCAGGGGCGGTGCTGATTGATATGCCGCATCCCATGCTGCTATATAATGAAGAAAGTCCATTTTGCTTTCAGTCTAGCAGCCAATCATAGGCCAAAGAAAGGATTCACTATGCATCGTCGCCTATCGGTCGTCATCGTTGCCCTGCTCGCGCTCCTCCTTATTTTACCGGCGACCAGCCTGCTTGCAGCCCCACAGTGCTTCCCCATCGTGCCCAGCATCACCAACTGTATTGATGGCCGGTTCAGTAGCTTCTGGAGCAGCAACGGTGGTCTGCCGGTCTTTGGCTATCCCATTACAGCACAGCGTGCTGAGGTCAATACAGATACACAAAAGAGCTATCAGACGCAATGGTTTGAGCGCAATCGCTTTGAGCAACACCCCGAACTGGTCGCGCCCTATGACGTGCTGCTCGGTCGGCTGGGCGTTGAGGTGCTCAAGGCGCAGGGTCGGGATTGGCAAAGCTTGCCTAAGGGCGATCCAGCAAAGCCGCACTATTTCGCTCAGACGAGGCATGCGATTGATGGCACGTTTTGGGATTACTGGCGTGGCTACGGGCTAGATTTGGGGGATGCAGGTGTCAGTGAACGGGAAAGCTTGGCGCTCTTCGGCTATCCGATCTCGGAGCCACAGCTAGAAACTAATGCCAATGGTGATAGCGTCTTGACGCAGTGGTTTGAGCGAGCACGCTTCGAACTGCACTCCGAAGCCGGTAACGTCGTGCTGCTTGGTTTCCTGGGCAAGGAACGACTGGGTACGCTCACACCACCGGCGCCAACGCCAACGCCTAAACCAACGGCGACACCTAATCCATGCAGCGGTGTACCTGCACCTGTGAATGCGCGTATTGCCCCGAGCGCGTGCTTTAAGGCGGGGACACAGATCACAATGGATATCTTTAACTTTGCGCCGGGTGAAGCGATCGCCTATTGGCTTACCGATCCGACCGGCAAGGCCATGCGGTCGACAGCAATTGTACGAAGCGGATCAACTGGTGCCGTTGATGGCATCCCCTACGACACAACTGTACTGAGCACCATGCCCAAGGGCTTGTGGTATTTTGTCTTCTTGGGCAAGGCGAGCCAGCAGCAGTCAATTGTGTACTTCAAAATTGTGCCATAGCCGCCCATGCTCATAGTGATATGCTGCTCATGAAATACAGGTGCGGTCTGCCTATAGCTGTCGGCAGACCGCACTATCTTATCGGAGCGCGAATTAGTTCTTGCGCAACAGGTAAACACCGGTTGCCAGGAGCATCAGTGCCAACACGGGGCCGCTCAAATGGACAAAGCTGGCCAGCATCACCGCGCCGAGCCCAAGCAGGATGACGCCAAGCTTTTGGTTACGACCGACGGTTGACATCGGCTGGGCCAGCGGTTGACCGGTCTGCGGATCGAAGCGCGGTTGTGTCGGGGTGTTTGCTGCTACCGAATGGCTGACCTGCTGACCAAACTGTTGGACACCGGTGAATGCCTGGTTGACCATCGACGGTGCGCCATCCTGTGGCATTGCCAGCCACAGGGCGACATACAAAATAACACCGATGCCCGTGGCGAAGGTCATCAAAACGAAGCCAAGCCGAACCAGTACCGGATCGACTCCAAAATAGTTGCCTAAGCCGCCACATACTCCACCGATCAGCTTCTCGTTGCTTGAGCGCATGAGCTGCGTATGCATGTTTGCCCTCCTTATCGTTTGCCTGTTGTGTGCTCGCTATGACGCGCAAGGCTGGAGCAATGTTGCATCAGCGGCAGCGTACTTATTCGGTCGTATTGGCTGAGAAACCGGTTGCTGAGGCTGCGCTCCCTGCGGAGAGGCGTAGCGTGACACTGAGGATGCCGCCGAGCCCTACCAGCACCGCCGACGCGCCAAAAACGACTGGGATACCAAAGTTCGCGGTCGTAGCACCGAGCAGTGGACCAAGAAACCAGGCAAATTGTGCCGGCAAGCGCGAAAAGTTGAGCACCGCCGAACGGCGTTCGGGATGAACGCGCAGGGCGATCAACGCAACGATCGTGGCGTCCACCCCGCCTTGCACCAGGCCTTGCGCTATCCGCCAGTCACGGAAAGGTCCCAGCGCCGCACTCACGGTCTGGCCGACAAGGGCGATCACAATGCCAATGATCGTCAGGCGTAGTACCAACATAAAGCCGAAGCGATCACCTAAACGCCCCCACAAGGGAGTCATGAGCGCCATACCTAACCCCGATAGGGTCAGCACCAAACCGATTGTGCTGGGTAAGCGGGCAGCCGGACCGCTGTATAGGTCGGCGATCCGTAGGGGCACGTAGGGCTGGACCGTGGTAATGCCAAGCACGACCAAAAAGTTAAGGGCGAACAAGCGCACGACCAGTGGTTGGTCAACGATGTTGCGACCTGCAGCACCAATCGAGGCCCAAACCGACTCACTCGTTGCTCGTGGCTGAAGCTGTTCCCGTAAGATCAATGTGAGCAGCAGCGCAATGATCATGGTCAGTCCGGCATCGAGCAGCAACAGCCCACGAATGCCGAAGTGTTCGATGAACTGACCGCCGAAGGCCGGTCCTAACGCTTGTCCCAGCACCGGACCGGCACCAATAATGGCGACGGCGGTTCCCAGCCGCTCTCGTGGCGTCGTTTCGGCTTGAGCGGCCAGCATGATGCCGGTGTTGCCTAGCACAAAGCCGGTCAGAAAGCGCGCCAGTGCCAACATCCAAACATTGACGCTGAAAGCCGCCAGCACGAACAGGACGGCTTCGACATAGGCCGAACGAGCAATGATCAGCTTACGGCCATAACGGTCGGCCCAGACCGCCCAGAAGGGCAGGAGCGGTAAGCCCAGCACAAAGCCGAGCGCACCCAAGAGACCGGTCCAAGTCGGGATCGAAGTGTCGGCGACATGCAGTTGTTTGAGGTACAAAGGCGTGAAGGCACCGAGGTGTCCGAAGGCAAGCGACTCAACGACGCCGGTGAGGGCAAACAACAGCATGGTCAGGCGCCAAGAGTTACGCATGCACGCTCCTTTGCGTGGGTACTGTGCTACATCAAAAATGGTCAGCCGGTGCTGACCATTTTAAAAGCTGAGGCCTGAACCAATTAGGCGACCCTACGACACCCACAGTGACTCACGTACCGTTGCTGCCTTCCGGCCCTGGCGGGGTTAGCAAGTGTGCGCCGCGTAAGACCCAATTGATCCAGACCAACAGCGGCCCATAGTATACCGCAGCTTCCCTTGGGGCGCAATGCATGTGCCGCAGCCCCACACCCTCAAGCGGCAGTCTGTATTGCGTGTGCTAGAGGGCCTTTTCTGCCGTAATTAACGTGACATTCAACCCACCACTCGCTAACAAGCTGAGCGCAGTATCTTCTGGCTCACTCCGGAGCATGTGCTCGCGGTAGACAGTCGCAGCCGATTGCCGGACTGCGCGACGTCGATCTTCGGTTAGAAAAGCGGTAAACCCAGCTTCACCGAGGATGGCACGGTAAACTGCAGCCGGTCGCGTCTGGGTCAACACGGGAGCTTGCGTAACTTGGGCACTCGCATCGGCGGCGAGTTGGTCACGATACGGTGACAGCGCAACCATACCTAAGCGACCAGCATGACGCAACACCCGCGCCAGTTCGCGCGCGGTTTGCAAAAGGTTGGTCGTGACGGGACTGGCGACGATGACGACGTCAAAAGAAGCGGCGTCGAAAGGTAATGCGGAAAGCACGCCACGTTCAATCACCAAGCGGTTGTCGTTGGGCTCAACCGCAAAATCGGTATCGGTCAACATCGTAACGTGGCAACCAAAGCTTTGCACCAGCGTCAAGCCGGTCATACCCACATCACCTGGAATCAACAAAACGTGGTCACTTGGCTGAAGGGCAAGCACGCTGCCCAACTGGCGTACCAGTGCATGGGCTTCTTGTGATAGCGAGGTTGTAAGAACGGTCTGTAATGGATTTAGTGGAAACCCTGGAGTTCCCGATTGATCAGTTGTTTGCATCCTATTTCTCCTACTCCCATGGCTCGCCGTATAGCAACCGCCGGACCAATGGCTTTAGCTTTCCACATCCTCACTCTTTTCCTTCTCTATTAAAGTAAGTAGTCGTAGTAGGGGATGTGGATACGTTGGTAACTACGTTCTAGCTGATGGCAGAGATGTATATCGCTAGTCCTACTTTGGGGATAGCCATCCCCACTATCCCCATCCGTGCTCCTTCGTTGAAATAATCACCGACATACCCCCAACTATCGGTCACGTATCCCCAAGCTACGTACCATAGCCCGCCGTGGTTATCCACATAACGTAGAGTTTATCCACAACAACATCGTGTTTATCCACATGTTGCACGCTACGTGTGGATTATATTTGCATAAAACTCTTTGCAATAAATAGCAGCTACCAGATGTTCTGATAGCTGCTACGCTTCACGTTATCCGTTACGTTTATGAGCTTTCTTCGGGCGGCTTTGGCTTTTCGAGACTATTAATAAAATCGCGGAAGACCGATAAACTTTCCTCGTTGACGTCGCGCTCTTCGGTTTCTTCACGGGCGGTGGTGGTTGGGCGTCGCTCGGTTTCGGTGCGTTCCGAACCTCGGGGAGCCGGCAGCAGGGGAGTTTCTTCCTCTTCTGTCTCCTCTTCCTCATCCATCGCTTGACCGCCTTGGTCCAAGACCGCTTCGGCAACATAGATCGGCACGTCCGCACGTAGTGCCAGGGCGATCGCGTCGCTTGAGCGCGCATCGATTTCACGCCGTCCGTTACGCGTGTTGATCGACAGCAAGGCATAGTATGTGCCTTCCTGTAATTGCGAGATCAGCACGTGCTCGACTGACCCACCTAGTTCGCTAATAATGTTTTTGAGCAGATCGTGGGTCATGGGGCGCGGTGGCGCTTCACCTTGCATGGAACGAGCAATCGCCTCGGCCAGGAAGGGATCAATGTAGATCGGCAGATAGCGTCGGTTATCACTATCGCGCAGCAGCACAATACGCTGTTGCGTGAGCAGACTTACGCGAATACTATCAACAGTTACTCGAATCATACTGCCACCTTTCTGTGCAGATACCCTCCATACCAATGATGGAACTATCGCACATGGATTCTAACACCGTCAACGCCTGACCGTCAAGGGTTACGCTGGCTGGAACAGTGGAGCACCATTTGATGAAGCGCCGGCTGTATTGACCGGTGCATTAATTGCTCGCGTCCGGAGCGCTTTTGTATGCTACGATTCCCATATGATGATAGCAAGGAAGGCAGTGCGTGGATCAATGCGCGTTCTTTGTTGCCGGCAATGAAATCGGCTGTTTACTGGTACATGGCTTTACCGGCGGTCCGGACGACCTGCGGCCCTTAGCCGATCAGCTTGCGGCGTGTGGTTATAGTGTGGCGTTGCCCCTGCTGCCCGGTCATGGCAACCATAATGTCGAACTCGGTAAGTATCGCTGGCAAGCCTGGTCTGCAGCGGTCCATGAGCAGTTAGTCGAGCTGCGTAAGCGTTGCCGTGTGATCGTCCTGATCGGGTTTTCGATGGGTGGTGCACTCAGCCTGCTGGAGATGACCCGGCAACCGCCCGACCTGCTGATCTTGCTGGCACCAGCACTCGGACTAGGCCGTCATTGGATCGATCATGTGCAACTGCCGCTCTTGCGGGCCTTGAAGTACGTCAGGCCGTGGTTCTATCCATTTGCTGGGGCCGATTTCCAAAGTCCGCAGGTTCGTGCCCAGTTAGCGGCGGGAGCACCAGTTGATGCTGACTTTGACGATCCTGCTGTACAGGCGATGCTACGGCGGCAAGTTCGTTTGTCGACCGCTGCAATCGACCAGTTCTACCGGCTGGCTCGTCGCGCTGACCGGCTCGGCAAGCAGATTACACAGCCAACGTTGATCATGCATGGACGCTTCGACAGGACGATTCCGGCGAGCTATTCGATCAAGCTCTACCAGCGCCTAGGGAGCGCCGATAAAGTCTTACGCTGGTGGGATTCTGATCATATGCTGGTGACCGGCCCTGAAGGGCCGGCGATCGTCGCAGCGATCATGCGCTGGCTCGCTCAGCAGTTGCCGGTAGCAGCGGCTCGGCCGCAGGGCATGACCCCGGACACCAGCGACGAGGCGCAGCCCGCATCACCGTTGACGGGCGTACGCGCGTGATACGGGATGTGGCAGCTCCGTCGCGCGCCTCGCTCGACTACCGCTATGGTGCTGCGGCGCGCCGACAGGCTGCCGGCATGCTGGTTCTGGCACTGTTGGCGCTGTTGCTATTGCTATGGGCACTCGTCACAAATTGGGCACGGCTCGGTGGTTGGCCGAAGCTTTTTGGTCCTTTGTTGATGATCATCCTGCTCTTTACCCTGCGGGCGCAGCTAGGGCGACTACGCTTCCGGTTGCATATCACTGGGGATGCCGTTGAGATCGACGCACCGCTACAGCATCGCCGCGTGCGATGGTCGATCATTACCAAAGTGCACCAGATGGGGTTGCCACAATTCGGTCGTCAGCCGCGCTGGGCCTGTACGATTTACCTAACGAGTAGACGGGGCACGCCAATGCCGGTGCTGCTGTTCGATAATCAGCTTGAGCAGGCGGACGAAGCGCTGGCGCAGGTGATAGCGCATACACCGCAAGCCCAGCACTATCCCACACATTTCCCACATTATCCCCCATAATCCCACGTTTTCCACATTTTTGTGGATATCTCGGCCATGGTTGATCTCGCGCCCCATAACCCATATAGTCTGCTGCTCCGTTATTTTTGTGGATATCTCGACCATGATTGATCTGGCTCCCCATAACCCGTATAGTGTGCCGCTCCGTTCGCCGGTGCTCGTGGCTACCGGCTGTGCCATGCGCGAGCTTGATGTGTCACAGGTCGGGGCCGTCCTGACACGAACCGTAACAGTGCACACGCGCCACCTCCCGCCACCGTGTTGGGCGGCGACACCGGCCGGGCTGCTGTTGAGCCATCGCCCAACCATCAGTGTGCGGACGCTACTGCGCGATGATGCTCGGCGCTGGAGCCGGTCAACAGCGCCGGTATGGGCGAGCGTGTTGGGGAATGGCGACGAACTGCTGGAGACCGTGTCGCGGCTGGCAGGTGTGGAAGGGTTAGCCGGGCTGGTGCTGGAGATCGAAGGGCTGTTCAGCGGTCGGGTGGTGCATGCGATCCGTACACGAACACTGCTGCCCTTGCTGGTGACCCTGCCGCTCGTGCCCGATGCCGCTCCACTGGCGCAAGAGCTTGTGGCTGCAGGGGCAGATGCGCTGTGTGTGGCAGCAGCTCCGCACGCTGCTATGCTGCAAGATGGGAGCGTGCTGGCGGGAGGGCTGTATGGGCCGGCAGTCATGCCACTGGTGCTGCATCAACTGTCACTGGTTCGCTCGGTCGTCGAGGTACCACTGGTTGCCCAGGGCGGTATCAGCGACCTTGCCATGGCTCGTGACTACCTCGCTGCAGGCGCCAGTGCACTCTTGGTAGATGCTGCCCGCTGGGGCGAGCCGTTTGTAGCCCAACGTCTGGCCGCCCAACTCCAAGCATAACAAACCCCCGCTCCTGGCCACCCGAAGATGGAAGGAGCAGGGGCATTGCTCTGAGTTCGGCTAAAACTCTTCAGCTTTGCTATTCGAACAACCCATGCTTGCGCAAAAAGGTACGCATCGATTCGTCGCTTGGCTCGGTGATGAGTGTGCCGCGATCAAATGAACGCGTCGAGCGCCCGGTCGGAAGCGGTGCCGGCTCAGCCACAGGTTCGTCGGAACCGGCAGCTGCCACCACCATCGTGGGAACACTACGATGGCCCACGTAGTGCTCAACCAGCTCACCCGCCGCCGGGTTCTGGTCAATCAGCACCTTGCGATAAGTAATCTTGTTGGCCTGCAGAAAGCGCTCGGTACGCATTTGATCGGGGCATGGCCAACTGCGCCCGTACATAACTAATTCTTTCGGTTGTTCCTGCTCCATTATGTGTCTCCAGTTTCCGTAACGTCGATCGTCATTGCTGGAAGTATACCAAAAGCCAGCGGTAACAACCGGTTGTGCTTATCATAGGGGGTGTCCGCCACAGTCTTGCACGTCAAGCAATAAGCATCTCCTTCGCCTGCTGCCCCTTCCTCCAGGCTCGTACCCAGCGGTGCTCCACGATAGTCTCACCGTCCTGTTCGATACGGTCGGCTATAAAACGCTCACAACCGTTATTGCTCAGGAACGCGAAGTGTTAGCACACGCTGTATTGTGAAGGAGGCATCTTTGGCGCGCTGTGCATCTACAAGGACTATACATTCTTAGGACTAAAGTACTGCTTACCAGACTATGGATTGTATGGGACTATAGTCTAGTTGATACTACTTCTACCTGAACCTTCGACGCCCACCTGATACTTACTTAACCTGACAACCTGTCGATCTCTTCGTCTTCGACTCCTGTGGAGGTGCAGTTCTAGCGTGCTTGGTTGCCATCTCCCATAGATTGTTCGACCTATTGGGTTTGGGTTCTCACGACATTCACTGGTGCTTGTCTCTCCCCGTCGTCCGGTGATATCAAGAAATGAGGATATGATGGAGCGCTTACGCCGTTGTTCGTTGCTCGTCCTTGTCGCCCTGCTTGCGAGTCTTCTCCCCATGGCACACGTTGGTGCCCATCCGCTCTCGCCAGCAACACCGGCCGATCCGATTGAACCACCACCGCTCACGCCGCATACGGTCCCGCCCATTACCGATCCGCATCTGCCGAGTTTGCAGCTCTCCATCGCGGTCAGCCCGGATCAACCCCAGATCGGCGAGACTGTCAGCATCACGCTCACCATCCAGAACTATGCGCCCGACCCCGCTGTGCAGCCGGTAGTCATGCTACCGGTCCCACTCGGTACGACCGCCGTTGCCGATCCGGACCTGGTTTCACCCGCCGACGGATGGCGGTGCCATTGTCTCGTCCACGTCCAGTGGCAGTGGTGTTGTTCCTCGATCCAGCGGTGCGCGGCTCGCTGCACTCATTCTCCTTAGCCCGCCGCCACCGACCCCGGTACCCTTTACCCCTGGGCAGCGCGCGACGCTCCAAATGCCCGATGGTCGCGTCACCGTCAGCGTGCCGTCGGGTGCCGCAACGCAGCCACTACGCCTACGGGCCACACGTACGCCGGATACTGGCGAGGTCGAACCGCCCAAGATTGCCGGGATACGTCGCGGCTTTGGCACCTTCTTCCTGCACGCCGAGGACGTGGGGCATCAGGCCGTGCACCAGTTCGCACAGCCCCTGACGCTCAGCCTCCGGTATACGCCGCAGCAGTTGCAAGCACTCGACATCGCCGAGGATGATCTGACCCTCTTCTGGTACAACGAGGCGCTGCCCAATGGCCATGGAGCAGGCACCACTGGTGGCTGGGTCACACTGCCGACGACGGTCGATCCACGCAGCCATACCGCGAGTGCCCAGGTTTCGCACTTTAGCGATTATCAGTTTTCAGATGGGTCGCCGGCCTCCTCTGAGTTTATACCCTCACTCCAGGGCTTCCAGACGAGCACCTTCACAGGAGCAGCGACAGCGAGCATCCCGATTGATACGCCAGCCGGTCCCAATGGCATCAAGCCGCAACTCCAATTGAACTATGACACCACCATGACGGATGGCCATATCGGGATGCGAGACACGCTGCAGGCTGGCTGGGTCGGCAAAGGCTGGAGTCTGGATACCGGCTCGATCATGCGGAACAAGACGCAGTTGTTCAGCAACACCTACGATTATTTCTCGCTGGTGCTCAACGGTCAAAGCTTCGATTTGGTGCGTGCCGAAGCGCTGGTCAACAATGCCAATTCCGGTGATCCAACCCAATGGGCCTGGCGACCGAGCACGGAAACCTATCTGAAAGCCCGCATCGTGAGCGCGCCGGCCCTCGGTGGCCGCGGCTATGGCACGACCCAGGGACGCTACGTGTGGAAAATCTGGACCAAGGACGGTACCGAGTATGACTATGGTGAGGATGCATGGTGGGGCTGGGGGACATGTGGGCTTGAAGCCTACCGTTGGGCACTCAGCCAAGTTACCGATGTCTACGGCAATACGATGCATTATGGGTATAACCGGTTGTCGAGTGGTGTAGGGTGCGGGACAGTTGATCCCGATCTGTGGCCCACAAACATCACCTGGGGTGGCAACCTCAACACCGGGGCCTCTGACCGCTACGCTTTCTTCTTCTTTTCATCCGCACGTAGCATTGACACCGTCTTTGATAAAGCCACGAACCAGAATGGTCCCTCGCCACATGAGAGCCGCCGCCTGGACATGATCCAGGTAGATACGAACAGCCAAGGCTCCTGGCAACTGATGCGTCAGTGGAATCTCGGGTATGCAGACGCGAGCGCTAGCCTCTACCCCGATAAAACAATCAACGGGAACCAGGTGGACGCGGGCTATCCCAAGCTGACACTCAAGAATGTAGCGCGGATTGCAAACGACGGTTCAAGTAATCAGCCACCAACCACGTTCAGCTACGGCAGCCGCGGCACGAACTCCGTCCCGAGCAATGACTGGAACCGCTTGAACCAGGTCACGAATGGACAAGGCGGGACGGTGAGCTATACCTATGAGCAGATCGATCAGGTCACCGGCAAATCGGTCTTGTCGAACCACCGGCGCGTGACGGTCCGCACGGAAAGTGATGGTCGCACCACTCCCTTCGCTTGGCACTATAGCTATACGAGCCCCGAACTGAACTCGGAAGGCTCCGGCGGCACGAATGACTCGAGTGCGACGCAATATTGGCCTAACTCAGCGCCGGTCTATTTTAGCCAGCATATGGGGTATACAACGGATTACACCAATGCGCTGGTCCACCTGCCGCTGTGGGAGTTCCGTGGTCACCAACTGGTGGTCGAGACCGACCCGAACGGGACACAGACCAAGCACTTCTTCTTCCAGGGTGATCTGGATGCGAGCGGCAATGGCTGTAACCCGACGGGTACTGGAAACGCGACCAACATCAACAACGATACCTGCTTCCAACAACTGCGGGACCGCGAGTTTCTGAAAGGGCGGGAGTACGACACGCAGGTTTGGGATAGTGGTGGGAATAAGCTGGCCGAAACGCAGCACAGCTTCACGACCACATTTATGGGGTATGCCGACGAAGCGACAGGGTTGTGGCACGCCTTTGTTGCTGAGGTGCAGATGGTCGAGATGGCCTGGGAAGCAACGAACACGCCGGTCACCAAAACAATCAATTATTTCTACGATACGAGTCTGCAACAGGGTGGAGGGCAGTATGGCAACCTGACACGTATTGACGAGCACGATCAGATGGGCACCCTCGTACGCTCCACGGAGCACCACTTCAACACGCTGGACGACGGCACGCACTTTATCGTTGATCGGCCCGACTTCGACCTTGTGAGGGACGGCAACACCAATCAACAGGCGTTGACGGTGTATATGTACGACGGCAATACAACGAGCGAAGGGATCAACAGCGGGGTCAACAGCCCGGGCAAGCTGACGCTCAAGCGCGTGTATTCCAATGTGCCGAATCAACCGAGCGCTCAGGGCATGACCCTCTCTTCGACCGACACGAGCTTTCAGTACGACACCTACGGCAACCGTACCAGCGTCACGAGCTATGCGGGAGCGGGGACCAAGCTGTACAATGGCACGAGCAATAGCTTTAGCGGTCCGGGCAATGGCTCGACCAGTTGGACGACGACGACCGCCTATGACTCGATCTTCCATGCGCTCCCGATCAGTGTGACGCATCCCACGGTCAATGGCATTGCGCTGACCGAAAGTGCCGCCTATGACTACCGTATGGGCACGCTGATCAAGACCGTTGGTCCCAACGGCGATCCTAGCACCGTCAACTGCGTGGACGTCTTCGACTCCACGAAAGCTGCCTACACCACGCCAGTCGCGGGCGAGGTCAACTGCGCTCAATACTATGGCTATGGACGAATGATCAAGCGGGCCAAGCCGGGCGATAGTGGTCAAGTTCCTACCGTGACCGTGCAGTATGCCGATTGGGATCAGCCAGTCCGCTATGTCGTGACCCAGTATGAGTTTGCCGGGAGTGGCGCAACACGACCGAACACCTATCTCTACGATGGGCTGGGGCGCCAGATCCAGGAGAAGCACGAGAGCCAGGACGCGGCGCAGAACATCGTCACGGATTACCAGTATGATGGCTTGAACCATGTGACGAAACAGTCGCAGCCGCACTACGTCAGTGAGACGCCGAGTACCACCTTCTGGTACCTGTCGCCCGTGCAGGCGGACAACGTGGAGAACTGGACCACCACCAGCTATGATGGCTTAGGACGGGTCTTCAAGACCACCAATCCCGACACCAGTTTTACGGAAGACCATTGGGGTATCTATAACAACTTGCATTACCACGATGTGGTTGATGCGAACCGCCACCGGACGCATTGGGATTATGATTCGCTTGGGCGACTGCGCAACGTCTATGAACTCACCGGAGAATGCAGCACGTACTGGCCCGAGTATAATACTGGCTGTCCAAACACCTGGGCGAATTATGCAACCACAACCTATACCTATAATGCGCTCGATCTCCTCAAGACGGTTACCGATGCCTTAGGGAACACAACCCAGATTACCTATGATAGTGCCGGGCGCAAGACCAGTATAGATGACTCCGACATGGGCAACTGGAGCTATTCCTATGCCGCGAACGGTGATGCCGCACCGCTCGGCAACCTCACGTCTCAGACCGATAACAAGACGCAGACGATCCGCTTCTCCTACGATGCGCTGAACCGCCTGATTAGGAAGAGCTATCCCAACGGTCAAACAGCCTCCTTTGGCTATGATGCGACGACGGTCGGAGCCAACTCGCCCATCAACTATGGCTCATCCGCCAACTTCGGACGGGGCCAGCGCACCTCGATGACCAACAGCACCGACACGGTCAACTACCAGTATGATGCACGCGGCCATCAGGTGCGCGAGGAGTACAATGTTCCCGCGCTCGGCAGTCTGCGCGCCTTTGCGCATACCTTCGACAGTGCCGACCGCCCAGTTGCCATCTACTACCCCGATTACGAGGCGATGGGCTATACCTACGATGCCGCGTGGCGACCGATCAATATGTGGTCCAAGCATACGGGCGTGAACTATGTCACGGGCGTGCAGTACACCGCGCTGAACCAGCCGACCAGTTGGATGCTCGGTGATGGCACCATCCAGACCCAGAGCTACTCTGCAACGACGGGACGGGTGCAACGCATCCAAGTGGGCACCAGCGGCAACCTCGGCCAGCTCTTCGACATGAGCTATGGCTATGACCCTGGCGGCAACGTCGCCGCCAAGACGAATAACCGCACGGCTGAATATCAGCAGTTCAGCTACGACGAGCGTGACCGGCTGACGTCCTGGCATGGGCAGTAAGGCAGCACGACCACGGCCAACGAAGGGTATAGTTACGATGCCATTGGCAACCTGTTGACCAAAGGCAGCCACACGATGACGTACCTGGCCAATGGCGGGAGCCGACCACATGCGATCTGGACGATGGACGGCTCTCCCGGCTGGGGCTACGACGCCAACGGCAACGTCACGACCGACGGGCAGCGGACGTGGACGTGGAATTATGACAATACGCCGAGTTCGATTAATGGACCGGGCAGCGCCAACGAAAGCTACGGCTATGATGCGGACGGTGAGCGGGTGACGGTCACATCGGGCAGTAATCCGACCACGGTCTTCCTCGGTGGACTGTGGGTTGAAGTGGTGGGAAGTTCACAACGTGGCCTATTCCTGTTCAACGGGCAGTTGATGGTCTCGGGCAGCGCCGGTCTGGGGCTGACCTATTATCACAGCGACCACCTCGGCAGCATCGTGACGGCGGGCAGCGGGACGAGCGTGGGCACGCAGGACTACACACCGTGGGGCGAGGAACGGAATGCGGGCGGCATGCCGCAGACGGCCTTCAACTACACCGGGCAGCGCAAGGATACCACGGGCTTGCTGGACTATCATGCGCGCCAGTATGACCCAGCGTTGGCGCGCTTCACAAGTGCCGATAGCATTGTGCCGGGCGCAGCGAGTGCAAGTGGTGGCGGTGCGGCGACGCTGGGTGGTGGCAGTACAACGCCACTAACGGTCGACTTCCACGAGCCAGGCTTTGCAAACCAACTCAACCAGCACAACGCGGCGACGGGCAGCATGGGCTTTTGGTTCCAGTTGAGCAGCGAGGAGCAACAAAAGGCCGAGAGTCCGATGGGACCGGCCAATCCCCAGGCGCTCAATCGCTACTCGTATGTGCTCAATAATCCGCTCAGGTATACCGATCCGACGGGACATTTCATTTGGTGGGCAGTTGGGGCCATTATCGGTGGCGTTGGTGCTCTCGGCTATTACCTCTATACTCACTGGGGCCATGTTAACTTCTGGGAGGCGGTCGTCTATACTGCTGGAGGAGCTGCCGCTGGTGCCGGACTTACTTGGTTAGTTGAAGGTGGCATCGCCGTACTTTCAGGCTTACTCGGAGAAGCCGTTGATCAAGCTGTCGAACGACTTCCAGTCCCTGATATTCCTGCGAGCGTAAGTACCGTTGCCGAGTTTGGCAGTAAGGTCATGCAATGGGGTACCGGGAGCGACGTCGCGAGAGCACGGATGGCGACCCTGTCTTCGGAGGAATTGGAGAGTAATGGTGTCACTCTTGATATGGCCAAGGCTTGGCGTGACTTCTACCTTAACGAAATTGTTAGGAATCCCAGTAATCCGAGTGCTCCTGGTCGAGCCGAGCTTATGCAACGAGCGGTCGAACTCCTCAGTAATCAGCAGTAATGGAGAGTCGAGATGAGACTAGGTAGGGATATAGGTGTTCGAATCCGAATAATGAACCACCGAGACACGCCACAACAACTCGATATTGAGCCGTGGGGTGATCAACACATCTTGGAGGCACAGGGCAGCTTCGACATTGGAGCGCGAGGCCCAGACGGAGGCGACCTCCTCATCGAGTTGACGAACGGGGGGATTACACTTTACGGGTGGACAGGGTCTGTACTTTCGCTAGTTCAAGAGGAAAAGGAATGATAGCTGCCTCCTTGACTAGGATGGTCGTCTCTACCCTGAAGAATGCGAAAGCCGGAGTAGGTAGCTAATCTAGGCGTCGTTGGACAGTTTGACACAAGCGGTCCAACGACAATCGGGATAATACTTGAAGGTGGTGCTAGAGCACTCCGAGAGCTTGCTAAGGCACTCGTTCATGGTCCGTATCCTCATGAACATGCCTTAGAGATGCCAAGTCAACCATCCGTCAAATCTTTTGATGGTTTTCTGACAATGATCCACGTTGTCTTCGTAGAAGGAGCCGTTCGGTTCGAACGCCAAGGAACCATGCTGATAATTACCGGTTCGCTTGAGGGACTTTGCATCCTGAAAGAGACTATTATCTGGCTTTCAGAGCAGAGCAGTACGTTTGACTCAGTTCCTCCGCATTTGCACATTGAGTATTTTCCAGAACACTTCTACCTTGCGTCATCTTCCACGCCCATCATTAGATGCGGATGGCGAGCGGGTGACGGTCACGACGGGCAGCAATCCGACCACGGTCTTCTTAGGTGGCTTGTGGGTCGAAGTGGTAGGGAGTTCGCAACGTGGCTTGTACCTGTTCAACGGGCAGTTGATGGTCTCGGCGACGGTGGCGACCAACGCGGTGACGTATTATCACAGCGACCACTTGGGCAGCATCGTGACGGCGGGTAATGGCACGAGTGTGGGTACGCAGGACTACACGCCGTGGGGTGAGGAACGCAACCCCGGTGGCATGTCTCAAACGTCCTACAATTACACGGGGCAGCGCAAAGATGCCACCGGCTTACTGTACTACCACGCACGCCAGTACAATCCGATGACCGGCAAGTTCGGCAGCCCCGATAGCATTGTGCCGGGAGCGGCGAGTGCGAGTGGTGGTGGTGCAGCGACGCTTGGTGGTGGCAGCACGACGCCGTTGACGGTGGACTTCCACGAGCCGGGCTTTGCCGCCCAACTCAACCGGCACAACGCGACGACGGGAAGCATGGGCTTCTGGTTTGAGTTGAGCAGCGACGAGCGGCGCAAGGCCGAGAGTCCGATGGGACCGGCCAATCCCCAGGCGCTCAACCGCTTTAGCTATACTCTCAATAATCCCCTCAGGTATACTGATCCAAGTGGGCATAAAGTATGTTCTGAGTGCGGTGGGGGTGGCCTCGGTGGTGATCCGTGTCCGGAGTGCGGTTCTACTGGTAGTGTTTTGCAGTGGCTAAGCGGGTTAATTGGTGCTGGTGCAGTAGTAGCATCGGAACTCCTTGATCAGGCCCAGGAGATTGCCGATAACTTGGTTACCGCAATTGACGAGCACGTGCTGGCAAGACACTGGGACTTGTTAGGAATCTCTTATGCAGGGAATATGTCTGACCCTGAGAATCCGAATGTTATCGCGGCGCTAGACCGGGTCAATGATATTTCAATGAATGCAGACCATATATGGGCTGGTACATTCAAAGGGATGCGCGTCATTGAATACATTCAAGGAGAAGTTGGTGTCGTGCGTGATGCAGAAACTGGACAAGTTGTTACGGTTCTGCAACGTAATGCGGACGGCTTAGCCAAACTTCAAAGGTTTGTCAATAACGGTACTGCACAGTGGTTAAAATAGAAGGAATGCAAATGACAATTGCCGTACATGGAAGTCAAACGACCTGACGACGCCTTGAGGGAACCGAGGTATCGTCAGGTGCTGAGATAAGGTGTGGCAGCCAAGCTTAATTCCTCCGAACTCTGCCAGCCTTTCCCCTGTCTCTTGTTAATTTGACCGCTTTCCTGGAGATCAAAAGCGTGGTTGCTTTGGTCAGTTTGAACAAACCATGAGCTTATATGCTTGATGGGTGCACTAGTGGTTTGCCACCGTAGTTTTGACAAATGAGCGAACTCGTTTTATCCATCATAATCATGGTGGTGAACCACTAGTAGGTCAAGAATTATATACCCATCAATTACGTGCTGGAGTAATAGCTAATGGAAATGGTTATAATAAAGGAGGTATTATAATGTCGAATTATGTAAGTGCAGTAATGTGTGGTCCAATTGCTTCTTATATGGACAATATTAATTCAATGCTGGACGTAATTCGTTCTGAAGGCTGGAAATATGATCCTATGATTTCGAGATGCTATAATATTTATGTCCCTGGTGAGGGTGATTTTATATATGATAATACACAGGAAGATAAAATACGTTATTTAAATTTTGACGAGATAAAAATACTCCTACCTCGTGCGCAACGAGCTAGCATAAAGCTTACTAGCTTGATAGATGTGGAGCAGGTAGAAATCAATGTCCATATATTGAAAGAGGATGTATATTTTTGGCTTTCACTCGATATTGAAGACAGTGACTTTTTGCCGAACCCGAGTGATACTTTAGTGCAGTGGGAAGATCCCATTTTTGCAAAGCTCCGTAGTACAGTACTTGGGATGATTAGCTTGCTTGCTCCCTCTATAGCAGCGGTTGGTTGGGAGGCTGATTTAGAGTGTAAGCAACACTTTCCCCATGGTATCTTTTGGGGGAACTTCTGGAATGAAGAGATAGTAAAGAGTTTATCAGAGCAAGATCTAGCAACCATTATGTCTCTATCTCATCATTGGTCAGTCATTGAAAATCGCGGTGTCCTTTTCTGGGTGGGTAATTTCTTATACCCGCAAGATTATAATCAAACACTTGAAAAACTATATCTGATCCTTTCAAAATATCACTAGCACTACAGTTGTAGATAAGCTAAGGTTCTCCGCTTCCCCCACAATGGAAGCTACTCCTATTGGTCTTTGCTGCGCTTGCTGGCTCCATCCTTGCTGAACGTTAACCGCCTCACTTTCTTATTTGTTCAAGATCGAGGTGCGCAGTAAAGACAAGGCATAGCTTTTGTTGGTCCTTTCGTCAACTTATTCTATCAGCGTGAGCCAGCCGCCGACCAATGGTGTGACCCTGACCGAGCAGGCCGATTACGACTACCAGATGGGTCTGCTGACGAAGATCACCGATCCCAATGGCAACCAAACCACGGCGGGCTATGACGACTTCGGGCGCATGACCTCCTTGGTCAAACCCGGTGACTCGGCAAGTTATCCAACGGAGACGATCGACTACACGGACTACACAGCATCTCAACCTTTCCACACGCTGGTCTATCAGCGGCAGGCAGCGGGCTCCTCAGATCGTGGTCGTCCTACGAGTCGCTTCTATGATGGCCTGGGACGACTGATCCAGACCAAGCAAGAAGACAAAAACGGCCAAGAGAATATTGCCAGCGAATGACAGTACGATGGGCTGGGACAGGTCACCAAGCAGTCACAGCCCCATTATCTGGAGGAGACACCCAACGATACCTTCTACCAATACACGGCACCAGCCTGGGTCAACCCCACGACGACGACCTATGATGGATTGGGCCGTCCGCTGCTGATCATCAATCCAGACACGACGACGGTGCAGCATCGCTACGGCATCTACTTCAACGGCACGACGTATTGGCACTCGCATGCGGTGATCGATGAGAACAGCCACCAGCGGTATGAGCGGACCGATGCCCTCGGTCGCCTCGTACAGTTGGTTGAAGATAGCGGAAATGGCAGTTCCAGCTCATGGACCTCCTATGCCACGACGCTCTACAGCTATAATGCGCTCGATCTGCTCACAAAAACAACTGATCAGCTGGGTAACAGCACACTCCTTAGCTATGAGAGTGCCGGACGCAAGCAGAGTAGCACTGACCCAGACATGGGGTCTTGGAGTTACACCTATGATTCGAACGGGAACCTGCTGACCCAGCGGGATGCCAAGCTGCAGATGATCACCTTCAGCTACGACGCGCTCAACCGCCTAACCGGCAAGAGCTATCCCAACGGGACGCTGTCTGCGGCGACCTTCAACTATGATGAAGCGGGTGTGCCGAACGGCAAAGGGCAGCGCACCTCGATGATCAATGCTGCGGCCACCGTCCGCTGGACGTATGACCTGCGTGGCCATCAAGCCAGTGTTAGTTGGAGCAACATTCCTGGGACCACCTCGACGCGCAGCCTCGCCTACAGCTATGACAGTGCTGAGCGCGTGGCGAGCATCCAGTACCAGACGAATGGCAGCACCGATGAAACCGTGACCTACAGCTATGATGCGGGCTGGCGACCCTCGAGTGCCTGTTCGAGTGTGAGTGGCACCGGCTGCTATGCCAATCTCGCCTCCTACACCGCCCTAGATCAGCCCCTCCAGTGGACCTTGGGGAATTATATTGTGCCAACGTGGAGCTATCTCGCACCGATGCAACGGCTGCAGCAGCTCGACGTGCCCGGCGTCCTCAGTCGCTCCTATCAATACGACAACGCGGGCAACGTGCGCAGCATCCAGGACAACCGGGCTGGGCAAACGCAGACTTTCAGCTACGACGAGCAGAACCGGCTGACGCATGGCTCCACGAGCGGCGGCGCGAGTGGGAGCTACGACGAGAGCTATACTTATGACGCGATCGGCAACCTGAAGACCAAAGGTGCGTACAGCTACACGTATCCGACAAGTGGCCCTGGAAGTGTGCGACCGCATGCCGTCAGCAGTCGGACCAATGGCACGACGACCTATCCGTATAACTATGATACCAACGGCAACATGTGCGACTGCAACGCCGATGGGACGAAGCTGGCCGGGGCTGGCAAACTGTACAGCTTTAATGTCGAGAACCAGCCCGCGAGCGTGACCGGCTACGACAATGTCCAGGAGACCTATACCTATGACGCCGATGGCGAGCGCATCTCGCGCACGCGCAACGGAATCACGACGGCGTACATGGGTGGGCTGCTGGAAGCGGATCTGGGGCAGGGCGTGATTCGGACGTTGTACGTGTTCAATGGGCAGGTGGTGGCACAACGCACGCGCACCAACACCACGAACACGGTGTCCTACCTGCATGGTGACCAGCTTGGCAGTGTGGCGGCGGTCACGAATAGCAGTGGTGCGTTGACCAGCCAGCAAGACTTCCTGCCCTTCGGCGACCCGCGTGGCAGTACGAGCATTGGTGAAACGACGCTGAACTACACCGGGCAGCACAAGGACGGGACGGCGTTGCTGTATTATCACGCACGCTACTATGACCCGTCCTTGGGACGATTTGCGAGTCCCGATAGTGTTGTGCCGGGAGCGGCACGTGCGAGCGGTGGTGGCGCGGCAACGCTTGGTGGTGGCGGTACAACGCCTTTGACGGTGGACTTCCACGAGCCAGGCTTTGCGAGCCAACTCAACCAGCACAACGCGGCGACGGGCAGCAAGGGCTTCTGGTTCCAGTTGAGCGGCGACGAGCAACAAAAGGCCGAGAGTCCAATGGGACCGGCCAATCCCCAGGCGCTCAATCGCTACTCGTATGTGCTCAATAATCCGCTCAGGTATACCGATCCGACCGGGCATTATCAAGCCATTCCTACAGATGGTGAAGGTAGTGAAGGCGGCGGATGGGCCCCACCGGACATAGTAGGGGGGGTGGGGCCAGTGGTGATGGCGGTGGCGAAGCAGCAGGTGGCGAAGTAGCGGATGGCGAAGCAGCAGGTGGCGGTGAAAGTGGGCCGGACAGTGCAGCAGACACTTCGGGCACGCAGAGTCAAACGGGCAATAGTGCCGAAGGGGGTCGTGCTGGTAAGCAAGCGCGTTTACGCGCCATTGCATCTGACGACAAGGCTTCATCATCTGATCGCGGTTGGGTGAAGCAGGAAATCAATCAAATAGATCGCGGCACAAGGAACAGTATTCGAGTGCCGCCGGGCAAGGTTCTTGCTCATCGACGTGGATTTGAAGCTAGAAGCGGTTTTGGGTACGAATATAGTGATCTCCAAGACGCCGATCTCCATCGTCTACAGCACCATTACGAAGGGTACAAATAATGCAAGCCATGGCTGACCAAGAATTTGCCTCAGTGTTGGGTTTGTCAGGTAAACAACGCTACTCCTACTTTGTCAAAAAGGTAGCTGACTGGGAACACATATGGAGCTTGGCGAGTGAAGCTGGATGGGTACTAGCATATGCTGATGAGCGCGAAGTTGTTCCGGTCTGGTCCCATCCACGATTTGCAGCATCCTGTGCATCAGATGAATGGGCTAACCATTTCCCTCGATCAATACCTTTAACAATGTGGTTAGAGCGATGGACGCCGGGGATGGTGGATGATCGGCGACTGGTAGCCGTTTTTCCTACTCCCCATGATAAAGGTGTCGTTGTGTCACCCAATCAGCTGCGTGACGATATACGAGACGAGCTTTTGCTTATAGAATAGTACAATGTTCTCTGTTCTATAAAGATCGCTAAGCGAGTTATGGTATAGAGAGGGCAGGGAATTCGCAGCGTAGTTTGTGCTTGTTCAACGCCCAGCTGAGTGTCTCGGGCAGTACGGGACTGGTGCTCACCTACTACCACAGCGACCAACCAGGGAGCACCGTAGGGCGAGGAACGCACTCTAGGTGGGATGTCTCAAACGTCCTACAATTACACGGGGCAGCGCAAGGATGCCACCGGCTTGCTGTACTACCACGCACGTCAGTACAATCCGATGACCGGCAAGTTCGGCAGTCCCGATAGCATTGTGCCGGGAGCGGCGAGTGCGAGTGGTGGTGGTGCAGCGACGCTTGGTGGTGGCAGCACGACGCCGTTGACGGTGGACTTCCACGAGCCGGGCTTTGCCGCCCAACTCAACCGGCACAACGCGGCAACGGGCAGCATGGGCTTCTGGTTCCAGTTGAGCGATGAGGAGCAGCAGGAGGCTGAGAGTCCGATGGGGCCGGCCAATCCCCAGGCGCTCAACCGCTACAGCTACGTGCTCAATAATCCACTCAGGTATACCGATCCAACTGGACACTGTGCCGAGCCTATCAGTTGTGGGCTTGAGGCAGGAGCCGGAGGCTTCTTTGTGTGCGGTCCTGTTTGTGGTGCTGCAGGCTTGGTCGGTGCAGCCATCCTGGCAGGCGTTGCCATCGGCTACGCTTACCATCTTGCTACGATAGCAAAGCCTCTGACGCACGACGAGAAGTCCCTTATTGACGACATCGAGCAAATCCCGGATTTCCTTAATACCCATCCTGATATAGCCGCCGAGGCAGCGGCTCAAGAGGCCGGAGCAACGTTGGCAGAGGATGAGAAGGACCACGTAGATGAAGCTTGGCAGCGTGTCGAGTCGCTCGAAAAAGCTATCCGGCACTTAAGTAGCGTTCGTAAAAATCGGAATTTGGATGCCCAAAGAGAAATCGATGGTGCTGTACAGCGAGCTAATAATTACTTAGATCGCTTGTTAGAGGCATTGGTTCCATAACAAAAGAAGAGGAATGGATGGATACCGGAGAACTACGGGAGATGCTGGACGCTGTCAAAGTGGCCCAGCATGCTCCCCGCGAGGATAATGCTGCGCACCAGAAGACGTGGAGTAACATGCATGCACTGGCAGAAGCCCGATTTCTGCCAGCTCTCGATTTTTTCGTCTCTTGCTTAGATGATGATCGATGGGAATGGCGTATCAACGCTCTCAGATGTATTGGCTTTCACTATCGATTTCCAGCGGATGGTGCAATCGCAGAAAAAATTCGCCGAATGTTGTTGACAGACGTTGGCGGGTTCGGTCAAGTTCGAATGGCAGCAGCATCCGTTCTGGGTGGTCGATCAACATGGCCGGATCTGGCTCTGGAGACTGCCCTAAAGACTGACCCCGATGAGGACGTGCGTAGGGTTGCCTTTGCTGCACTCCTTACCATCGGAGGCATACCTTACAAGGTTGTTCGGGCGGAAGTTCAGAAAACAAAGGTAGGTGAAAGCCAGCCTAC
>JACDGP010000184.1 GCA_013821605.1 Herpetosiphonaceae bacterium
CTTGTAAGGTATGCCTCCGATGGTAAGGAGTGCAGCAAAGGCAACCCTACGCACGTCCTCATCGGGGTCAGTCTTTAGGGCAGTCTCCAGAGCCAGATCCGGCCATGTTGATCGCCGCCCAAGAACGGAGGCTGCTGTCATTCGAACCTCGCCGAACCCTCCGACATCTGTCAATAGCATCTGGCGAATTTTGTCTGCAATCGCACCATCCACCGGGAATTGATAGTGAAAGCCGATACACCTAAGAGCGTCGATACGCCATCCCCATCGACTATCAGCTAAACAAGTGACAAAAAAATCTAGAGCTGGTGGAAACCGAGCCTCTGCCAGCGCATGCATGTTCTGCCATGTCTTCAGGCGATCCACGCTATCCTCATGGGAATAGTGCCAGGCTGCCTTGACAGCATCCAGCAGCTTCTGCAGTTCTTCGGTATCCATCCACTCCTCCTATTACGGGACCAACTGCTCTAAAAGGCGGTCTAAATAGTCGTTAGCTCGCTGCACAACACCATCGATCTCGGCTTGTGCTTCCACAGTTCGATTTCTACGGACACTACTCAAATGCCTGATAGCTCTTTCTAGCGACTCGACCCGATCCCACGCTTCATCTACGTGGTCCTTCTGCCCTTCTTCTAACGTAGCTCCAGCGGCCTGAGCCGCTGCCTCGTCCGCTATACCAGGGTGTTCATCGAGCCAGCCGGGTAGTTGGTCAATACGGTCGATCTGAGTCCGCTCGTCGTGCGTCAGAGGCTTCGCTATCGTAGCAAGGTGGTAAGCGTAGCCAATTGCAAGGCCTGACAGAATGACCCCGCCGACCAATCCTGCAGCAGCACATACAGGACCGCAGACAAAGAAGCCTCCCGCTCCTGCCTCAAG
Source organism: Herpetosiphonaceae bacterium (assembly GCA_013821605.1). GTDB lineage: Bacteria > Chloroflexota > Chloroflexia > Chloroflexales > Kallotenuaceae > JACDGP01. The sequence goes on from JACDGP010000184.1 coordinate 877, forward strand.
TCCACAACTGATAGGATCCACACAGTGGCCGGTCGGATCGGTATACCGCAACGGATTATTGAGAACGTAGGAATAGCGATTGAGCGCCTGTGGGTTGCTCGGTCCCATCGGGCTCTCCGCCTTTTGCTGTTCCTCGCTGCTCAACTGGAACCAGAAGCCCTTGCTGCCGGTCGCCGCGTTGTGCTGGTTGAGTTGGCTCGCAAAGCCCGGCTCGTGGAAGTCCACGGTCAGCGATGTCGTGCTGCCACCACCAAGCGTTGCCGCACCACCGCCACTTGCACGCGCCGCTCCCGGCACGATGCTATCCGGACTGCCGAACTTGCCGGTCAGCGGGTCGTACTGCCGCGCGTGATAATATGGCAGATTGGTGTTGTCCTTGCTGCTACTCAACGAGGGCATAGTGGAATTGCTACTCGTGCAATAATTATGTATGGTGCGGATCATTTATCGGGCGGACCGTCCCAAAAATTGCCCTGGGTTCAAATTTTTATATCCGTGTCATGAAGCCTATATCATTCAAGATCTACCACTTGCCCTGTGGCAACCATGCGATGTCCCTCAAAGAGTTCGAAGCAACTACCGGGATGAAGCAGTTGCTCCGGCGCAGTCGGAACGAGAAAATGAATGCTTGCCGTTGTCTCTAGTGCTTCAGAGACTGGTCACTAAGCTCGACAACAATGCTCCATGCCTCATTCGGCCAATGATCAGCATCATCTTCAAAGCGTACTACTGTCGAGTATTGTGGTTCAGAGGGGGCGTTAGACTGGAGTAAACCCTTATCACCTTGGCTGTGGTTTGGTGAATTGGGTGCAATCCACTTCGAGTTCAGACTAAGCAGGTGGGCTAGCAAGCAAGAATGGCGTGTACGTGTCGAAGTCAAAAATTGCTGCTGGTTTTGACAACCACCAGTCCTCTTCCACGTTTTTTACTTGCGGTCCTACCTCTAATGCTCTCGTCATTTTCTGCCATAGTTTATCCCACTGCGCGTTCAGTGATTCGTAAGCAGAATCTTCTGCCGACCAAATTCCCTCAACAACAGCCGTTTTATAATCTCGTTCAATGCGAAGTCGTCGGATCAACGTAGCGTCTTTCTTAACTAGTTGTATAGATATCGGTATCTGAAGGCTATTTAATGCGGCTAGCCACTTCCGAAGGCGGGACGCCTGGATCTGAACTATGCGTGCTGGCAATGCAAGTTGGAAATCATCACCCTCCGTTTGGAGCCGATGACGAGCTTGAGGACCATTCCATGAGACGGCTCTAACTATAGCCATTCGCTGGGTAGATCTCATGAGGTTGGCATAGACAACGCGCGACTCAAGTGCGTCAGGCCGGTTTGTTTGGAGCTGAAGAGATAGTGTCGGCCAACCCCAAAATTCTTCAAGTCCTTCCTCTTGCACTGTGAGGCTTTGCGGACCTTGCCAAAATGCTTGCGCCTGAACGCGAGTCATACCATAGCGTGATGGCAACTGCATTGGAGCATCTTTGTCCTGTGTCATGAATAAATACCTTCTGCTTACGGAGAGCCTTGCTTGGTACTTCACTCCGGTTAATTCAACCAAAATGGGACTAGGAAGCAACAAAGCAACGGCTGCTGCTACTTCGGGTGCACTTAAGACGATGCCAGCTGCAGCAAGCACTGCTGCCGCAACTTCCTCCAGCCAATGCCCGGTCGGATCGGTATACCGTAGCGGATTATTGAGAACATAGCTATAGCGGTTGAGCGCCTGGGGATTGCTCGGCCCCATCGGACTCTCGGCCTTCTTGCGCTCCTCATCACTCAACTGGAACCAAAAACCCATACTCCCCGTTGCCACATTGTGCTGGCTCAGCTGATCCACAAAGCCCGACTCATGGAAATCAACCATCAAGGGGGTCGTCGCACCACTGCCAACCGTATCCGCTGCCCCACCACTCCCACTCGCTGTGCCCGGTACGACGCTATCGGGACTCATGAAGCGTCCCCACGCCGGGTTGTAGGAGCGCGCGTGGTCGTAGATCAACGCCGTGTTATCTCGATGCTGCCCGGTATAGTTCAGCGTCGTTTCGCCCATCGTCAGGTTGCGCTGTTCGCCCCACGGACTGTAGCGCATCGTGTCGATTAGTGCGCCGCTCGCGTCGGTGATCCCTACCACGCTGCCCAGATAGTTACTCTGGAGATACAGCACCGTGTTGCTGGTTGCCGTGACTGTCCGCTGTGCCCATACCCGCCCATTGAACGTGTACATCCGCCGCACCACATTCTGCCCCACATCCGCTTCAAGTAGGTCGCCAATGTAGGCCGTTGTGCCACTGCTCGTCGTCCGCGTCACTCGTGTCCCGTCAGCATCATAGCTATAACTCTCCGTGTTCGACCCATAGCTGATCGTCGCGGGTTGGTTGTCGGCGTTATAGGTATAAGTGTGAAAGGTATCCATCAGCACATTGCCGTTGGCATCGTAGCTCACCGTCTGGTTATTGTGCATCAGCACCGCATGCGGTCGCACACTGCTCGGACCCGAGGCTGGATACGTATTCGTGTCGTTGCCCTTGGTCGTCAGGTTGCCGAGCACATCGTAGGTGTAGCTGTTGTTGATGGTGGTTTGTGCGCCGACCTGCGCCGTCCAGTTCGTCAGCCGATCCCGCTCGTCGTAGGTGAACGTTTGGACCTCGTTCGCCCCAGGGTCGGTATCCGTCTTGATATTGCCAACGTTATCGTAGGTCAAGCTATGCTGCTTGACCGGCGTGACGTTCAGTTGCTCGCTGCCCAAGCGTTGCATTGGGCTGCTATACGTCCAACTTTGCGTGAGCGTGTTGCCCAAGCTCACCTGCGACGGTTGGTCGAGTGCCGTATACACGGCGCCACTGACATAGCAGCCGCCCAAACTCGAACAGACACTCGTTGGTCGCCACGCGGCATCATAGCTATAACTGACGGTCTCATCCACCGTGCTGTTGGTCAAGTACTGGATCGTCGCCATGCGATCCGCACGGTCGTAGCTATACGCGAAGCCACGGGTCTTGGTCATGCCGGGAACGGTCCAGGTCGCACGCGACTGATGACCACGCGCATCATACTGCCACTGGATGGTCGCGCCACTATTGGTCATCAAGGTGCGTTGTCCCTTACCATTCGGCACGCCCGCCTCGTCGTAGTTGTAGGACGCCACTTGGCCGTTGGCATAGGTCTTCGCCGTCAGGCGGTCCAGCGGGTCGTAGGAGAACACGATCGTGTGGCTCCCAGCATCGGTTTGTTGATGGAGCGTGCCGTTGGTGTCATAGCTGTAGCTCCAATTGCCCATGTCGGGGTCGTGCATGCTCGTTTTACGTCCGGCACTGTCGTAGACCATCGTGACACTGTTGCCCCCTTGGTCGGTCGTGGCCGTCAGCAGGTCGAGCGGGCTGTAGCTATAGGTCGTGGTTGCGTAATTTGCCCAGGTGTTTTGGCTGGTGCAGCCAGTGGCATAGTCGGACCAATACGTGACACAGCTCCCCGTGAGTTCGTAGACATTGCACAGTCCCCCAAGGGAATCATAGTCCCAGTGCGTGCGATGGCGATTGGCGTCAGCCCGAGCATAGTTATAGGAATAGGAGCTTAGCCCCTGGCACGACTGCTCATGTCATGTGGACGTGTCCTATTAGCAGCTTGATAGGTAGGTCAGGCGCGGGCAGCAGTGAAAGTCAAAGACCCATCGCTGGACGCCTTCTATCACCGACTGGTGGCGTGGTGTGAAGAAAGCTATTGTGGCGGTCGCCCATAAGATCCTCACACTGGCCTATACGTTGCTGCGCAAACACTATCAAGAACTGGGTGTGGCATTCGTGGACGAGCGGCGCAAACACCACATCCTCTTGAGATCACCAACTGCCGTTGTAATAGAGACATCGGCCCGCGCCCTACCCACGCAAGTGATCAGTGATCCTTTTGGTGATTGGCTATCACCTATCACCACATCTACTTGGTGACACCAGTATGTCAACAGCCGTCTGGAGTGTTGTCATGCTTGTGGTGGCATACAAATTGTAAAGTGGGCATGCCTCCTTGTTATTCATTTGCAAGTCATCATCCGTCGGTGGGAACATCAGTTCCCACCGACGAGGGCGAAGCTGATCTTGATAAAAGGTGAATACAGTCGCCGGTGAGTCAGTCGTTTGAAACGTGCTCTCAACTGCAGGTTCCAGTGTCCCACTTAGGACCCCTCGCCGTTGCTCGCCGACTACAGTACGAGGATAGGAGGGGATGGGAGGGATCTGTGTGCGCTTAGCCGATGGCCAGCTGCTTGAGGCTGAACATGCTACTAAGCTGAGCATCAGAGTATACCTGACGGAGTGAGTTACACTCATCGGTCTTAGTTACGAGAATTGACTGATAAAATCTATTATGGCATCCTCTACCCTTTGCATATCATCCTCAAGCTGTGGTTCAGCCTCCGCAGGGATAAGACGAAGGATACGAGCAAGCTCGATCTTCAGCTGCTCAAACGCCTGCTGTGATGTCTCCTCAGTGAGGAAGTACATCGTGTGAATCATCCAGCCGGATATACTACAGGTTATGGCAAAAGGGGCTGGACGAGGGTCGCGCTCAAGCACGATATGGGCACCACCAGTGTGCACTTCATCTCGCAGAATGATGCCCTCTTCAGGTCCAGCCAGTCCAGATTCTTTACTGACATGAACAGGGGACCAACTGTTTGTTGGGGTTGATGAGAGAGAATGCATATACAACCTTACCTAGGTGGTTTGATGATAGCAGTGATTAACCGCAATGCCTCTGCCCACTGTGTTAGTATAGGTGGGACACGAGGCCAATCGAAATTTAGTGTCGTGGGCGGGGAAGGATCACCAGATGTCATCATCACGGATGTCCATCACGTCGTCGACCATGCGTGCCACTCCCGAGGTTCTGCCCAAAGCCGACCGCCGTCAGTTTTCGGCGGCCAGCAAACTTCGCATTCTGGAAGCGGCTGACTGCTGTACCGAACCAGGCCAGCTGGGAGCGTTGCTGCGTCGCGAGGGTATCTACTCGTCCCATCTGAGCAAATGGCGCTGGCTGCGCAAGCAGGGTCAGCTGCAGGCGCTTAGCCCGAACCAGCGTGGACCGAAACCGACCCACCTGCCGGAACATGATGAAATTGCCCGCCTCCAGCGGGAGAATGGCCGCCTTGCAGCCAAGCTCGCGCATGCGGAAGCCATTATTGAAATCCAAAAAAAAGTCTCGGCGCTGCTGGGTCTTCCGCCACTCGAACAGTAAGCCTGCAAGTGGTCGAAGAGGCGCCCGCACAACTCAGCAAACAGGCGTTGTGTCAAGCGCTCGGGGTGGCGCGCAGTCAGCTGTATCGCCAGCGGCGGCCTGCGCCGCCTCGTCCAGCACGACCACCATCACCACGTGCACTCACTGAGGAGGAACGAACGACGGTGCGCGAGATGCTCAACAGCCCGCGCTTTCAAGACCAAGCACCGCGCCAGGTCTTCGCGACCTTGCTCGATGAGGGCGTCTACCTGTGTGGCTGGTCAACGATGTATCGCGTCTTACGTGAGCATGCGGAGGTCCGCGAGCGCCGTGACCAGCTTCGTCATCCAGCCTATAGCCGACCAGAACTGCTCGCAACGGCACCACGCCAGCTGTGGAGTTGGGACATCACCAAGCTGAGAGGCGCGCAGCCCTGGACCTACTACTATCTGTACGTCATCATGGATGTGTTTAGCCGCTATGTGGTGGGCTGGATGGTGATGGAGCGGGAGAGCGCGAGCTTGGCCGAAGTGCTCATCGCGGAGACCTGCGCCAAGGAGGGGATCGCCCCGGAGCAGTTGACCTTGCATGCTGATCGCGGGAGTTCGATGACGTCGAAAACGGTGGCGCAACTGCTGATGGACTTGGGAGTGACCAAAACGCACAGCCGGCCGCACGTGTCGAACGATAATCCGTACTCCGAAGCGCAGTTCAAGACCCTGAAGTATCGACCCACCTATCCCAAGGAGTTTGGGAGCGTGGCGGACGCGCGAGCCTGGACGCGTCAATTTATTGATTGGTATAACCAGCAGCACCATCATAGCGGTCTGGGTTTGCTCACACCGGCGGTCGTCCATCATGACCAGAGCGTGGAGGTTCGCATGCGCCGGCAACACGTCCTCACGGCCGCCCATCTGGCACATCCGGAGCGGTTCGCGAAGGGCGCACCACGGCCACCGGCCCTGCCGCGCGCCGTGTGGATTAATCCGCCCGTCCGGTCATCTGTCCCAGACGCGTCCCATCCCCCCGATTCATTCATTCCCTCGGTACCTGTGAAAGGAGAGGCGACACACAGCACCTCTACAGATCGTCCCTAAACTCAACGGAACACTGTCTCAAAGTACTTGACACATACCGCTGAGCCATGGTCTATCTGCCAGACAACAGTCAGTCTAGCACTAATACCATTTGGACCCACGATATCAACCACCTGTCTATATTTCATACCAAACTGTGCTGCTTCACCGGTGGTCAAGTCAACTTGGTGCCCGAGGCCAACAAGAACTTGCCGAAGCTCCTCCCTGTTGTCTTCAGTAAAGCCAATAATCCGCAGCGCATTCGCTTTCCCGGCATCCTGTTCCAACAGATAGCTTAGCTTACCTTCAGACACCTCAGCCGCAATTGGAACAGCTTCAACTGCTTGCTCGCCCTCACCACTGCTGAACCATGATGTGACCCATTGCCACAATGCACCAAGGCAGAGCAGACACCCTCCACCACCGCCCATACTACTGGGTCCACCACCACCACTCTCGCAATCAGCACAGGGTTTATGCCCAGACGGATCGGTATACTTGACAGGATTATTCAATCCATAGCTATAGCGGTTGAGCGCCTGGGGATTGACCGGTCCCATCGGACTCTCGGCCTTGTGCTGCTCGTCGCTGCTCAACTGGAACCAGAAGCCCCTGCTATCCCTTACCAGCGCTTGTGCTTTCTGAGGATGTGTTCCCACGCTCGGCCTTGAGCACTTTCTCAGCCTCGCAGTTCCCTTTGGGAGTATTCTGGAGCCAGCAAATGTCACCGAGGCTCGGTCCCCCGTTGAGTTGCTGCCACTCCCGCCGAACGCGGTCAAGCGCAGCTTCGATTGACATGTTCCAAGGAACAAATCCGACGTTCTTGATGACGTCACCGATCTCAACGAACCCAGCTCTCAAAACGACATCCAATGTAGCGAGGGCTTCCTCCATGATCACCTGTTCGTTCGTGATCCCCGCAACATGCAAGAGAATTCCCTTAAGCTGAGCAAGGTAGACCCAATCATCCAGCCCGTCTATGAGCAATTCATTAGTGACAACTTGTGACGTCATTTAATATGCACCTTTGTCTGAGTGCCATCAGTAAAGAATACATCAATTGTAGCACCACCAGACGAAGAGTCCGACCGCAGCCCTACTCTGGTGCCATCTTGTAGTTCCACCATCTGGCCAGGGTATCTCGTCTGTATAGGTGTGCCCCCTCGGGAAAGTTCATTGAACAGTTGACGGAGATCTGCGTCACTCCCAATCGTCACAACATTGCGCCCCTCCCTCTGGCTTCCCTGACTCAGTTGACTGAGCTCGCTCTTAATCTCTGCTTCTGTGAGAGTAGGCGGCGATTCGGGCTGCGCCGGCTTAACTTCTGTAGTCCCTTCCGGTTCCCCACTGCCAACCCCACCGTCACCACCCTCTACGATATCCGGTGGTAAACCTCCGGTGCCTTCACTACCTTCGCCATCCGCACCAATTTCTTGAAAATGCCCCGTTGGATCGGTATACCTGAGCGGATTGTTGAGCGCGTAGCTGTATCGATTGAGCGCCTGGGGATTGACCGGTCCCATCGGACTCTCGGCCTTCTTGCGCTCCTCATCACTCAGTTGGAACCAGAAGCCCATGCTCCCCGTCGCCGCGTTGTGCTGATTGAGCTGACCCACAAAGCCCGACTCGTGGAAATCCACCATGAGAGGGGTCGTTGCACCACTGCCAATCGTCTCCGCTGCTCCACCGCTGCCACCCGTAGTGCCCGGGACGACACTATCCGGACTCATGAAGCGCCCCCACGCCGGGTTGTAGGAGCGCGCATGGTCGTAGATCAACGCCGTGTTATCCCGATGTTGTCCCGTGTAGTTTAGCGTCGTTTCCGACATCGTCAGGTTGCGCTGCTCACCCCACGGACTGTAGCGCATCGTGTCGACCAACGTGCCGCTTGCGTCGGTGATGCCCACCACGCTGCCCAGATAGTTACTCTGCAGATACTGCACCGTGT
>JACDGP010000044.1 GCA_013821605.1 Herpetosiphonaceae bacterium
GTCCAGGACTGACCGCAGAAGGAGTACAGCAAGCGGCCGCCTTGGTCCCACTGCTACGCGGCACCAATATCCAGCACCTGGTTGTTTCACCCTTGTTGCGCTGCCGTTTGACCGCCGAGCCGTTGGCCCAGGCGCTTAATCTCGACATGGAAACCGACGAGGATGTGATCGACCAGCAGCCGGAGGAAAAGCCGGCCGATGTGAATGTGCGTATGCTACGTGCCGTGCTCAACCGCAGTAACTCACAAGTGATTGCCCTGGTCTCGCATGCTGCGCCGCTCGAGAATTTACTCAAAACCTTGACGCGGAACGCTGTCCAGCTTCCCGAGCGCGATCGGCGCGGCTGCTACCTACGTGAAGGCAGCGTTTGGCGCGCAGTACTACACGAGGGTCAATGGGAGGCCAAGCTTCTGCCGGTCGATGGCTACAGCGCTTGAGTATCTGCGTGATCGCTCGTCGCTCTGCAGCATCGCTCCTCTGCTTGTTGCTCGCCGCCTGCAACACGAGCGCGCCAGCCAGATAGACGACAACACGCCGACACCTCGCTTCCGGATCGTTCTCACCGCCGCTAACCAAGAGTTCGACTACCATAGCAACATGCAGCGTGTCCGCTGGTGCGACAAGGGCTGTTTCTGAGCCGCGTACCGGCTGTCCGGAACATTGACACTGCCCCAGTACGCGGGTACCTTAGAGAGGATGCGTGCTTAGGGAGTGGAGCGCTTTCGTTATGTCATCACAACCACGCGAGACGAGTGTTATCCCACGGCTTTACGGGCTGATCCTGCCCTACCGCCGCAACGTCAGTTTTGGTCTCTTTTGTTTGTTGCTTTCAGTTGTCGCAGAACTGTACCCGCCACTGGTGTGGCAACGCGTTGTCGATGTGGGTATCGTGCACCGGGATTGGGCCTTTATTGTGGGCCAACTCGTCCTACTGGTGGTGGTCTTTGGTGCAGGGCAAGTATGCTCGGCTGTGCGCGGCGTGTTGCTGGAAAAGGCCGGACAGCAGCTCACACTGGACCTGCGCCTGCAGATCTCCCGTAAGCTCCAAGCGCAGTCGGCAGCCTACTTCAGCCAGCACCGCACCGGCGACCTCCTAGCACGCCTCACCTCGGATGTAGATAGTGTTCAGGATGTGTTGATTCGTGGGACGGATTCGGTGGTCGCCAACACGCTGCGCGTAGGTGGCGTGGCCATCATCTTTGTTGCACTCCAGCCTGTGCTCGGCTTGCTGGTGCTGGTACCGATGCTGCTGGTGGGATTGCTGCTGTACCGCTATAACCGGCGCGTTCGGCCAGTCTACCGCTCGGCCCGCAAGCAGCTCGGCGGGTTGACGGCACGGCTATCCGACAATCTCAATGGCGTGCGCGTGATTCAGGCCTTTGCCCAGGAACGCCGCGAAGCGAGTGCCTTAGAGCGGTTAGGACGCCAGCTGTATGACCAGCAAGTACAGGCGGTCGCGCTACGCAATCGCGTTTTTCCCATTATTCGTTGGGTGGCGAACCTAGGCAACGTGGTCATGCTGGGCGGCGGCGTCTTCTTTATTCTACGCGGACGCTTCACACTCGGTGGCCTGCTGGCCTACCGCGGTTACGGGCGCTATTTTTACGGTCCGATTGACGACCTTGTGAGTATCAACGATCTGCTCCAACAAGCCGGTGCAGCCGGTCGGCGCATCTTTGAGGTGCTGGATGCGCCGGAGACGATTATGGACGCGCCCGGCAGCATTGCCCTCCCAAGACCCTTCCGAGGGGAGATTCATTTCCAGGATGTGACCTTTGGCTATACCTCGGCCCACCCGGTGCTACACAACGTGTCATTACATATTCGGCCCGGTGAACGTGTGGCGGTGCTTGGTCCTTCGGGGGTCGGCAAGTCGACCTTGTTGGCGCTGGTTGCTCGCCTATATGATCCTGATAGCGGTCGTGTGTTGATCGACGGCTATGACATCCGTGATGTCACCCTGGAGTCCTTGCGCTCTCAGACCGCCCAGGTGCAACAGGAAACCTTTTTATTCAATGCCTCAGCCCTCGAAAACCTACGCTATGGCCGTCCTGATGCTACCCTCGCGCAGGTTGAGGCAGCGGCACACGCCGCAAATGCCCATACGTTTCTTGCTGCCTTGCCAGAAGGCTATGAAACAATTGTGGGTGAGCGTGGCGTTAAGCTTTCAGGCGGACAAAAGCAGCGGCTGGCAGTTGCCCGCGCCCTCCTGCTCGATCCGCCGCTCTTGTTGTTGGACGAGCCGACCAGCGCGGTTGAGCCGGAATCAGAAGCATTGATCATCGAGGCTCTCCAACGCCTGATGCAGGGCCGCACCACACTGATCGTCTCGCATCGCTTATCCTTGGCCCGGACCGCCGATCGTGTCGTCGTCGTGGCCGGTGGTCAAATCATCGAGCAAGGCACACCGGGCGAACTCTTGGCCCGTCCCGATAGTCACTTCGCCGGGATGGTCCAAGCCGAGATCGAGCTGGCACCGGTCTGCGGCTAAGCCCAACGCTGCCTTCATCTTCATGAGCGGCCTCGTCAAAGTCAATGACGTCCTTACCCTACGCATGAGCGCCACGCGGTGACGGCTCCCGACCTATACCAGCCTCGTCCACCGGTCCGGGCACGGCTCGTTGCGCTTCGCCTCCCCGGATGGCCAGCGCTCCTTCGCGCAAACCTTTCAGCCACAAACTCACGTTTGCCTGTCCCGGTTCCCACAGCAGTAGGACTGCCATCGCACCATAGATCGGCAGATGACCAACCAATTCTGTCCAGTTAAAGAGCGTCAGCGTAAGATTGATCGGAACCAATGCCAGGAGCACAATTTCGCGCGGAAAGATCCCGAATACCAACCATAAGCCGATCACGAGTTCCACCGATCCGGCACACAAAATGAAAATTTCATTCGACAGCGGAACGCCCACAGCACGCGTAAAGTTGAGCGGATAGTGCTGCAGAAATGCTAGGGCCAGTGGCAGATTAGCGAATTTTTCGGTAAAGGCCACGATCGTCAAACTGAGTCCTAGGCCAATACGTAATGCCGGCACTGCATATCGCATGAGGTGGGCTGGTGGCTCAAAGCGTGGCAACACCAGGCGATCAATTGATATTGGTCCCCGTCCTGCGAGAAAGAAAAACGCGGCGAAGCCCAGATAGAAGATATTTTCCAACATAGGCTGCAGTCCGGCCACGAAGATGCCGATCAACCACAGGAGTGCTAGCGCAGCTGCCGCCAAACGGGTAAAGGCACCGTAAAATAGTGCGAGGGCAATAAAGGTTTCGGCCAATCCCAGAAAGTTACCCCATCCGGGTGCGAGCAGATTATCGGGCGAAAACAACTTGCCCTGCACTCCATTCACCAGCAATGGCACGGCGAGGTGAATGCCGAGTATCAAAGGAACGAGCCCATACAGTGTGCTCCGCCGCGCATCCGTCGCGCCAAACGCTGGCGGACCCGGTACGAAGCCCCGTCCGCGTGCCCGCCACCACACGGCCACTCCGGCGGTTACCACCAAGACCGCTGTCACAAACCCTAATGGCAGCGGCTGAAAGAGCAAGTCGAACCGTAGCGGATAGGCTCGCGCGTCACTAAACCATTTCTCATGTGCCTCGGCTCGCTGCACCATCTCAGCGCACAGCGCCACCAATGCGACGAGGCTGGCCTTCCACTTCCAGGATCGAATCATGTGAATCATTGTCTGCTCCTCTTCCCCTCGAGCCAGCGATATGCTCTGGTACCACAATGTTAATACGCTGTGTAAGGGCTGTGGGTGTTGAGCCGGTAGCACTGCAGGACACTAGGAGACCGGATAGCATCTAGACTATCCGGTCTCCTAGTGCATCAACGTTAGGATTTGTGCTCTGTGACTCCTGGCGGGGAACAGGATCAGATGGGGGGTTCAGCTAATCGATCAAAGCACCTTCTCGTTGCCCGGACGGACAAGCTTGTGGTACAGGCCGACGGCTAAGAACGTTGGCGGCCACTGGCCAATGAACAATGCCCAGTCGCGCTTGTCGGTGAACTGGCAATACGCCGATGCCAGCACTGAAACGATGGCAGCAGTGTACCAGACTTGCGCTGGTACAGCATCCAGTGCCTGAAAAATCACGTTTTGTGGATTGTTGGAGTCGTCCATTTTTCCTGTCCCCTTCTTCCTAAATTGAACCTATAGAGGTGTTGTATGCAAGATGCTGACCACGAATACCCTATAATGGAACCTGTAGTTGGACGAGCCGAACATTCAAACGACTCATCAAAAGGGCATATCATGCGGCGAGGAATAGCGGTGCGGCGTGGCGTCCTGTTCACGCTGGGCGCAACTGCCTTCTGGTCAACGACCGGTCTCTTCATCGATCCGCTGGTAAGTGCATACGCCCTCACCCCAGTTCAGGTGAGCTTTTGGCGCGCCCTACTTGTTGCCCCAGCGCTTGGGCTATTTATCGCTTGGCGACAGCCGGACGCCTTTCGGCTTAGCCGCCGTGAAATACCGTACTACATGGTGTATGGTCTGGTCGGGATTGCGATCTTCAATGTCGTCTGGAGTGCCTCCGTCCAGATCAACAAGGCCGCAGTTGCCACCGCGCTGATCTATAGTTCGCCGGTCTTCGTCACCCTGGGAGCGCGTGCCTTCTTCCGCGAGCAACTACGACTGATCCAGTGCCTGGCAATTGGGGTAAATGTGGTCGGCTGTGCGCTCGTCGCGGGGGTGACCACGCCGGGGGCGTTGCTGCATAACCCCGCTGGGCTGGGCTTGGGGCTGGCCAGCGGGGTAGCCTTTGCCGCCTATACGCTCTTCGGTAAAGGGGCCACGCGTATGGGATCACGTAGTGCTCTAAGCATCCTCTTCTACATTTTCACCATCTCGGCGCTTGGTTTGCTAGGTTGGGGTCTCCTAACCGAGGGTCTGGCACTTGTGCAGCCACATCTCGATAAGTGGGGCTGGTGTTTGTTGCTCGGCCTGAGCTTCGGTCCTACACTCGGTGGCTATGCTTGCTTTACGGCAAGCCTGCGCACGCTGCCCGCTGGGACGGTCAGCCTGTTAACGACCCTTGAGCCGCCAATCACGGCCGTGCTGGCCTTCCTGCTCTTAGGACGAGCTATGACCGTGGTTCAGTGGCTTGGCACCGCGCTCATCATGGCGGGCGTCATCCTTATACAAGCAGGCGGAGTGCAGGCGCGATGGGCGAGCCAGAGTACTGTCATCACAGCGGCGGCCACCGACCTGTAAGCTTCCGGCAAACGGTACATCAAGCATGGTCTGTCCTTAGGTCGGCAAGGCTGGCTGTCTCCCGCTGTCCAACGCGCCACAGTAGCCATCCGCCGACTAGCATTGCTGCACCCCATGCCAGGAAGCCAAGATCCCAATAGATCCATTGGCTCCGTGGCACCCGCTCATTAACGTGGTGTATCCCGAGTATCTGATGATTAATGGTGCCCTCAACGAGATTGAACGTGCCGAAGCCCATAAGTAGCGTGCCGGCCAGCATCTTGCCTGACCAGCTCAGATGCGTCCGGCTCGCTGAGTGCCACAAGATCGCGAGGCCGATCCCCACAAAGATATAGGTCATCACATGGAACAAGCCATCCGCCAACGTGTTCACCTGTAAGTTATGAACACTATTTGGTGGATAGCCGGCACTACTAAGCATGTGGTGCCACTGCAACACCTGGTGCAGGACGATTCCGTCAAAGAAGCCACCAACACCCAATCCCAGCCATATACCGGCAGTCGTCGGAAATCCCGATCCCCTGCGTTCGACTGTCTCGCTCATCAGATCCTCCCTTGTGAGAGGAGGTTGACAAGCAGCTTGTGGACCAACGTATAGTGCCGAAAACAGTATGCTTCCCGCTCTTTGTGCGTATCAGCGTCTTCCCCAATTTCCGAGATAACGCGGCAACTGCTATGCTATACTTGCTCTAGTGACCACACCGCAGATTCGACTAGAGCTTGATCGGATCAGCAAGAGCTATGGACAGCGCAGCGTGCTCCATAACATCGCTGCTGAAGTGGAGACCGGTGAGGCACTGCTCGTCACCGGTCACAATGGGAGTGGCAAATCAACATTGCTACGCTTATTGGCTGGCTTACAACGACCAACCGGTGGGACGATCCGCTATATCGCCGCAGGCATAACGTACTCACCCCTACGGGCTCAGGGACTGGTCGGTCTGGTTGGTGCAGATGTTCAACTATATCGCGAGCTAACGGCAGATGAGCATATCGATTTTGTCGCGCGGTTACGAGGACTGAGTTTAACGCCGCAACTCCGGAACGGCGAGCTTGAACGGGTGGGGCTGGGAGGCCGCGGAACGGAACAGGTAGGGGGGTTTTCATCAGGTATGGTCCAACGCATGCGCTACGTGCTGGCACTGCTCCACCGGCCACCCGTGTTGCTGCTGGACGAGCCCACAACAAATCTGGATCAGGAAGGGATTGCGATGGTAGACGAGATTGTGGCGGAGCAACGCCAACAAGGTCTGTTGGTCATCGCCACCAATGACCGGCGCGATTTGCACTACGGCGATCTGGTTCTCACGCTCGATGCACACACCAACTGAGCGTCCGCAGCCCACACTCGCACGCGCCTCCTGGGCCGTGTTTCAGAAGGATCTACGCGCCGAGCTGCGAACGCGCTACGCCCTCAACGCGCTCGTAATGTTCGCCCTGGCTACGGTGCTCATGGTCAGTATTAATCTCGGGAGCCAGTTGCTCGGCAGCGAGCCACTCACACCGCTGGTCAATGCCGTCTTGCTGTGGATCGTGCTGTTCTTCGCAGCCTTGACGGGCATGGCCAGAGCCTTTGTACAAGAAGAAACAGCCCAGACAGCTGCACTGCTCCGCCTCCACGCACCGCCATTGGCAGTGCTGATCGGCAAGTGGTTATTCAACACGCTCTTATTAGCGGGCTTGACCATCCTTACGACGCTCACCTTTGGATTGCTCATGAGTTTGCACGTGGGTAACCTACCGTTATTACTAGTAGTGCTCGGTTTAAGCAGCCTTGGTTTGGCGACGACTACGACCTTAATTGCGGCCATCATCGCCCAAGCCAACGTACGATCGGCCTTGTTCGCACCATTGGCCTTCCCGGTGCTCCTACCGCTGCTGGTTATCGCAGTCCAGACCACGGATCTAGCTTTTAGTGGCGCGGCCTGGAATCAAGCACTCGCCAACGTCCAACTTCTGGTAGCATACGTACTGTTAACTGCGGCTAGCACAATGTTATTGTTTCCATTGGTGTGGGAGGCGTAGTCCCCGCTGCGTTCCACAACGAAACTATCGAGATATGCTTCGCACACGCATCGCTATGACAGCTAAGGTAGCCATCACACTATGGATGATCGGGGTGACAGCTGCCATGTTTTTGTTGGTTCCGGCCCAGCAGGGACTGGGCAATACCGGGCGGATCATCATCTTTCACGTGCCAACAGCTTGGCTCTCTGAGCTGGCGTTTTTGGTGAGCGCCGTGTGGAGCGCGCTCTATTTGTGGAAACGGCGGCCCGTCGACGACGACCGGGCATTGGCGGCGGTCGAGCAGGGCTTTTTGTTTACGATCCTGGCGACGGTTACCGGTGCGATCTTTGCCAAGGTGGTATGGGGCTCGTTCTGGAATTGGGACCCGCGTGAGACGGCGATCCTTGTGCTTTTGCTGGTCTACGGTGCCTATTTCGCTCTGCGTTCGGCGATTGATGATCTGGAGAGGCGACGACAACTTGCAGCGGCGTATGCACTGTTTGCCTTTGCGATGGCGCCCTTGCTCACCTTTGTCGTGCCCCGCTTATCAGACTCGACCCTCCATCCGAATTGTGCCTTTCTCCAAACCGCCACGTGCAAGGGCATTACCTTAAGTGCTAACGGTGTTGGAGCGCTGGGCGAAACCATTCTTGAGCTACGTGGGATTCGGCACGAGGGCGATCTGGTGACGGCTGATGTGGCAGCGCGACGCGGTGGTGGCGATGCGACGCTGCTCCAACCAAGTTATAATACACATACTGGTCAACAAGTCGTTCAACCGAAGCTGGCGGGCACAAACTTTATGTTAGTAATCAAGCAAGTGAACGGGGACGGTAGCATTTTCCTTAACCAACAAGCGGCCGGCAATCAGAGCCAACTCGGTAACCTGCGAACGTTGGGGACGTTTCTGGCATCGTTGCTGGGCTTTACCGGTTTGTTCTGGTGGATCTGGAAGCTGCGCGTTAACGTCATGGGGCTCCGGCGCGAACTGACGCTGGACGGCCTGAGATGACGGTACTGACAGATAATCCAACGCTGGGTATGTATGTGGCGGCAGCGGTCGCGCTGGTCGTTGTCGTCGGGTTGTTTGCCTACTTATGGGCAGTTGACCGCCGTGTGAGTGAGATTCGGCGTGCCCTGGCCGAGCGACCGGCTACCCCTAACGCACCCACGCTGGCCGAACCATTGCGGCCGCAACGCCGTCTTAAAGAGGAGCAGAGTGATGGCAACCTACGCCGCTGATATCCAACCCCGCCGCTTGATGGGGTTGAGCCCCATGCACTGGCTGATGCTGGCGATTATTGCCGTAGCACTGGTCTACGGTGGTCTTTCGCTACGCAAAGGCACGGTCGTCTCGTACGCCAGCGTACCCGAAGCGAAACAAACGGCTCGTAGTGTCCAGGTGTTTGGTTTTCTCCATAACAAAGGCAGCTATGATGCTGCTGGCAATTGGGTCTTCGATATTCAGGGCAATAATGGCGACCTGATGACGGTCGTCTATACCAAAGCCAAGCCGGCGAACTTCGAAGAGGCGCAAAGCATCGTGGCGACCGGCAAGTATGACTCCGCAACCAAGCACTTCCAGGCGGACGCACTGTTAGTCAAGTGTCCATCGAAATACCAGGAACAGGCTAAAGTAGCGATCGGGAATGCCACGCCCTAGCTACCCGCTCCTTTCGCGAGGTCAAGACGCTTATGCAGATGTATTATCTTGGGATCGCTTTGCTGCTCATCGCGGTCGGTGCTGGGGCGCTGAGCGCGCTCCTATTTGTTTATAGTGTGCGCGGGCGTACGCCGGTCACACCCATCGTGGGGAGTGGCATGGAGATCGCCGGCGTCGTAGCATTTGTGCTGCTGATGTTGAGTCTCGCTGCTTTGTGGCCCGAGGCCGCCCATCTGGTCGGCCCGGGTCTGGTGATTGGCGCGATCCTGGCGGCGGTCAGCAGTGCTGTAATGTACATACGTGTGACCTGCGGACATACCTTGTCCTTGCCATGGGCGCGCCGGGGTGTTTACCTCGCGACCACGCTGGCCTGCACATCGGCGGTGCTGCTGCTCACGCTCTTCTTGCTCCATCGCTACGATATCCGGTACGTCTACGACTATAGCTCGGAAGACCTTGAGTTACGCTTCCGCATCGCGGCGATCTGGGCCGGTCAACCCGGTTCACTAGTGGTCTGGGCGCTAGTCGGGCTCCTGGTTGCTCCAAGTTTGATTCGTCGCACCCGCGCCTTCGAGCCATATGTCCTCACGCTGCTGATGAGCTTGCAGGCGGTGTTACTCGTCTTTATGTTGATCCGTAACCCCTTCGCGGCAACGTTGGGGCCTACCAACCTCCCAATCACGCCCGCCGATGGGCGTGGCTTGAATGAGCAACTGCACAACGTATGGATGGTCATCCACCCACCCACTTTATTCACTTCGTATGGCTTGCTGGGTGTAGCCTTCTGCTTCGCGGTCGCCGGGCTTTGGCGCCGCGACTACGATGGGTGGGTCCGGCTTGCACTACCCTGGATGCTCGCCGGTTGGGCTATCCTTGGGCTGGCCCTCACTATGGGTGGCTATTGGGCATATGAGTCGTTGGGCTGGGGTGGCTATTGGGGCTGGGATCCGGTCGAGAACTCATCGCTGGTGCCGTGGCTAACGGGAGCAGCACTGGTGCATGGTCTGGTGCTCCAGAAAGCGCACGGCGGCATGCGCCGGACCAACTTCTTCCTAGCGATCCTGACCTACGGGCTGGTCTTTTATGCCTCGTTCCTGACACGCTCAGGGGTGTTGGCCAACTTTTCGGTCCATTCCTTTGTAGAAGAGGGGCTGAAAGGCACAATGCTGACCTCGCTCACCATTATCTTGCTGGGTAGTACCGCCCTGTTCATCTGGCGCTGGCGGGACGTCCCACGCAAGCCGTTGAGCGAGTCGTTGTTATCGCGCGATGCTGCCTTTATTCTATTGATCATGGCCTTTGTAAGCCTGGCGGTGGTGATTGGTCTGGGTACGTCGATGCCCTGGATCTCGTCGCTCAAAGGCCTCGGTTATGGGCTGCAACACTTCTTTGGGCAGGCCTTTACCCTGGATGATGGTACGGCGCTCAATCCCACCAACAAGCCCTTCTCGGATGGTCGTTTCTCCTTTACCGCCGACTTTTTCAAGCGTACCACGCCGCCACTGGCGGTTATCCTGGTGATGCTCATATCGGTCGGGCCTTTGTTTGGGTGGCGTGACTCGAATCGCCAAAAGCTGGTGCAAACCATCCGCTGGCCCGGCTTCGTCGCCATCGGTCTAACCGCCGGTGCAGTGGTGCTGGGTGTGCGTAGTCTGATGGCGCTAACCTATATCTTGTTTGCAATTTTTGCCATTGGCACGAACGGGATCATTATTGTGCGCACCTTGCGGAGCGGCTGGTTACGGATCGGCGGCTATCTGGCGCACGTTGGTATGGGCTTGCTGTTGCTGGGCGTGATCGGCTCCTATGCGTATAGCTCCGACGATCTCAAAATGACGATTGCCCAAGGCACCACCCAGAACGCCTTCGGCCATAGCTTTACCTATTGGGGCGAAGAAAAGCTGCCCAGTGGCAAAACTGCGCTACGCTTTGAGGTCGATCAAGGTCAGGCAGGACACTTTGTGGCGCGTCCCGAGCTGTATTTCAACCAGCGGATGGGGGCTACGATGCAAACTCCGGCCATCAAACGCTCGGCCTGGCAAGATCTGTATATCTCGCCCGCTGGGTCGTTAGCGGCCGACGATCCGAATGCCGCGACCCTAGGCAAAGGTCAGGCCGGTGTAGTCGGCCCCTACCAGATCAAGTTCAAAGACTTCCAGATTGATAACCACGCCGACACGACGGGAATTGCCGAAGTGGGGGCTGCCGTGGTAATCACAGATACGCGGACCAGCACCGTGCGTACTCTAGTGCCCAAGATGCGGGTCGATGCGAACCAGAAGACGGTTGTCGCGATGCCGCTTGAGCTAGGCAACGGGTATAAGCTGACCCTCGCTAACTTCAGCCCCAATCCGCAGGATGCGCAAGCAATCCTACGCATCGAAGGACTTAATTTACCACTGGTACCGGCGCGGGCGATCATTGAAGTCAGTACCAAACCTGCGATTGGCCTGGTATGGACTGGCTCACTCATGATGTTCTTCGGCGCACTGTTGGCGTGGCTAAGGCGACGTCAGGAACTGGCAGCGGTGGAGGTGGCGGCCAGAGATGGCGCGCGACGACGTGTTGGCGGTGTACTTCCTGGCTGGCTAGGAAGCTTGCGGTGACGACCATGCCCCAGCTCGATCCACATACTGTCTTACAAGTTAAGCCAGGCGCGACCGAGGAGGAAGTTGCAGCTGCCTATGCGCGGCTGCAGGCCTTGTATAGTGCCGAACGGTATGTTGATGGGCCGGTGGAATTCGTTGTCCAGGCAGCGACCAAACGTGATGAACTCGCCACGGCCTATCAAGCGCTGACGCAGACACGCGGAGAGCCGAAGGCGGAAGCTGCGCAAGAGGTCCCCGATTTTCGTCCGTTGCCGCCAGCTCGCGGTCAGGAACGAGCTGTGCCGCCTGTCCAAGCTAATCCGGCGGTCCCACGCCTGCGTAAACCAACCTCTCATCAACGCCGCCCACTCCTATCGTTGGGACTGCTGTTGGGAACCGCCGGGATCGTTTTTGCTCTGGTCAGCTTACCGGGCGTCCGGACGGCATCGAGTCCGGCTGCTCTGGCGACACCGGTGATCAGCGGCCTTGATTTACCGTACAGTTCAGCGCAAATTGTCACACTGCGACAAGCAGCCCAGCAGACACCCTCGGCGGCGAATTGGTCCAAACTTGGTGACGCAATCTTCGATAATCTCGAAACGTTGCGCGAGGGGGCGCCGCTTTCAGCGCAATATCAGAGTGCGGCTAGTGGTTGGAGCGAAGCAACGGCAGCCTACCGTTCCTCCCTCACCCTCCAAGATGATCCAGGCGTGCGTACCGACCTTGCCCTCACACTGGTGTATGATGGCCAAGCACGTAGTGACCAAGTGACGACCGAGCAGGGTCAAGCGGAAGGGCAACGCGCCTTTGAGGCTGCACCGGATAATGCACGGGTTGCGTTGAATTACGGTCTGGTCCTGGTAGCACTCAATCCACCTCAGACCGCGACTGCACTTCAGGTATGGCAAACGCTGGTACAGCATGCGCCGCAAAGCACTGAAGCACAGCGTGCTAAACAACTGCTCGACAGTTATAAGCAATAGACAGCATTATGACAACACCCATTTCTTCGTCAACCTTCGCAGTGCAGAATGCACCCAATTATTATGAACTCCTCGGCATCGAGTCGTATGCCAGTGCCGCCGATATTCGTGTAGCCTATGAGCGCCAGGGTGCATTATATGACCCCACGCACGGAGCGACGATGGGCGATGATTTTGCTCGGGAGGCAGCCGAACGGCGTGCTCAGCTTGAACAAGCGTACGCAACACTTAGCGATCCCCAGCGCCGTTTTGCCTATGACCAGCAACAAGGGCTGGTGGGTACCGAGGCGACCGACCGGCGGGGGATTTCGAACCGCGAAGTCATCTGGACGATCATGGGGGTGCTCGTAGGGTTATTGGTGCTCAGCCTGGTCTACAATCTGACAGCCAAGCGCACGAGTCAAAGCACGATCTCGGACCGCTTTACAGTTGTTAACTTCCCGGCCAAGCCCGTCGTGCTCCGTACATTAGGTGGTTCCTCCTTTGATCTCAAGGCACAGCACGGCAAAGTCGTCGTCGTCAACTTCTGGGGCACGTGGTGCGAACCCTGTAAAGAAGAAACGCCTGCCTTGGAGGCCGCCTATACGAAGCTGCATGATCAGGGACTGGTCGTCGTCGGCGTTGATATGTTCTCAGACGAGCGTAATCAATACCAGCATAACGAAGGGCATGTGCAAGCCTTCACGCAACAGTATGGAGTTAGCTATCCAATTGCATTGGATGATGCCGGTTCGGTCACACGCGACTACCAACTCTACAATATTCCGGTCTCCTTCATCGTTGACCCAGATGGCAACGTGCGTTATATTCGTACCGGACCCATGACCGTTGATGATGTCGAGCAAATGTTTCGGCTGCTGAAACGGTCATAACACTTAACCGTATAGGGAAGGACGAGGTGTATGGCCGGACGGCGGGTGCTGCTCATCGACGACGATGCGAACCTTCGCGATATGGTCGGACTTGTGCTGCGCAACGAGCAGTACGAGGTCCACAGCGTAGCTACCGGTCGCCAAGGATTGGATAACCTCGCACAAACACCCCCCGATTTGGTCATCCTCGATATCAACTTGCCCGACATGCTGGGCTTCGACGTCATCAAGGAGCTTCGCCGATCCTCCCAGGTGTGCGTGCTCATGTTGACCGGACGCTCCGATGTTACCGATGTGGTCCAGGGGCTCGATGGCGGCGCAGATGATTATTTGCTCAAGCCCTTCCGCTCCGAAGAATTGCTGGCACGCGTGCGGGCACTGTTGCGGCGTGTACCCTCAGTCGACGAGCCGCTGGCAGTAGGTGGGGGCCAGGTGATCATCGACACCAAGAGCCGTACAGTGCATGTTCGTGGGGAACAGGTGGAGTTCACTCCCACCGAATATCAATTGCTGCTGCTCATGGCGCAAAACCCCGGCAGCGTCTTCGAGCACCAGACGCTGTTGCGCAAGGTCTGGGGTGACGAATACGTCAACGACACAGCCTATCTCAAGGTCTATATCTGGCACCTTCGCCGCAAAGTCGAACAAGACCCGCACGAGCCCAAGATCGTGATGACCGAATGGGGCGTCGGCTATCGCCTCGCGTCCTAACGGAAGTGGTCACGGCATAGAGGCACGGGCAGCCGTGCCTCTCCTTCCCACTGTAGTCCTGCTCACGATGGAGTGATGATGAACGACGTCGAGCACGTTCGCGAAATTTACTGGAACATTTCGGACCATATCCCATTCATTCAAACCTTGCTTTACCTGTTGGCCATCGCCGCACTCGGTGCCATGAGCTATGGCATCTGGCGGGATGTACGGCGCTGGCGCTTGGGGCGACCGCTCCGCCGTAATCAGCAACTCGGCAGGCGCCTCAGCGACTTTCTGCAACAGATTTTTGGCCAGAAACGCGTGCTGCGCGATCGCACTCCCGGCATCATGCACACTATGATCTTTTACGGCTTTCTGGCGCTCTTTATTGGAACCGATATTATCGCCGCCGAAGAAGATTTCACGATCCCGACCTTTGGCCCGCTCCAAGGGCATATCATCACCGGCAGCTTTTATACCTTCTACGAATTCACGCTCGATCTCCTCGGGTTGTTGTTCATCATCGGTCTAGTCTGGGCCACCTACCGGCGCTATGTCCACAAACCCGACCGCCTCGATAATCGCAACACCGATTGGTGGGTGCTGGGCACACTCTTGTTCATTGGCATCGGCGGCTACTTGATCGAAGGGCTGCGCATTCTGAACCAGACTATGGGACCGGCCAATGCCAGGGTTATGGAGCAAGGCTGGGCGCGTTGGAATGTTGTCGGCTATCCCTTGGCCCTCTTCTTTCGCGGTATCGGGCTGGAAGGAACACCCGGTCTCGTGTTTCACCGCATCTTATGGGTCCCGCACATGATCGCGACCTTCGCGTTCATTGGCTCGATCCCCTTCACGAAGTTTCGTCATATCTTCTATACACCGCTCAACGGCTTTTTTCGTGATCTCGAGCCGAAGGGTGCGCTCAAGCCCATCGAGGACATCGAGAACCGAGCAGAGCACGAGCTTGGCCTTAACACTATCGGTGAGATGAATTGGAAGCAGCGCGCCAGCCTCGACGCTTGCATGCGCTGTGGCCGCTGCCAATCAAAGTGCCCGGCCTATGCCTCGGGCTCCGATTTATCGCCGAAGTGGCTGATCACCAAGCTTGACGATCTAATGCGGGGTGCGCCCGTGCTGTTGCGCGATGGCACGATAGTCCATCTGACCGAGAATGAAGATCTGCTGGCTGCAGCCGATAACGCGCCTACCGGGCAAGTACACGAAGGCGGTCAGGGCGAACTCCGCGGCATGAATCGTATGAAGGGCGGTGGTAGTAAGTTCGTTAAAGGGCTCCCCGAAACGCTGCCCTTGTATGGTAGCCTCATTAGTGAAAACGAGCTATGGAGTTGTACCACCTGCCGAGCGTGTGTGGAAGAATGCCCGGCGATGATCGAGCATGTCGACGACATCGTTGATCTGCGCCGCAAGCTGGCACTGGTCGAAGGCGAAGTACCGTCGGGTGTATCGAACGTACTGCAGGGGATCGAGCGCAACGGCAATCCATGGAAGCTACCGCAGCGTGAGCGTGCCGCCTGGAGCGAGGGACTTGAAGTTCCGACGCTGGCCGAAGTCGAAAGCGTGGAAGTGCTGTATTGGGTCGGTTGCGCGCCCTCCTATGATGCGCGTTCACGCAAGACCGCACGCGCGCTGGTACAACTCATGCGCGCTGCCGGTGTCGACTTCGCGATCCTGGGCGAAGAAGAAACCTGCACTGGTGATCCCGCGCGCCGCATGGGCGAAGAGTTTTTGTATCAGGAGCAGGCCAAAACCAACATCGAGACGCTCGGACAGTACAAGTTCAAGCGCGTCGTCACAACTTGCGCCCATTGCTTTAATACCATCCGTAATGAGTATCCCCAATTCGGCGGCAACTACGAAGTCATCCACCATACGCAATTTCTGGCGGGGCTCGTCAAGGCCGGCAAGCTCACGCCGGTGGATCGCGTTGAGGAGCGCGTGGTCTATCACGATCCGTGCTATGTCGGTCGTTATAACGACATCTATGATGATCCCCGCGAACTCCTGCGCTCAATACCCGGCCTTGATCTCGTCGAAGCTCCAGAATGGAATCGCGAAAAGGCAATGTGCTGTGGCGGCGGCGGTGGCAACGTATGGATGGAAGGCTGGGGCAAGAAGGGCATCAACGTGATCCGCCTGGAACAGATCCAGAAAGCTGAGCCGACCACTCTGGCAATGGGCTGCCCATTTTGCATGGTGATGTTCAACGATGCTGCCACCAACACCGGCGTCGGCGATACCTTAGGCCGCAAAGACGTTGCCGAACTGCTGTTACAGTCGGTCAATCCGGGCAAGGATGCAAGCGCGTCGAACCCGCCAACCTAGAGCTGCGGTCGTCCATTTTGTGCAGGCCGCGCTGCGTGACACCCGCGTGGTGTTGCATGAAGCCCGCTGGCCGCTGATCCTCTTCAGCGTTGTCTGGCTGGGCTTCACCTTGATTCTATGGCGCTGGTATCGTCCAGATGGCACCGTCCCCTCCATCGCAGTGGCAGCATATACTGCGATGGAGCAACTACTCTTCCAGCCCAAACACTGCCTACGGCACCGCCGCTCCAACTGCTCTTCTTCATTGCGCCCGCGATTGGGCTGAGTCTGGTGGCCACCGGAGCGCTGAATGCCGCAGTGCTCTTATTCGACAAACGTACTCGTCGGGAGGCATGGCAAATGGCGCTCGCATCAACCTATACAAACCACATTATCGTTTGTGGCTTAGGCAAGGTCGGCTACCGTGTCGTTGGCCAGTTGCGCAGTGCCGGTCAGGAGGTCGTGGTTATCCAGCGCAACCCCCAAAACGAGTTCTTTGATCTCACGCTCGGCCTGGGAGTTCCGGTGATCGTCGGTGATGCGCGCCAAGCTGATATGCTGCTCCAAGCCGGCCTGTTGCGTGCCCATTCGGTCAGCATCGTGACCAATGACGACTTAACCAACCTCGACATCGCCTTGACAGCCCGTGAACTCCGTCCCGATGTCCAGATCGTGATGCGTGTTTTCAATGACGCCCTCGCCCGCAAGCTAGCGAGTGCCTTTAATATTAAAACGGCCTTCTCAACCTCGGCTTTAGCGGCCCCGACCTTCGCCGCTGCGGCCATCAACCGCGAAGTTCAAAATGCGATCTATGTTGGCGGTCAGTTCCTGGTTACGCAGGAACTAAAAGTCACAGCGGGCGGCGTGCTTGATGGCCAAACGGTGGGTGCCATCGAGCAAGACAATGATGTGTCAATTCTGTACCGTCGCAACGCTGGCGGCGAGGATCTTCGCCCCAAAACCGAAGAGCGGTTGAATGCTGGCGATGTGATCGTCTTGATCGGCGTGCTGGCCACGCTGGAACGGCTGGGGCAGCTTAACAAGGCAACGGGCAGCTAACTGGCGCGTGGACACGTCCCATCAGCTATACTCCTTCTATCTACTGTTCTCTTCCAGTAAGGAGCAAAAATGACCAAATATGATCTCACCAGCAAAGTTGCCATCATTACAGGAGCCTCGCGCGGCATTGGCGCGGCAATTGCCCAGGCCTTCGCGGAGGCTGGATCCAAGGTCGTCGTCGCCAGTCGTGAACTCGCGGCAGTCCGGGTGGTCGCCGACGACATTAATGCGGCAGGCGGCTCGGCCCTCGCCGTCGCGACCCATATGGGCGATTGGGATGCTGTAGCCAACCTAGTTGACGCTGCTGTCTCTACCTATGGCGGGGTCGACATTGCTGTCAATAACGCCGCGACCAACCCCCACTTCGGCCCATTGCTGACCGCTGAGGAAAGCCATTGGGACAAGGTGCTGGATGTGAATGTTAAAGGCTATTATCGTCTGGCACAACTCGTTACGCCACATATGATCGAGCGGAGTGGCGGGAGCATCATCAATATCGCCTCGATTGCCGGTATCAACCCAGGGCCAGGAATGGGTGTATATAGCGTCTCAAAAGCCGCCGTGCTGATGCTCACGCGCGCCCTCGCCACAGAACTGGCCCCCAGCGGCGTGCGGGTGAATGCAATTGCTCCCGGCGTCATTAAAACGAAATTTAGCACTGCCCTATGGACCAATGAGCGAATGGTCAAGCACATCGAAGCACGAGCGCGTCGCCTGGGCGAACCCGATGATGTTAGTGGCGCAGCCCTATTCCTGGCATCCGATGCTGCAGCTTACATCTCCGGCACCACGATTACCATTGACGGGGGAACCGGCGTCATTTAGGCATCCTCCCATTGCCTGGACCTCCCGTGATGTGCTACTCTTGCGACTCAAGCATTACGTCGGAGAAGCTATGATCGCAGCACAAGCTATTATCGATGCGTTCCAACAGCACTACGGCACGCTTCCAGCCCTCATTGGGCGCGCACCTGGTCGCGTTAACTTGATCGGCGAGCATACCGATTACAACGAAGGCTGGGTGTTGCCCGTCGCAATCGATCTAGATGCGGCGGTCGCAGCTCGTCCCCGGACGGATCGCACCCTCCAGCTCTACGCCCATGACCTCGAAACGGAAGCGACGCTCAATCTCGATAGCATCAGCCAGGAGGTAGGTGGCTGGACCAGCTATACACGTGGCATGGCTGCCCTGCTCCAAGAGGCCGGCTATCAACTCAAGGGTGCCGATCTCGTGGTGATGGGCGACGTACCACGCGCCTCGGGGCTCTCTTCATCGGCAGCCTTGGAAGTTGCGATGGGCACGACGCTCACAGCATTAAGTGGGCAGACCGTACCGGGCGTCGAACTTGCCCAGCTATCCCAGCGTACTGAGAACAACTGGGTCGGCGTTAATTCGGGCATCATGGATCAGATGATCTCGGCCCTGGGCAAGCGTGACCACGCTCTACTGATCGATTGCCGTGACTATAGCACGCAAGCCATCCCCATCCCGAGCAATGTGCGGATCATGGTGTGCGATAGCAAGAAAAGCCGTGAGTTAGCTCATTCGGCCTATAACGAGCGGCGCGCGCAATGTGAAGAAGCCGTCCGCCTACTCCAATCAGTGCTTCCCGGCATTCGCGCCCTACGGGACGTTCGTCCAGACGAGCTCGAAGCCCACGCCGATCTCCTGCCGCCTATCATTCTCCAGCGTGCTCGCCATATTGTGACCGAGGATGCGCGCGTGCTCGATAGTGTCAAAGCTCTGCGTGCCAGCGACCTCGCCACCTTCGGCCACCTTATGAACGAATCGCACCGCAGTCTGCGCGACGACTACGAGGTATCGAGCAAAGAGCTTGATACCTTGGTTGAGGCCGCTCAACAGGTACCTGGCACCTACGGTTCACGCCTTACGGGAGCTGGTTTCGGCGGCTGTACAGTCAGCCTAGTCGTTCCCGAAGCGGTCGATCGTTTTAAGGAGCGGGTAGCGGCGGCCTACCGACAAGTCGTGGGCTATGAGCCAGAGATCTATGTGTGTGTCGCGGCAGACGGTGCGTCAGCCGCGCGTCTCTGATATCCACTTGCCATAACTCCTTCAACCTTGGATCAGCACCAACTCCGCCGAAAAGCCCGGCCCGAAGACGCACAACAAACCATACTCGTCTGGCTTAATGCTGTTCGTCTGGAGAAAGCGCTGGAGCACGAAAAAGATCGTAGCCGAAGACATGTTGCCATAGTCTCGTAGCACCCTACGGCTATGTTCTAGGGCCTCGCAGGGCAAGTCTAGCGCCTCTGCATAGGCCTGCAACACCTTCGCTCCCCCAGGATGGTAGATATGATGCCGGACATCAGCCAGCGTCAGGCCATGCAGCCCAAGGAACTCTCTTGCCAACTCGCGGTACTGCTCGGACACAACGCGTGGAATACCGGCACCAAAGACCACCCGGAACCCCTCGTCCACGACATCCCAGCCCATCAGGTTAAGCGAATCCGGAAACAGCGTCGAGCGTGTCCCAAGAATGCGTGCCCCCCGTGCCCCCACCTCGTCGCCTGCCACGATGACCGCCGCCGCTCCATCACCGAACAGCGAAAATGCCACAAGGTTGCGCTTGGAATGATCATTGAGCTGTGCTGTAAGCGTACAAAGTTCGACCGTCACGAGCAGCACACGATGGTTGGGAAACGCGCGCACATATTCTTCAGCCCGTTCCAGACCACCAAGGCCACCTGCGCAGCCTAAGCCCCAGATAGGAGTGCGGCGCGTGTGTGGATCGAGCCCCAGCAAGGTAATCAGCCGTGCATCAATTGAAGGTGCCGCCAGTCCGGTCGTTGAGACAAAGATCACATGATTGATATCATGCGGCACTAGCTCAGCCTGTGCCAAACATGTACGGCTAACCGCCTCACCGAGCCGGGTTGCAGTGTCGAGGAAGAGATCGTTCGCCTCACCGAGCAGGTGCGGTGTTTCATACCAGTTGAGTGGCGCCGACAGGAAGCGTGTATCAATCTCAGCGTGGTCAAACACCGTTAGGTAGCGATCAGTATGAGGCAAGTCGGCGGCGAACAGTTCGCCTGCGAACTCCTTCGCAAATGCTTGGCTCACCTGGTATGGCGGAACGGCTGTAGTAACGGCGGCAATGATGGGCAAGATGATTTCTCCTTAATGGCTGTACTTTTGGAAGCCTACGATAGTCTTACCACAAATCACGCCCCCACTCGATCCGCTGACCCACGCTGCATCTCATCCGTCACCGACTGTTAGGTCTTATTACTCTCGCGATATGGCCCTTCTAGCACACGAGCCTGCCCGTCGCGCACTTCGACCACCCGTTCTGCAAAGGAGCGTAAAAAGGCGCGGTCGTGGGCCACGGCGATCACCGTGCCCTCGAAGGCGTTCAGCGCATCCTCGAAATGCTCACGACTCTCGATATCAAGATGGTTGAGCGGCTCGTCCAGCAACAGCAGGTTACAGCCGCGCAGCACGAGCACTGCCAGTTGCAAGCGGCTGCGCTCACCCAGCGAGCACGCACCAACCTCCAGATGAACACTGTCGCCCGCAAACAAGAAGAAATGAAGAAAGTTACGGGCCTCAGTTTCACTCATCGCACGCTCGTGGAGCACCGTTGCGAGTACGGTGCGCCGGATATCGAGCGTCTCGTGCTCTTGAGCCAACACGCCAATGCGCACGTTCGTACCCAGCCGGATCTGTCCCGCCGCCGGTTCTAAACGGCCCTCAATCAGTCGTAGCAAGGTGGTCTTGCCGGCACCATTTGGTCCGACCAAGGCGATCCGTTCCCCGTATTGGACGTCGAGCGTCAGGTCGTGGAACAGGAGCGGCGCATCGGGATAGCCGAATGCTAGTTCCTCGATCCGCAGGACTGCCCGTCCACTTTGTGGTGGTGGTCCAAAGTCGAGCTTAAGCTCCCACTGTGAGCGCGGCTTCTCAACCCGCTCCGCCGACTGCAAATAGCGCTCAAGCTTGCGCTCACGAGCCTTAGCCTGTTTAGCCAGCTTAGACGACACGCCACCATAATAATCGCGACCCCGTTTTGGTCCCGCTTGAACCTTCTGCGCATCACCTTTGATGCGGCCAATGTCGGCTTCGACTGCCGCGACATACAACTGCTGGTCTTGCCACGCCGCGCCTTGCCGTTCGCGTTCGGCAGCGCGCGCTGCCGCAAAAGCACTATAGTTACCAGGATAGCTACGGATCGTGCGTGATTGGAGATCGAGATACAATGTGCGCGTGACCGTCCGATCCAGAAAGGCGCGGTCATGTGAGACCACCAGCACGCCCCCACGATAGCCCTGGACAAAGCCTTCTAGCCATTCCAAGGCAAGGGTATCAAGGTGGTTCGTTGGCTCGTCCAACACAAGTAGATCCGGCTCCTGCAGCAGCAAGGTCGCCAGCCCCAGCCGCGTCTTCTGACCACCGCTCAACACTGCGACCGGCAGCCCCGGATCGAGATCGCCCAAGCCCAGACCATTGGCAATCGCTGCCGCACGATGCTCGCGTTCATAACCACCAAGCGCTTCAAAATGCTCCAGGGCCTCAGCATAGGCGGCGAGTGCCGTATCAAGGTCGTCCGTACTTCCTAGCGCCTCGGTTGTCTGCTGCAGGGCGGCTTCGGCGGCAAGCAGCGGAGCTTGGGCGGCGGCGAGCGATGCTGCCACAGTCATATCATTCATGGCAGCGGCGGCCTGCGGCAGATAGCCGATCACCAAATCCTGGGGCGCACGCGTAACCGTGCCAGCATCGGGCTGTTCCTGGTCAACAATGCAACGCAGCAACGTAGTCTTACCCGCACCGTTCGGGCCAATCAGCCCGACATGTTCGCCGTCGTTGATAACGAATGAGATTCCGGCCAGCACGGTAGCACTGCCGTAGCTTTTATATAGGTTGTGGACCTGTAGCATGGTGCCTCCTCATAGGGGAGACACGCGGTGTGTCTCCCGATTACAACATGGGGTAGATGTTGGAGACACTCGTCATACCAAACTCCTTACACAGGCCAATCAACCAGCCGCAATCACTTGGGGCGAGGTGCTTATATGGTACCATATTTGCGCCCTTTCACCTAACGGCGTAGCAATCCATTGCCATTCAGGGGTCACTCCCGTGTGGCTAGTCGCGGACAAGAGGCAAGCGTACGCTAATCACGGTACCCGGCCCATCTGTGAACTGCACGCTGCCGCCGTGCGCTTCAACGACCTCTTTCACCAGCGCTAAGCCGAAGCCCTGTCCGCCATCGCTGCTGTGCACGCCACGCTCCCAAAGCTGGGCACGTAGGGCAGGTGGAATGCCGGGTCCAGAGTCACTGATCATGAGTATTACCATGCCTGCGTTCTGGCTGCCCCCAATCGTGATTCGTCCACGTGACGGTGTCCATTTCAAGGCATTGTCGAGCAGATTAAGGATCGCCTGCTTGACGCGGTCTCGGTCACCGCTGATGGGACTGGGGATGGTGAAACTCGAGTGCATGAAGATGCTGCTGCGATCAGCACGTGGGAGCAGTAGCGTACAACATTCCTCGACCAACGCTTGTAGGTCGAAGACCCGTCGCTGGCGGAGGGGCTGCAGCACCTGATCGCCCGGTTGCAGCAACTCTTCAACCAGCCGTTGCAGCCGCGCGGTCTCCGCTTGGATCACCTGTAACGCGGCGAGTTGATCCGGCGTTGCATCATCTTCCAGATTTTCGGCCATGCCGCGAATCGCAGTTAGCGGTGTACGGAGTTCATGCGACACGTTGCGATAAAATTGCTGGCGCGTCGTGGCTAACGTCTCGACCTGCTGGATGCGACTTTGCAGATCGTCGGCCATAGTGTTGATCTGAGCAGCCAATTGACCAATTTCATCGGAGCTATGATCGGGTGATCGCGTCGCAAGATTGCCGGCAGCAATTGCTCCAGCTACATCACGTAGCTGATGAAGTGGGCGTGTTAAAGTCCGGGCCAGCAGTGTCCCGAGCAGCAGTGCGCCCAACGTCGCGACGACCGCCGCCAAGAGCAGGGCGATCAGCAGCGTATGCAGCACCTGTCCAATCCGTCCAATGCTCTGCGACACCTCGACGACGCCGATCGTTTGACCGTTCACAATGATCGGCTGCGCCGCATAGCGCCGATCCTCCTCTTGGCCGACCGGTGGTAGCACGAGCGAATTGACGAGGTAGGGTCGCACGGGACGTGATGGAAACAAGCCCAAAGGCCCTTTAGGGAGCAAGAGCGAACCGTTCGTGGCGAAGATGCGGACTTCGACATCGGGCGGCGTTGGAAAACGTTCCACAATCGCTGAGGCTTGTGCGCCAAGTGTTGACGTATCACTCGCGAGCGTCGCAGCATAGGCCGCATATACGGCAGTCTGGCTTTGGAGCGCATCCAGTAACTGTGTTTGCAGACTACGCGCGACGAGGCCTAGGACGCTGCCACCTAGTAATACGAGACCGACCAGCGTTGCCAGGACATATGACAAAGTCAGACGAGTGGTCAGTGTTCGGCGGCGCACGCGTTCAACCTACAGCTAATAGCTGTTATACCGCGGCTTGCATAAGCTGCGGAAGGTGCTTATCCAACACGCCTGCCACTTGCTCATCCGACAGGTTGTAGATTGCGGCATACACCGTCACTTCGGCATGAGGTACCATGGGTAGCATAGCACCTGTCCAGCGCACATCATCCCCCGCCATTGTGATCGAGCCGTAGACGACTGCACCGGCGACATCGATCAGAAGTTTGCAATGACCAACCCAGCTCGCGTCCATGCTTTGGAGCTGCCGGTCGACGGCCTGGAGATACTCCTCGATCATCCCGGCAACCTCCTCACTGGTCTGCGGCGGATCGAAGTGGAGCGACACGCGCCGCGCAGCACTCCCCGCTTTTAGCATGCTGCCACCTCTTCCAACGCTGCCAGCACCAGCTCGCCAGCCTCCGGCGAGCGAGTCAGCGGCACAATTTTGACCTCCGGTCGCACCCCGCTGATCGTTGCTTCGATCAGCGCTTGCTGCTCCGCCGCAACCGCATCGGTTTTGGTCAGGAGCACCAGTTCGGCACGCTCGATCTGCCAGCGCAGCAGGTAGCCGAGGCCAGCTTGGTCGGCCCACAGGCGACCGAAGCGGATGGCGTCGAGCAGGGCAACCAACCGCCACTCCGTGCCGGGCATCGCATCATCCTCGATCGTATTGGCCAACTCGTCAGGATGGGCCACCCCACTTGGCTCTAGCAATAGCCACTCGGGGTGATACAAGCTATCGATCAAGCGCACCGTGTGGCCCAAGCTCGACTGTAAATCGCAGCAAATACAGGTATCGCTAATCTCGCGCACACCGAGCCCTTGCGCCTCCAAGTAGGGACCGTCGACGCCGATGGCTCCCCGCTCATTTTCAATGATCGCGACCCGCTGACCGCGCGCCCCTAGTGCTCGGGCCGTCGCCAGAATCACCGATGTTTTGCCACTGCCTAAAAATCCGGTAAAGGCGATACAGCGCATACCACGCTCCGGCTAAGGGATGTTTATCGACACAACCGTCACTCCACTGCCATGATCATACACTATATTGCTGCTGTTACCGCTGCTTGGAATTGCAAGAACTGCTAAGATACGAGTGCTCCAGGACCGGAGTATAATAGCCGCAGGCTACATCTTCAGCAGCGTCAGTTGGATCGAGTACAGCCCGTGGTCCTGGAGGAACGGAAGCTATGGCAGCAATAACCCTGGCCGCATTACTACTGGTTAGCTACCTTGTTGGCTCGATTCCTTTTAGTTTTCTGATTGCCAAAGCACGTGGCATTGATCTGCGTCAGGTCGGTAGCGGCAACACGGGCGCATCTAATGTGTGGCGGAATTGCGGTTTCCTTCCCTTTCTGGTGGCGCTCGCCCTGGACATGGCCAAAGGGGCGGCGCCGACTTTTGTGGCTTCCTCCATCGCGCATACGTCACCCATTTGGACGATGATCGTGGGCATGTGTGCTATGTTAGGCCACCTCTTCCCGATCTTCCTGCGCTTCAAAGGCGGCAAGGCTGTGGCAACTGCGGGCGGCGTTTTGTTTGCCATTCAACCGGGGCTCTTTGTCTTGGCCGCGTTGGTCTGGACTGCCGTTTTCAAGCTAAAAGGTTATCCCTCGCTGGCTTCGCTGTCGGCAGCAGTGATCGTGGCCGTTGCCGGCACCTGGCTTGCGTATACGGGGCACTTCCCGATGATTTTTGCAGGCTATATTTGGGTCGCGCTCGTCTTGGTCGTTTATATGCACCGCTCGAACATCCAGCGCCTGTTAGCCGGTCAGGAGATGGGTATTGGCCCGCGGACCAAGTAATGGTTAACTCCGGTTCCAACCCCTGCCGCTTTTAATGGGGCAGGGGCTTGTTGTGAGCTGATATACGGATATAGTGCAAGACATCGTGTACTACATCGGCCATAGATGATGGGTTGTTAGGCTCTGGGATGCGATAACTGTCTGGGTGAGCGTAGGGATGGAGTACAGCTATGAGCAACGGCGCGATCACCGAACTACCTACTATAGCAGCCTTTGCTGAGGCGGTACGAGTAAATGTAGCAAATGTAATTATCGGCAAAGATGGTGTGGTTGAACAGCTGCTGGTAGCGTTGCTGGCCGGTGGGCATGTGCTGCTCCAGGATGTACCAGGTACCGGCAAGACAATACTGGCACGGGCACTGGCAGTTTCGCTCGGCGTTGAATTTCGTCGCATTCAATGCACACCTGATTTGTTGCCCAATGATATCGCGGGTGTATCGGTGTACAACCAAGGGTCGGGGGAGTTTCAGTTCCGGCCCGGTCCTTTGTTTGCGAATGTGTTGTTGGCCGATGAGATCAACCGGGCTACGCCACGCACCCAGTCGGCGTTGCTGGAAGCGATGGCCGAGCGCCAGGTGACGGTCGATGGAGCAACGTATCCGTTAGTTGAGCCTTTTTTGGTGCTGGCGACCGAGAACCCGATTGAGTTTGAAGGAACATTCCCCTTGCCCGAAGCCCAGCTTGATCGCTTCCTGATGCAGCTTAGTGTTGGTTATCCCGCGCTTAGCGATGAGGCACGCATGATCCGACTGATTGGCGGGGAGCATCCGATTACACAACTGCGACCGGTCATTAGCCCCGGCGTGTTGCCCGTTTTACAACAACAGCTCGACACCGTTCATTTGAGCGATGCTTTGGTCGGCTATATTCTGCGGTTGATCACGGCGACCCGCCAGCATTTCGATCTACTGCTTGGCGGTAGTCCACGTGCTACGCTGGCATTATGTCGTGCTGCACAGGCAGCGGCTGCGCTCAAAGGCCGCGCCTTCGTGGTTCCGGATGATGTCAAGGCGCTGGCCGAGGTGATCTTGACCCACCGCTTGGTGCTCAAGCCCGAGTCGGCGCTACGTGGCCGTACTGCTGCCGCCGTGATGCGTGAAATCGTCGGCGCGACGCCGGTCGATGTACCTGATGAAGTCACGACCTGAGCACAATGATGACCAGATTGCAGCTGCTCGCACTGGGCATATTTCTCGCCGCAGTCGCCCTACGCTCGACGCTATTAGGCGCCGTCGGAGTGCTGCTCGGCGTGGCGACCGTCGTGGCCATCCAGTGGAACCGGCGGGTCAGCCGCAGCCTGCGGATCGAGCGCAAAATAGCGACAACGCTGCCCTGGAACGAGGCCGCCGAACTTGAAGTGCGCATCACTAATACCTCGCTGTTGCCGGTACCATGGCTGGCAGTCGAAGAAAGTATCCCGCCAGGAATTCGTACAGGTGGCGTGGCCACGCAGGTGTTGAGCCTACCCGCTGGCGGAGCTCGCTCGCTGCGTTATCCACTCCACAGCAGCCAGCGCGGCTACTACCGCATTGGTCCGATGCGACTGGCGACCGGTGATGTGCTCGGCTGGCAAACGCAGCGTATGGTGATTGCGCCCACCGCCTTAACGGTGTTGCCCCGGCTCGTACCAATCATGGAATTGGGCTTGCCGGCGGCTCTGCCATTTGGACCACTGGCAAGTACGCGCCAGCGCGGTGAAGACCCGGCACGCCCTGCCGGTGTCCGGGCCTATCAAGCCAGCGATGGCGTTCGGCGTATCGATTGGAAGGCGACTGCTCATCGTAACACGCTGATGGTCCGCCGCGCCGATCCGGCGATCAGCCCTGAAACCACCTTTGCGCTGGCATTCGGCACCGCCGACTATCCAGCACGCGTGTTGCATGATGCGCTGGAGCGTGCGGCGACAGTTGTCGCTTCGTTGGCCGTTGCGCTGTTAGGGCGCAAACTGCCGGTCGGACTGGTCGCCAGCGGCTTTGATCCGCTGCATGAACGAACGGGGCTGGTTCTACCGCAAGGCAAAGGCGATGCGCAACGCCGTATGCTTTTGGAAGCATTAGGTCGACTACAAATGGCGCACGAGGGCAGCTTGTGGACCCTACTGGCACAGCAGCCATTACCCTGGGGTGGGACGCTCGTGGTGGTGATGAGTGACCTCGGTACAGATGAATTGCCGCATGTTCTGCAGTTACTCCGACGCGGACAACAGGTAGCCTTGCTTTTGCTGGAGCCCACACCAGGCGGCCTAGCCCTCGCACAGCAACGCCGGTTGGCACACTGGAGTGTTGACGGACGCGGAAGTCCGAAGGCAAATCATGCGTAAACTTTTCCTCAATGGTTGGAATTTGCTCTTGGTGGTCATCCTACTGGGTGGCCTCCTGGTCAGTCTGTCCGCCGCTCTAGCTTCAGTGCCTAGCTTTGCTGTGCCGGGACTCGTTCCGGTCGGCCTCGTGATCGTGATTGAGGTGCTTGTTACGCAGCGGATCGTGGTTGC
Organism: Herpetosiphonaceae bacterium; assembly: GCA_013821605.1. Taxonomy (GTDB): domain Bacteria; phylum Chloroflexota; class Chloroflexia; order Chloroflexales; family Kallotenuaceae; genus JACDGP01. The sequence goes on from JACDGP010000044.1 coordinate 28,184, forward strand.
ATCACGGCTTAGCTGGGGCGATCAGGGGCGCCTGCGGGGACTCGAGTGGGCTTTGATCCTGGCCATAGTCCGCATTTGGGTGCTCTTGACCGATGGACGAGGCGTGATCGAACAGGTCACGCCCTGGCTACGTGATCCGGTCGCCTTTTTCACGCAACGCTATATGGTGCATGTGGCCCTGGTCTTTATCATATGGGTGATCGCCACAGGGCTGGGTCATCAGGTCTTGCTATGGAGCGCCGAAATAGCCCGGATACCTCAGCTTAGTCGTCACACGATCGAGCGCAGTCATGTTGACGCCGAGCAGGCCGAAGCGGTGCGCCGCTTCGATAGTCAACTCATCGGCTTGGTGACGCTAGCGCTACTGCTGGCAGTCTTTGCCCTCCGCGGCGAGAGCACACAGTTCCAACTCCTGCAACCCAATATCGCTCGCGTCGGTGGGGGAGCGTTCGCCGCTGCACTGGTTGCTTTGCTCCTGCATAGTGCCGCCCACTTGCGCCAAATTACCGATAGCTGGAGTTTAGATGGCGCACAGGTTGAAGCCGGTGTCATCCAAAATTGGCAGCGTATGGGTCTCCTCGTTATGGCCGTGGCCCTCATCGTCGGACCGCTGCTCGCTCCACTCGCCCTGCTCGTACCACCACTGCCGCTGATACCCTTGATCAACATCCTGCTCGTTACGGGGACGCTGCTTGGCACATTGCTGCTTTTCGTCGTCGCCCTGCTTTTGACACCATTCGTCTGGCTGCTGAGTCTGCTCCATGGGAAGTCTGACTTCAAGCCACCGACGATTACGCCTTTCGTGCCACCGCAGATCCCGGTCGCTCCTGCGGCGGGTGAACGACCGCTTGCGCCCGGTCTGATCTTTTGGAGTTGCCTGCTTGTGCTGCTCGCCATTGCTCTGCTCCGTTACCTGCAGCAGCATGCTGACATCTTGCGTTGGCTACGGCGCTGGCGCGTCGGGCGGTGGTTGCTCCAATCATGGAGTCGTCTCTGGCGTGACGTGGGTGAATGGGTTGCGCTCGTCACGGATACCGTCCGCCGCCGCCTGCGCCACAACCCCGCTACGCCACACCGTCCTCCCCGTCCCCGTAGCCCACAGGGCCACCTACGTGCGCTGTACCAGGAATTAGTGCGGGCCGGTGAGGCGAAAGGCATCGCGCATCCACCTTCGGCGACGCCCTTTGAGTACAGCAGCGCATTGGGGTCGGCAGTTCCACCGGTTGAACCTGATGTCACAGCCTTGACCGACCTGTATGTACAAGCTGAATACGGCCCATTGCTGCCTGATGATGAAGATCTGCGGCGCGGCCGGCAACGCTGGCGCCGGATCCAGCACTGGCTAGGCGGCACCGGTCAAGTGGTCGGTGCCGCTGTACAAAAAGGACGTCTACGCGTTCGCCAAAAGCCCAAATCATGAATGGCCGGGCGAACTGGCATGTGCCGGGCTATGCCGTGGCCTATAGCTGGCTGGCGCGCGATTACCTGTCTAACCTAGAAATGATCCTGGTGTTGCTCCATGAATCGCTGGCGACCCTGCTGGTCGTGGGTACGGCACCTGCAATTCGTGGCGTGCTCATGAAGTGTGCCCACCCTTTCCGTAGTGGTGACTGCTACCGCATTGATGCACTTGACAGTGAGGTGCTCAACGAACTCATGCAACACCCCGCTGTCGAACCTTCAGCTCGGTGGCTGGTCCACCGTCCCTGGATGCAGCCGATTCTCCAGCAGCGCTACGGTATCGTCCCGTCAGGGTTTGGTATCCGAGGCTTCGCCACGACCACAGCCAGTACCATCCCGCGCGATGGTCGTCCACTTGGTGGCGCTGACCGAGCGCTGGTCGAATGGAGTGATTGTGGCTGGAGTGCCGCTGATTTCGACCAACTGCTCCAGGGCCGCCGCCCGTGGGCCATCGTCCACGATGATCTGATCATTTGCCGTGCATCTGCCGGCTATGACACGCCCTGGACGGCGGAAGTGCTCGGGCTCTGGACGCACCCAGCGTACCGTAAACGGGGTCTGGCGCGCAGTCTCGTCGCTGCCATTTGTGATGATATTCTGGCGCGGAAACCAATCGCCGCCTACAGCACAACCTTCGAGAATCTAGCGAGCCAACATGTCGCTCGCGCTGTGGGCTTGAAGCATGTCACAACGATTACTGAATGCACGCCGGGATAGTGCCACCGCTACAACCACTCAGGCTCCTTGTAGCTTGGTTGGTGAGCATAGCGGTGTAGGCCGAGCCGTAGGTCGAGCGAGCGACCAGGCGGCAGCAGCACCCGCAGGTGGCGATCCTGCACATCAACGGTTGTTCCCACCGTTTCGTCGGTTGCTGAGGTAAAGCTGTGCTCGCCGAAGGCACCGGCCTGGATGAGGAGGCGCCGGGCGTGTAAGGGGCTGGTGTTAACCAGCGTAATGGCGACGTGATCGGCGGCAAGAGCGTGGACCAGTGCACTAACGTCCGGCGGTAAACCAGGGCGGCGCGTCTCTGCGTCGAAGTAGCGGAGCGGGACATGTAACAAACCACCGTGGTAAATGATCTGAGGTCCGCCACAGGTTAATTGCAACAGTGCTTCGGTATGGACGGGATTGATATCTTGCCAGTGATGCACGTCCCACTGCTCAGGGTCGCCGTCGTCGGCGCGCATCACATCCATACGACGCGCCATTTCAGACCACTGGGCAGCCAGGATGTGCGCAGGATAGTCGGGATTCCGGCCCTGGAGATAGCAATACCAAGGCGCGCTATGAATGTCGTCACCTTTGCCACGGCCGGGTAACACCGCTGGCCAGGTCGTCAGGCGTTCGGGAAACTGTGCGAGGCGGTCTGCATCCTGCGCCGCCTGTGAGAGCGCCCAAAGTTGGAGGGTATGCTCGGGAGCCAGCGGACGAAAAGCCGTCCAGCCCTGATCGGTATGACGGTGGGGGACCAGCAGTTGACCATTCTCCACATGGCCCAAGGCGACCATGCGATCCACCTGGCTACGGGGAATATCCAGGTAACGCATATCGCCGGTCAGCAAAACGGCGTTCATCGCCGCAATCGTCAGGGGTTGTATGATCGTCATCAGACCGTGCGGCCAACGCCAGCCATAATAGCCACCCCACCACTTGCCGCCCATGAGTTCGCCGATCTGACCGCTTGGCCCGACATTGTCAGGACTTAGACCATCGTTGGCTTTGATACGCTCGGCCCATGCTTCAATGTAATCCAAGACCCAGCTGCGATAGCGTTCATCGCCCGTCCACGCGTAGGCATGCGTGACGAGGCTGGTCGCCGTGAGATTTAGTGGAACGTCACCCTGCATCTGGCGGGCATTCAGCAGTTTAAGGATCTCGCCATAGATGCGGCCGTCGTTCCAATCGGCGATGGGACCGTTCACCCCAGGAATATCCTCGAAGGGCGCGGGATAGGCCGCCAGCACCGCACGGTGGGTCGACCAATCATCCCATTCGTTGACGAGGCGTGGTCCTTTGCTGCCGTTGATCGGCGAGCGTAGTATGCGGTGCTCGGCATCCCAATTAGCTGCTTCGGGGTCAAGCCCCATATACATATGGGCGAAGCGTTGAGCGCGGGCACGATGCAGCTGTAGCGCTGGATCAGCTAGGCCAAAGCTATAGAAGAGACCCGAGCTTTCGCCATGGTGCATCCAGTCATAGAAGGCGTCGAACTCGCGCCAGATCTGGCCGTAGGTGGCGAACTGGAGTGTTATCGCTTCCCATAAGAAGCGGCTGCGCTCGTAGACATCTCGGCTGCCGCCTAGCGCTGAGAAAAGTGCCCAGTTACCAAAACTTTCGTAGCCGTCGTCGGAGCCATCCATACCCGGCCATGTTTGGCGCCAGATCAAGCTCCCGTCGGGACGCGTGTAGCGCTCCTGAAAGAGCGGTACGGCAGCATTCATCGTGTCAATTAACAGGCGCTGCATCGTCGCCCAAGGTGGAGGTGGTAAGCGGCGCATCGCTGTGAGGGTCGGCAGGGTCATAGTTGCTCCCAGTATATAACGACGCAGCGTATCATAGAATGATCGTCGGGATTGCGCTAGAATAGCCCAAGAGCAGCTACGTTGCATGAACGGCGAAAGAGGGATGATGATCGAGAATGTTGTGAAGAGCCGGCTCCAGCGCGGCGAGCTGGCCCTGGGTGCCTGGCTCAATCTCCCGAGCCTTGCTGTCGCACGGCTCATGGCCCGGCAAGGTTTTCACTGGCTAACGGTCGATGCGGAGCATGGTGCGCAACATCCGGGGTTGATCGCAGAGATGGTGGCAACGATTGCCGATTCCGGCGTTTGCGCACCATTGGTCCGCCTGCCCACCAACAGTGTCGAATGGTACAAATGGGCGCTGGACGCAGGTGCCTTTGGGGTGGTGGTCCCGATGGTTAACAACCGCGAGGATGCCGAGCGTGCCGTCAGTTGGTCGCGCTATCCACCCGAGGGGATGCGTAGCATCGGTGGGGCGTTCGCGCATTATGCCTGGGGCGCCGCCAATCGGGCTGATTATGCTGCGGCAGTGAACCGGGAGTTGCTGGTGATCGTTCAGATCGAAAGTGCGCAGGCGCTTGCCAACCTAGACGAGATCCTGAGTGTTCCAGGGATTGATGTGGCTTTCGTTGGTCCGAACGATTTGCACGCGCAGCTTGGCCTGGCACCACGCAGTGAGAGCGATGAGCCAGCTTTTGTTGCCGCCCTTGAGCGAATCAAAGCTGCTGCGCGACGCTATAACCTGGCGCTCGGCATCTATAGCAGCGATGGGGTGGCTGCGGCCCAGCGGGTACGGGAGGGTTTTCAGATGGTCTCGATCACGTCAGACGTTGCTTCCCTGACAGCGGGAGCCCTGCACAACCTGACCGACGCAGGACAAGTGCCAGGGACAGCACATGGGACGGGAGAATAAGTGTGTCAGTTAACGATGGTGTAGCGATGAATGAGCGAGTCTTTCTGGCGCTGTATGATGACCAATGGTGTATTGAGCTCGACGGGGTAACCCATGTGTTAAGCGAGGAGATTCCTTCGCTGGACTGGGTGCTGGCTAACTTGCCTGCTTCGGAGGTTATGGACCGGCTTCTCGCCGCCCGGGGAGCGCTGTTGACCCCGCAACCTGCGACATGTCGAGCACCTGTTGGCAAGCAGGAGGTTTGGGCTTCCGGTGTGACCTACAAGCGTAGCGAGGAGGCGCGTGAGCGCGAGTCGCAGAATAGTACGATCTACACACGAGTGTATCACGCAGAACGACCCGAGCTGTTTTTTAAGGCATTCGGTCCGGAAGTAGTGAGCAGTGGCGAGGCGGCAGGTATCCGTTTTGATGCGACATGGTCGGTCCCCGAGCCGGAGCTAGTGGTCGTGTTCAACAAATGCATGGAGGTGATCGGTTTCACCGTCGGGAACGACTTGAGCTCGCGCGACATCGAAGGCGAGAATCCACTGTATTTGCCGCAGGCCAAAGTCTATGAACGCGCCTGTGTGCTTGGCCCGCGTATCTGGCTACAGCCCGGGGCGGAGCAGTGGCCGGAGGTCGATATCCGGATCGTCATTAGCCGCGCGGGAGAGACGGTCTTCAGCGGCGAAACCGCGACGAGCCAGATTAAACGGTCGCTTGCTGAGCTAGGGAGTTACCTGGGCCGCTGCAGGCGTTTCCCCGCCGGCGTCTTCCTGTTTTCCGGCACGGGGATTGTGCCGCCGGACGCGTTCTCTCTGGCTGTGGGTGATGAAGTTCGTATCACCATCGATGCGATTGGCGAACTCATCAATCCGATCATGATTGTGGGAACGCCCTAGGGAGGAGCAGCCACTGGAACTGCTCCTCTCATCAAGCAGACCGATGATCGTCGGGTTGCGGAGCGGCTACACGCCATCTTGCTGCTTGATGCCGAGGTCCGCAGCACGACAGAGGCAATCGCCTAGGTCGAGGAGCAGTTTGGCGTCTCCTATACCGACAGCGGGATGGTCAAACTCCTCAAGCGTCTTGACTATCGCTTCAAGCAACCCGACGTTCTGCCCTCCAAAGCCGACCCAGAGAAACAAGCGGCGTGGGTGGTTCCTCGCCGCCGTCCAGAAGGTCTTGAACAACCTCCCGGCCTATCGCGTTGAACTTGCCAGCCTGCTGACCGAACGCTTCGAACTCTTTACGACGCCCTGACCAAACCTAATTTCCGGTCACTCTACAAAAAACCAAGATGATTACCCTATCCAGCTGTGACCGTTTGAGGGCCACGAAAGGAAAAACGTGAAACCTGCTATTCTTGCGCCATTACGTCACCGGACTTTTCGCCTGCTTTTCGGGGGCCAGGTCGTCTCGGATCTGGGAGATTGGCTGGACTTCCTGGCGTTAATTGCACTCATTGTCTCTCGATGGGACCTGGGCCCGAGCGCTCTTGCCGCGCTTGCGGTAGCAGTTGCATTGCCGTTTGCGGTTATCGCGCCGCTGTCAGGAGTCTGGGCCGACCGTCTGCCGCGCAAGACTCTGATGATCGCCGCGGATCTCGGCCGAGCACTGGTCGTGTTCGGCCTTGTCTTTGCGCCGAATCTCTATACCGTCCTCGCGCTTGTCTTTGTCAGGGGCGTTTTCAGCACATTCTTCGGGCCTGCGCGACAGGCGACGATTGCCTTGGCGGTACCTCAAGACGATCTCCTTGCTGCAAACTCGCTGAGCCAGCTTTCCTATCAGCTGACCAAGATCCTTGGACCGGTGCTGGGCGGGCTCCTGGTTGCCGCGGTCGGTCCTCGTTTCGCGTTTATGGTCGACGCCGTGACCTTCCTCGTCTCGGCAGCCTTCATCGTCCAGCTGCCCAACATTGCACCGGCGGCCCAGACGAAAGAGGAAACTGAGGAGCAGGCACCGAGTTTCTGGCGCGAGTTTCGGGAGGGGCTATCCTATCTGATCCACCGGCGCTCGCTCTTTATGGCCGTCGCCAGCAATTCGGCAGCATGGTTTATCATCTTTACTTTCGATAGCCTCGGAGTGCTGGCGCTCAGGGAACTGGGCATCGGCGAGGCACTCTTTGGGCTCACCGTCGGCAGCATCGGGCTGGGGACTGCCGCCGGCGCGATCGCCATCGGGCAGTGGGGTAAGCGCATCCACCCGTTTGTGACGATGGGGGCCGGGCAGATCGGGGGAGGGCTCGTCGTCGCGCTCCTCGGCGTCGCGGTGACGCTGCATGCGCGTGGCACGGGAGCCTGGGTGATTGTGTATATGCTGATCGGCCTCTCGGCCGCCGCCGTCTTTGTGCCGTACGGCTACGTCGTCCAGGTGGAGACACCTCCGGAATTACTGGGGCGCGTCTTCGCTACGGCCGGTGGGATCCAGAATGCCTTTCTTTTGATGGGGCCGCCATTGGGCGCGGTGCTGGCCGAGCTTTGGGGCGTTGGCTTCGTCTTTACCGCCGCGGGCATAGCGCTCGCACTGCTCGGACTGGTGGTGTTCTTCCTTCGGCCGACCGTTGCAACGCAGGCTGCAACTGAGAATGCCGCGTTGCAGACCAGTGCTGCCTAGATCTCCCGGCCATCCAGCAGCGCAAGCCAGCGCCCCACCCACCACAGCGGCTGCCGGGCAAGCGCCAGTGGCAGGGCCGCCCGTTCGACGCTCCTGAGCGGCGTGTTCAGATCGCGATCATAGGCATCGACCAGCCTGCGCAGCCGACCGATGCGCTGCTCGGATAGCGGATCCTCCGCGAACGTTGAGTTCGTGTAGTAGAGGGTCAGCGCCAGATCATCGGTCTGCTTGAAGCGTCGCCACATCTCCTCACGTTGCGAGCGGCTCAACGTGAACAGTTTCTCGCGCATCGTCTCGGCCTTTCCTCACCAGCGTCGCTTCTGCATAACACCTGACACCCGTCCTGCCAACGTTCACCAAACCCATTTCCGATCACTATAATAATTCTTACGCCCCTCCCTACTTCTGCGAGAGGCAGCCTTTCATCTTGGTGCGGTAGTTAGCCAGCTGTGAGGATCTTGCAACAAGCCTGCGTTGGATGATATGGCCCTTGACATGTGACCATTAAGTCACGTATAATACTGGCATGGAAGACGAATCTGCCTTTCGCGCGCTCGCCGATCCAAGCCGTCGGCGGCTGCTTGACCTCCTCTTTGAGCGCGACGGCCGCACGCTCACCGAGCTGGAGTCGGAGCTGCCGATGACGCGGTTCGGGGTGATGAAGCACCTGCGCGTGCTGCAAGAGGCCGGACTGATCGCCACGCGCAAAGTGGGCCGCGAGAGACTGCACTACCTGAACCCGGTGCCAATTCAGCTCATCTCGGACCGCTGGATCAACAAATACTCGGCAGCGCGTGCGAGCGTGCTCGCCGATCTCAAAACAGCGCTTGAAGGAGGGAATATTATGACCACAGATTCAAAGCCCCGGCTCGTTTATCAGATCATCATCAAGGCCCCGCAGGAGCGGGTGTGGGAGGCGATCACCAAGTCGGAGTTCACCTCCCGCTACTACTATGGCAGTACGCTTAAGACCGATCTCGTCGTCGGCTCGCCCTTTACCTACCACATGCCGAATGGCTCCCCCATAGTTGAGGGGGAGGTGGTTGCGTCCGAGCCACCCAACCGGTTGGTACACACCTATCACTCACTCTGGTCCCCGATGAACGAAGACGGGCCTACCCAAGTAACGTGGGAGCTGGAATCGATGCCCGGCGGCGTGACCAAGGTGACCGTGCTCCACGAGGACTTCCAGAGCGAGACTGCGACCTACAACGGCTTGCAGGGTGGCGGCTGGACGTGGATCCTCAGCAACATGAAGACGCTGCTGGAGACCGGCGAGCCAATGCCTCAGGGGTACTAATTCTGAGTAGGGATAACTGAATAAATAAGGAGGTTTCTATGAGCCAGCCTGAAAAGAAGGGCACGCAGGAGTCCGCTAAGAGCACGGCCGCGATCAACAAGAAGGCCAAGGGATTCACAGACGAGGAACGAGCCGCGATGAAGGAGCGCGCCAAAGAGTTGAAGGCGGAAGAGCGTGCGAACAAGGACAAGGCGGAAGGGGAAAGTGACGTGCTCGCGAAGATCGCCGAGATGCCGGAACCAGAGCGCGCCATGGCCAAGCGGCTCCATGAGATCATCACAGCCAGCGCGCCAGTCCTCTCGCCGAAACTCTGGTACGGGATGCCCGCGTATGCCAGGGACGGCAAGATCGTCTGCTTCTTCCAAAGCGCGCAGAAGTTCAACACGAGGTACGCGACGCTCGGCTTCAACGACACGGCGAACCTCGACGAAGGCGCCATGTGGCCGACCGCCTTCGCGCTGAAGGAGTTGACTGCCACCGAAGAGTCGAGGATCGGCGCACTCATGAAGAAAGCGGTGAGCTGAGGACTGAGCTCGCCACCGGGCACTGTCCTAGCGCATAATCAAGCAGCCTTTTGGGGCTGCACAAGGTGCGGTTCAATTGAGCGGAATGAAGACTCAGCCGTCAGTGAGGAGGTTCCACATGAATCAAGGTATCAAAGTTGTCATCTATCCTGTCACGGACTTGGCCCGAGCCAAGGCGACATTCCAAAAATTCTTGGGCGTCGAACCGTATACGGATTCGCCGTATTATGTTGGCTTCAGGGTTGGATACCTGGATATAGGCTTGGATCCCAACGGCCACAAGGTGGGCATGACAGCCTATTACGCCGTTGACGATATCAAGCAGAGTCTCCAATCCCTCCTGGACGCCGGGGCACAAATCGAGCAGGAGATCAAAGACATTGGGGGCGGAGGGCTGATTGCATCGGTGAGGGACGCCGACGGCAACATCATCGGCCTTCGTCAGAGTTCATAAATTTCTCGCCGCCCGACACCTACTCCTTTTACAGCAGGGGTGAACACGATGAGCTGGAACACACTGGAAACCGCCGATCCCGAACTGGCTGCATTCGGTGCCGAACGCTTTGTGAGCACCGGTGTCGCCTATCTTGCGACTGTTCGCGGGGATGGCGCGCCGCGCGTCTACCCGGTCACGCCGATTATAGGGGAAGGGCGCCTGTTCCTGTTCATGGAACCAACCTCGCCCAAAAGTCATGATCTCCAGCGCGATGACCGCTATGCCATGCATTGTTCAGTGGAGAATTCGAGCGGTGGCGGCGGCGAGTTCTTCATCGCCGGGCGCGCACGGCTGGTGGAAGACCCAGCGTTGCGTCAGATCGCGACGAAAGCATCAAGTTTCACCCCTGCCGATCGCTATATTCTCTTCGAGTTGAACCTTGAACACGCCAGTTCGACGATCTACGACGGCAGCAAGCCGGTTCGCAAGCGCTGGCGCGCAGATCGTGGGTGAGCAATATGGTCAATTATGATAGAACAGCCAAGGAGTGAATTGTGCCCCAGGAATACATCGAGATACGCGGCGCCCGGGAGAACAACCTCAAGAATGTATCGTTGCGCATTCCGAAGCGCAAAATCACTATCTTTACCGGTGTGTCCGGGTCGGGTAAATCGTCCATCGTCTTTGATACCATTGCCGCCGAAGCGCGTCGCCAGTTAAACGAAACCTTTAGCACGTTCGTCCGCAACTTCCTGCCACGCTATGGGCAACCAGAAGCAGACGCCATCGAAAACCTGAGCATGGCGATTGTCGTCGACCAGAAACATCTCGGCGGCGGATCACACTCGACCGTGGGAACGATTACCGATATCTATTCAGTCTTACGGTTGCTGTACTCGCGCGTCGGGCAGCCGTTCGTGGGCTATTCCAATGCCTTTTCGTTCAACGACCCGCAAGGCATGTGCCCGGAGTGCAATGGCATTGGCCGCAAGATAGGTGTCGATCTCGACAAGTTTCTTGACAAATCCAAATCTCTCAACGATGGGGCTATCTTGTTCCCAGACTATGCTGTCGGGAGCTGGTGGGGGTGGGGTGTCCTAACCCAGTCGGGACTGTTCGATAACGACAAAAAGCTGGACGACTACAGCGAAGAAGAGATGAATCTGCTCCTCCACAGCAAACCCTACAAAGCCAAGATGCAGGTGGACAGCAAACCTGTCAACATGACCTTTGAAGGCATTGTCGATAAGTTCAGCCGCAAGTACATCACGGGCGACGTAAAAACCAAGTCCGAGCGCACGCAGAAAGCAGTAGAACCCTACATGACGTACGGGCCATGTACCCTCTGTAAAGGCGCGCGACTCAGCCAGGCAGCGCTCGGTTGCAAGATCAATGGTTACAACATTGCTCAACTGGCGGCGATGGAAGTTGAGGAACTGCTCCACGTCATCAGGGCAATCAAAGACCCCGTCGCCGCGCCAATGGTCGACTCTTTGATCGAGCGGCTCCAGCATATGATCGATATTGGCCTGGAATACCTTAGCCTGAACCGAGAAACCGATACGCTGTCGGGCGGCGAGTCGCAGCGCATTAAGATGGTCAAACACCTGGGCAGCAGCCTTGTGGATGTACTGTATGTCTTTGACGAACCCAGCATCGGAATGCACCCGCGCGACGTACACCGCCTGAACGAACTCCTGCAAAAGCTGCGTGATAAAGGCAACACCGTGATCGTGGTTGAACATGATCCCGACGTCATCAAAGTCGCCGATCACGTGGTTGATGTCGGGCCATTCGCTGGAACTCGTGGCGGGACAATCGTCTTCGAGGGCAGTTTCGCGGACCTGGTGAACGCCGATACCCTGACGGGCCGCCATATGAAACAATCTATGCCCATCAAATCCAGTTGTCGCGCGGCAAAGGGCAAACTGTCCATTACCAACGCCAGGGCCAATAACCTGCAGAACGTCAGCGTCGATCTACCGACA
>JACDGP010000185.1 GCA_013821605.1 Herpetosiphonaceae bacterium
CGGCGGGTGATCAACTTGATGTCCTTGGGCATGATCAGGGCTGGCTCCACATCCATCACAACGCGCAAGACGGATGGGTCGCCTGCAATAGTACTACTAGCCTAGCCGCCCCAGTTCCAGCTGTGCAGCCCGGTCAATTGAGCCCTTTACTACAGAAGGCAAAGCTGTCAACTGCCGAGATCAACCAAGCACGACAACTGATCCATGCGCTGGGTAATGTCAACGAGCGGGGGGACAAGTTCGAGGCGCTTCAAAGCAAGACGGTCTACCGCAACCAGCGCGACAACCGGGCCATCGACGCGAATGGAAACCTGGTAGAAACGAGGTCTGGCCAGATGTGCAATCTTACATCGCTGGCCATGTGCCTAGATTATCTTGGCATCCCGAACCCCCATCCCGCAATGCAATACGAGGACGCCCTCGAAAAGGTGCGGGTCGACAACCAACTGCCGGCTCGCACCGAATCGAACGGATGGGGCGGGGTCGCTGTGAAACTGGGAGCGAAGGTGAATTTCTTGGGTGCGGGCGCGTCTCACGACCATCAATGGTATACCAACAACGTGCTTCCTGCGCTGCGGGCGGGCCATGCTATGATGATGAGCATCTGCGGACACATTGTCCGCGTTCAAGATGTCACCAACGAGGGATTGATCATTGATGATCCCTACGGGAAAGGTCGGCTCCTGCCAAATCCTGGTTGTCAGGATCTTAAGTGGCACTACGCCTCCTTCAACGAGTACCAGACACCGAATCAAGCGGTGGGCGAAGACAACATCTGGGCCTGGGGGGATGTCTCGACGCATTGCATGCGCTGGATCGCGGAGCTCTCTCGGCCATTGGGGCTGCCCGTGGGTCCCCAACCCGTCCCTGCAGTAAACTTTTCTGACGACGGGATTGTGGTACCGGGTCAAACGGACTGAAGTCGTTCATGACGCGCTGGAGTCGCTAGATTAGGGCAGCGCGGTGCTCTGCTGGCATACTTCGTTGTGGGAGAACGTCGGACAGAGCAGGATGACAATGCTACCACCGACACGTGAGCAGGCCTTCAAGCATGCCGAGCGCGGTCCCTCCGCGCGTCGGCATTGTTTCCTAAGAGGTGATTCACGTTCTGTGTAAGCCCAGCGCATCAAGTCCTATACGTGGGAGGACGAACCAATGGATCCGACAGCAAGCGCAACTCTCACTGCTGCCTCCACAACCCCAGCGGTGATCGCACCGACTCCAACCGCGCCAGTTGGACATATGCTGTCAACTGCTCAGACAGGTATCTTAGGGACCCTTGCCTTGCTGATCATCCTCTTGCCGATCCTCGTGGCTGTCACTGCGAACTGGCAATCGGGCGCACAACGATCAGCCCAAAACACCAGCCAGAGCTCTCGTCAAAGCTTTTTTGAGATCCCATATATCACGTGGTTTCTCTTGCATTATGGCTTCGGCAGCCTCTCGCTGCTCGCCGTTGTTACCCTCGCCGTTACAGGGATTATTCAACAAGATGTGACCTCGACTATCGTGGTCAGCTTGCTTGGGTATGTATTAGTCAGCGCCGCGAGCCGCCGCCAGTCTGCTGTCGATACGGCGCGGCAATCAACGTTGGCAATCACGACTATCTCGCTGCTGCCAGCGGGCATCCAACAACAGCCATACTCTCAGAAAATCGAGGTATCGGGCGGGACGGTGCCCTACACCTGGTCGCTGTAGGCTGGGTCAACCCTCCCCCAGGGGCTTCAACTAGGTAATACCGACGGCACGATCACGGGAACACCAATGCACGAGCAGGCCTCAGTCAAATTCACACTTATGGTCATCGATAGCGAGCTTACCGTTGCGCAGAAGCTGTTCGAGATCACGATTAAGTAGCTGTCTGGCGTACGTCTCGGATGCGTTCTACCACATGGAAAAGGGGCGACAACGATGCGTGTCTTGAAACGCGGTCAGTCGGGGAAAGACGTCAAAATATGGCAAAAGTTCCTTAATGACAACAACTTCCCGGTTGGAGAGGACGATGGGTGGTTCGGGAAGAAGACGGACGAAGCGACCAAGCGTTTCCAAGCCGAACACAAGCTCTTCATCGACGGCATAGTGGGTCCGGAGACGCTGCAGAAAGCGAAAGCGCTCGGTTTCGTGCTTCCTAAAGACCGAAATGTGATTCCCATCGATCATCCCCCTTTCCGTCGGCTCCGCGCGTACGCCTTCGATCCAAGCCTCTCGATCGAACTGGAAAATGCCGTCATAAACCAGGTGACGCTACAAGTACTTTGGGAGGATGGCGATCAGCTGCGATTGGGGCCGATCGGCGAGTATGTCGAGGTCATCGACATTGACCCCGCAAGCCAGTGCTTCTACGCGCCCGTCGACCTGAACCAGCCGTACATGCTGGCCCAGGATGGACTGGCTCCCTCCGAAGGAAACCCTCAATTCCACCAGCAGATGGTCTACGGCGTCGCAATGACGACGATCCAAAACTTCGAGCGAGCGCTGGGGCGAAAAGTGTTGTGGGCGCCCCATCGGTGGATAGAGACCGATGAGCACGGGAAACAAATAGAGTGCGAAGAGTATATGCAACGCCTACGTATCTATCCCCATGCGCTGCGTGAAGCAAATGCTTACTACAGTCCGCGCCAGATCGCACTGCTCTTCGGCTACTTCCCGGCAACCACCACCGATCCGCGCTTCCACTTGCCCGGTGGTACGGTTTTCACCTGCCTATCGCATGACATCATCGCCCACGAGACGACACACGCCCTGCTCGATGGGATCCATCGTCGGTACGACGAGCCGACAAACGTAGATATGCTCGCCTTTCACGAAGCCTTCGCCGACATCGTGGCGCTTTTCCAGCATTTCTCCTATCCGGAGGTGCTGCGCCACCAGATTGCCAAGGCCAGCGGCGACCTGAGCACGGAGACGCTGTTGGCCCAATTGGCGCAGCAGTTCGGCAAGGCAAGCAGCTCGCACGCCCTTCGTGATGCACTGGGGGATGACAAGAACGGAGAGTGGACGCGATCGGAGCCCGAGCCAGCCAAAATGCAGACGGTTACCGAGCCGCATGAGCGCGGGTCCCTACTCGTGGCGGCAATCTTCGATGCCTTCGTGTCGATGTACAAAACACGAACTGCCGATCTACTGCGCATCGCGACCAGGGGTACCGGCGTCCTTCCCGGAGGGCGTATTCACCCAGACTTGGTCAACCGACTGGCCGATGAGGCAGCCGCGGTTGCCCAGCATCTCCTGATGATGTGCATCCGTGCACTTGACTATTGCCCACCGGTTGATCTGAACTTTGGTGACTATCTGCGCGCGCTGATCACTGCTGACTCCGATCTTGTTCCGGACGACACAAGTGGCTATCGCATCGCGGTGATCGAAGCGTTCCGGCAGCGCGGCATATTTCCACATAACGTGCGCAGTCTTGGCATCGACACACTGCTTTGGAACAAATCCGATTCGGCCCTATGGAGAGCCAAATCGGGCGTGGTTAATCTGCTGAAGGAAAAACGCGACGCCTTAACGCAGCGAACCCTTACCTCGGCCCGCGAGGACACATATATTACATTGCGTGACATCCGTGTGCAACTGCACGACAAGTTGCGGGAGGAATGGCAGAACCGAGCCGCTGTATTCAAAAACACGGCAAAAATTTACCCTTTAGGTAGCCCGCATGACACGCCCTTAGCAGCGGGGCTGGATCCGGATTTGCCCTTTGAGGTCCACTCGATCCGCCCTGCGTATCGGGTCGGGCCGGATGACAATATGCGCCTGGATCTGGTGATCGAGATCACCCAATGGCGCCCCGGTTGTTTCGATCGCGCCGCACAGGATACCCTGGATGAGAAGCTCGCGAAAAACAAGTGCGACCGTCCGGAAACGGGGTTCGACTTCAAGTTCCGTGGCGGATGCACCCTATTAGTCGATGCAGACTGCTTAGTCGATACAGACTGCTTCCCGGTGCGTTACGAGATTTTCAAGCCAATTTGGGGGGACGCAGCTGACGAGCGGCTCCAACGCCAGCGTCAGTTCCTAACGGATACCACGGATGGTTCGTTGAGCGCGACCTATTTTGGAACACTCGCGCAGAATAAGCTGGGCGAGCCGTTCAGACTCCTGCATCGTATGGCCAGCGAAGAGGAATTTGTATGAATGCCTCCATATCATCCTCGGACAATGGGAAGGTCAGCGAAGTTGTCGTGCGTATGTATACGCATGGCCTTGGCGACTGCTTCTTGCTCACCTTTCCGACCAATGTAGCTGAGCAGCCCTACTACTACGTGCTGATCGATTGCGGCGTGATCCTCGGAACCGAGGGTGCCGAGGGGAAGATGCAGCGGGTTGCCGAGGATATTCAGAAGGTAACTGGCGGCGAGATCCATCTGCTCGTGATCACCCACCAACACTGGGATCACCTGTCGGGCTTCGCACAGGCAAAGGACATCTTTGAGAACATGAATATCCACAACCTCTGGCTGGCCTGGACCGAAGATCCCACTGATTCGCTTGCAAATCAGCTTTCCCAAGAATTCAAGAAGGATCTTAGAGCACTCCATCTTGCCTTGCAGCGCGCTTCACAGTTAGAGAAGGATGTGGCAGAGTTAAAGAAGGACGTGGCAGATCGCAAGCTTAAGCTATCGAGCGTCCCTACAATGAACGTCATTGACCAGTTGAAGCCTGTAGAGTATCTCGCTGGGTTCTTTGGCGATCCAGAGCGGGTTATGGCCGGCGCGCGTGCAGACGTCGGTCTCGCGTTCAAGAGCGATACAGAGACGGCCCTTGAAACTGTCCGTGAACTGGTGAAGAAGAACGGTTCAGAGCCGCAGTATCTCTGCCCAGGCGATGGACCACGCGATTTCCCATCGTCCAACAAGGAATTAACGACTGCAGCCCAGGTGTATGTGCTTGGCCCACCTCATAACGAAGCGCAGCTCAAGAAGATCAACCCGACGGCAGAAGGCAAGGAAGTATATACCGGGACGAAGGCACTAACTCCACGCCGCGCCTTTCTGGCAGCGCTGCTTGACGACGAAGACGACAAAGCTGCGTGGTCGGTTGATGAACGGGAAATCCTGCCTCTCAGCTTCCCTTTCGACCGGCGGCTTCGTATACCGTGCGAGGAGGCCAAGAATGACGCACCCTTTGCTGCCGACTTCTCCCAATATGACGCTTTCATGCAATACTATGATAATGCTACGGCCTGGCGGCGGATCGATGGAGAGTGGCTTGCGACAACCGAAGCACTAGCACTCCAGATGGACAGCTATACCAACAATACGAGCTTGGTACTCGCTATTGAGCTTAAGCAGAGCCACAAGGTGTTGATGTTCGTGGCCGACGCGCAGGTGGGCAATTGGCTTTCCTGGGATGACCTTTCGTGGTCGCCTAAGAATACGCCCGGCGTGACTGTGACTGCCGCCGATCTGTTGAGCCGCACAGTACTCTACAAGGTCGGCCATCACGGTAGCCACAACGCCACAATCCGAGCTCGGGGGGATGACAAGAAGGGTCTGGAATTGATGACCCATCCGGAACTGGCCGCTATGGTTCCCGTCGACGAGGAGGTTGCGCACGACATCAAACATTGGCTGAGCATGCCGTTCCCGCCACTTCTCGATCGGCTGAACACCAAGACACGTGGGCGTGTGATTCGCGCGGACACCCCGGTGCCCAAGTCAGCACCGCCGGGTGCCGATGTTAATAAGTGGACGGACTTCAGGGGCCGCATCAAAGAGGATAATGAGGTTGCGCTCAATGTCGATACGTTCGCCGAATTTCTGCCCCGCGAGGGCGGGGTGCCTAAGAACGTTCCCCAGGATTTCAAGGGCTCGGCAGACGACTGGAACAAGTTCAGGGACAGCGTGAAAAAGCGGCTTTACGTCCAGTACACGGTTCGTGACGAATGATCGAAATCTCAAGAGACCAGCACAATCCGGGTCAGACAGCTGCACAAACTTCAACCCTGTACTGGGTGTGATGCCTACTTTGCTTATCCAGCGAATTAAGAATTATGTGGCAGTGCAGCGCCACATAATCCACGTTTCGGAAAATACTACCAGCCTGTTCATAGCAGCCCGTCCAGCAGCCAATTGATCGCCTCGGTCACATGGGTGTAGAGCACAGTGGTACTGGGGGAGCTATGGCCCAACCAGGTCTGGACCACGCCCAGGTTGACGCCGGTCTCGAGTCGTACTTTCTCGCCTTTGCCTGCTTGATGCTGCATCCGGTTCTTCCGCTCCTGACAAGAAGTGCATAACAGTACGCGTACACGAACACCTCCATACTGAGGGTGTGTTCGCCTTGGACGTGACCCTTCCCCGTCTCGGCATGATGTCGACTGTCGACACTGAGGACATTGTAGGACGGCTATGAAGACACTCGTGGGATCGAGATCCGGCGCTCCGGAACACGGCATTACGACCGCCTACTCCAGATCAAGCATGAGACGGCATACCGACGGTGGATCGAGACAGACGGGCGGGAAGTAACGGAGCGGGCACGGCTCGCACTGCGCTACGTCTTTCCACTGGAGATGGAGGCATTGCTTCACTACAACGGCTTCAGCATCCGCGAACGTTATGGCAATTGGGATGGCAGTGCCTTAACGAACACGAGCACGATCATGATCATCGTATGTCTGAAGAGTAGGTCACGCCCATCAGTTGATTGACAAGGGTGCTAGATTGAGACGATGCATGATGAGTATGCGCACCTTGATGCAACTGCGCAGGCTGAGCTCGTTCGGCGGGGAGAGGTTGCGCCGATTGAGCTTGTAGATGCCGCGATAGGCCGTATTGAGCAACTCAATCCCGCGCTCAACGCGATCATTACGCCGCTCTTCGAGCAAGCACGCGCTCAGGCGCAATCGCCGCACCTGCCCGATGGCCCATTTCGTGGTGTACCTTTCCTCCTGAAAGATTGGTTCTGTCATACAGCAGGCGATCCTTATTATGAAGGGATGCCAGTCCTGCGTGAACTCGGGTGGCGTGAGCAACATGATACGTATTTGGCCGCAAGGTTCCGGGCAGCAGGCTTTATTTCCCTCGGCAAGACTAACCTTGGGTCATATACCGAGTCGAAGACGGCGTTTCCGACGACTCGCAACCCTTGGGACCCGACCCGACCTCCGGGTGGATCCAGTGGTGGATCGGCGGCAGCGGTGGCCTCTCGGATGGTTCCCCTGGCACACGGCAACGATGGATACGGCTCCATTCGCATTCCTGCAAGTGCTTGTGGCTTGGTCGGCTTGAAGCCTTCGCGTGGGCGCATCTCCTTCGGTCCGGCACGCAGCCCCGGCTTGCTGGGTCACATTGCAGAGTTTGTGCTTACACGTACTGTACGCGATGTCGCCGCAGTCCTTGATGCTGTCGCTGGGGCAATGCCGGGAGATCTTTTTGTAGCTCCGCCACCCACGCGTTCCTATGGTATGGAGTTAGGGGCACCATCGCCTAAGCTGCGTGTTGGGCTACTGACCCAAGATCTTATCCTTGAACTACCGTTGCATGGGGAATGTGTTCAGGCAGTACGTGATATAGGCGCGCTCCTTGAGTCACTGGGGCATGCGATCGAAGAGTCCTACCCACCCGCACTGCTCGGTCCTACCGGCCTGGGTGAAGCATTGCGCATCGTTTCTGCGAGCGATACAGCTGCGAACCTCGATGCATGGAGTGTGCGGATTGGTCGTCCTTTACGCTTGGATGATGTGGACGCCGGGGTGTGGGCACGTGCCGAGCTGGGACGCACGTATAGCGCGGTGCAGGTCCATGCATCAGTACAGCGTTTGGTAGCGGGCATTTGTCGTGCGCCAGAGTGGTGGGCGTCGGGCTTCGATATCCTCGTGACGCCCACCGTGCAACAACCAACTCCGCTGTTCTCGGATATGACGGACGAGCAGATAGGGCCCGTGTTCGGCCTCTTTACCATGCCCTGGAGTATCACGGGCCAACCAGCTATTAGTCTGCCCCTCGCTCGCAGTAGTGAAGGCCTCCCAATCGGCGTTCAGCTTGTGGCCGCCTACGGTCGTGAGGATCTGTTGATCAACGTGGCAAGCCAGCTGGAGGTCATGCGGCCTTGGCGGGATCGACTACCGCTCATCCATGCATAAGGAACCGACTATGCACCATCACTTGCTCATGGTGAGCGGTACCCTTACTCGTCGCTCAAAGCGGCTAAGACGGCGGGTAGCTCATTCAGTTCATCAATGATGGCATCTAATGTATATGGTTCGGGCCAGAATGGATTACGTTTCCAGATTGCCTTTAGCCCCGCACCTTTGGCCCCGCCGATGTCCGATTCCGGGTGGTCACCAACAAACACGACTTGCTCCACTATTGTGTCTAATCGGCGTACCGCCCAATGAAAGATTTCAGGCTGTGGCTTTCTGACCTGTTCGACTTCGGAAATAAGAATGGTATCAAAGAAGCTCTGGACACCCATGCCTTGCAAGACGCGTGTTTGAAAAGTGCCAAGACCATTAGTAATGATGCCTAAGGTATAACCTTGCTGTTTAAGCAGAGAGAGCGTTTCTGTCAGGTCGGGAAAGGGAACACAATGGAGCATGAAATGCGTTTCGTAGTCGTGTAGCAACTCGTGCCAATTCTATAATGGCCCGAGAAAACTAGACAGTGAAATCAGCGATTTTGAGATAGACTGACCGCCATGAGAAAAGTCTACAGTCCGCAGTTCAAGGCCCAGGTTGTGCGAGAG
>JACDGP010000045.1 GCA_013821605.1 Herpetosiphonaceae bacterium
TTAATCTCGTAATTACCGGCTAAACTCAGCCGGTCGAGGTTGGCAGTGCCGACCGTTGACCAAATGCCATCAATCGTCGCCGTCTTGGCATGAATCATTGCGTCCTTGTAACCAAAAATGCGGACGCCGTGGCTCAAGCACTGCTTAAAGAAGCCACGTGCCAACCAGTCCGCCGTGGGATGGTTGGATTGCCATGGCAGCAACACACGCACATCGACACCCCGGTGCGCTGCCTCGATCAATGCCGCCAGGATCACACGGTCCGGGATAAAGTATGCATTGGTGAGATAAATATGGTCGGTCGCACGCTGGATCGCATCGAGGTACATGCCCCGAATTGGGAAGACCAGCCGGCCCGGATCGTTACGATGCACACGGATTGGATCATGCCATGGACGTGCGGTATTCCAGGCAATCGCAGGTTGTGTGGTACGGTTGGTGTTCCAGAAGTCAACGAAGGCAAAGCCAATGTCAGCTGCCGCCGGGCCTTTCATGCGGAGATGAGTATCGCGCCACGCTGTTGCGTAGAGGCCACCTATGTTATAGCCGCCCAGGAAGGCAATTTCGTTGTCTACGATCAGCAATTTACGGTGATCGCGGGCATAGCGCCGTGGATCGAAGGCATACCACAGATGCTGCAGCGAGCGGTACTCAATTTTATTGATCGCCCGGGAAAAGCGCTTGAAGCTGGGGCGTACGACGAGATTGGCGAAGCCATCGAAGATCACATACACCTGTACGCCCGCCGCCGCCTTGCGCTCTAGATGCTCCTTGATGGTCTTCCCGAGCTGGTCGCCTTTCCAAATAAAGGTCTCGAAAAAAATCGTCTCGCGGGCATCGTCGATCGCCCGCAGCATCGCATCATATAAATCCTGTCCATAGACGAAGAGTTGCACCTTATCGCCTTCTACAATCTCGGGGGCGGGCTCGACATGCGGAAAACTGGCAGGTCGTCGCTTGCGTATAGCACTGCTCGCACTCAAGACTGCGATGATCAGCGATTGCGCGGTCAGCAGGCCAGCGCCAAGCCACAAAACAATGCGCCGCCACGTCGGACGAGGATGCATACGAGTTCCTTCTATAGCATGTGATGCTGGCACTACCGGTCAGGTGAGCCCCAAGTCTACCATACCATGCCAAAACGAGTAGTATCATGTGTGCAGCGACATCCATCTGAGTGGAGGCTCAGCGCCATGGCGTACACTGCAACTACGCGCCTCATCCGGCCGGCAAATTCCAGCCATGCCCGACAGTTGCTCTGGTTCACCTTAATCTTTTTTGTTGTGACACTCACCATCGGCCTGGGCTGGGATCGACGGTGGCATACCGTGCACACCTTCGATACCTTCTACTCGCCGCCACATCTCTTCACCTACAGCATGATGCTGCTGGCGAGCGCCCTGGTAGCGAGTATCGCCTTCAGGCCGAGCCTTCGTACGGCTTTCGAGCAAGGACCCGGCACCTCTGTGCGTCTCCCACTGCTCGGCATCGCTATGCCGGGCTGCTTGGTGCTCCTCGGTAGTGGCTTCGTGATCCTGGCTCTGGCTGGGCTGCTTGACGATCTCTGGCATACCAATTTTGGCCTGGATGAGACTGGTTGGTCCACACCTCATGCGATGATCGGCTGGGGGCTGCTGGTGATTGCGCTCGGCTTCATCACGTGCCGACTGGCACTACAGCCCAGGGTATATCGTCATAATGGAGGAGGGGTTGGGACCAACGCGCCGTTGCCCGTTTGGACTTCCCTGGTTATGAGCGGGCTGTTGATCATCTTTTCCGTGACGCCACTACTAGGCCCATTCCATGGCAATAAGTTACCTGCAATGCTCCAATTGATCCGGTTCCTCCCGGTACTGAAGGCCCAGCCGCCCGTTCAGCATACCTACCGCATCTACCTGCAATGGAACATTACGCGTACTAACGGCTGGCTTGCACCGCTCGGCGGCTTGTGGGCCGGTGCGGTGTTGGCCGTGCTACGTGGCCTTGACCGGCGGGCGCGGGTCTGGCTCCTGATCGTGGTGCTGTGGTCGGTATGGAACTTCCTGAGTGACCGTGCTACTGTTCGCAGCTTCGACCGGTATTTCGACCAACATCTAGCGCTCAACCCGGTAAGCTGGTTACCTTTGCCGTTGCTGCCTGCTGCACTGATGTTGTTCCTCGTCACCGCTGTTGGTTTCCCTGAGAAGTTGGCATGGCCGCTCGTCGGCATCGTCTTTGCCGTCTGCATCAATCGCTTCTGGGGACCGCATGCCCGCCCGCTCCTCCTGGTGCTCGCTACGGCCTTCACGGCTTGGCTCGGCGGGCAACTTGGCGACCGTGTAGCACGCATCCTCCGTCGACCAACACACCGGGCGGTGATTGGGCTGGCCTTGGCCGGTGTCGTTGTGCCCCTCATGACCGGTGTGGTGGATTTATATTTGCGCAAGGTAACGCCGTGACGTGTCGTGCTGCACATTCCGATGGGCATACAAGCAACTATTGCTCGCCAAATTCCCAGTCAGCGAGCATCACGAGCGAGTCATAATCCTCTACGAGGTCGGGTGTATAGTCAACGATCAAGGCGCGGGTCGAAACGCGTTCTTCCTGTGGGGTATCACGCAGCATCCGTTGCACATCGGTCCAGTCCTGCGGACGACCAGCTTGCATTTTAATGAGGGTCAGATACGGGCGTGGCATCACCGGATAGCCCGCAGTATCGCGGTTGGGATGCGCCAAGGCCTGATCAAGCCAAGGAGCAGTGCTGATCAGGACATCAATGGTGGAGTTGTCGAGACCCTGCACAGAAAATCCACCAATGGAAAGCGGGCCAGTAATGGTATAGCCGGCTTGGGTGAAAGCATCGCGTGCGGCTTGCTCATCTTCGCTGTGGATCATAATATCCACATCCAGCGTCATGCGTTCAGGCATGTAGGCGCGCGTCGCTAGCCCACCAACCAGCACCCACGCGATCCCCGCAAGCGGAATATCAGGAATAGGCTGCACAGCAGTTCTCCTGCTTAGGAACTGGTTTGATGAGCCGGTCCCACGTGGTTGACGCCGGATGGCCATCTGAAACAGCTGGCGGGTCCGTGCATAGCGCTGCATATGCTCCTTGGTCATAGCCAACAGCATACCATAGGAACCATTGCCTGCTCCTTTCGCTGCACGGCGTCTACTGGGGCGTAAAGCTGGTTTGGGCATGCTGGCCAGTAGCAAACTCTACGTCGACCGTAATAACGGTGCTGCTCGTCACGGGACCAGTCGGAAAGCTGACTGCTGCCTCACCGTTGCTATCTGTCACAGCATCAGTAAACGCATCCAGCGCCGGATAATGCACGCCGAAGGTTGTCGTGACCCCAGTTAGTGGCGTTTTATTGGTGGTCAAGCGTCCACACACTATCTCCATCATGTTCTGAGCAGGTTGCGGGAGTGTCACCCACGCCTGGGCTCCATCCTTCACCGCCGGCGCATTTTGGCTGCATCCCGCAGTGGAGACCGCTGTGCCAACACCCGGCGTCGGCTGCGGTGGAGCTGCCACCGGTGTGCTACTGGGCAACGGCTGAGTTATGGTTGGGGCCGGCGCAAGCGCGATGCTACCCGAACGTAACTCCGCACCTAAACGACCGAGCAGTACTTTGAAAGGGTCGGGCTTGTCTGGATGCCATTCGAAGCGCGCCCGTTCGAACCACTGTGTCCACACCGTTTCACCGCTGCTATTGGTCTCCATTGCTGGCTCGGTCAATGGTAGTCCAAAGAGCGCCAGGCTGCGCGCATAGGCATCGAGGCCAGGCCGCTGGAGCCCATGGGTCTGCCAGTAGCTTTTGAAGCCCTGCCCATTGTATGGAAAGCCTTGGTCACACACATTATGGCTGGTTTGGGGAAACCACAAACAGTTAGCCTGGGGCCCACCGGCATGCGGCTCGCTATGCCAATCGCGACCAAGCTGCTGTAGTCGTTCGACACCCAGTCGTCCCAGTAGGATGCCGGGGGCAACCCGGTTTGCCACAACGATATCGGGATGCAATTCAAAGCGATTGCGTTCGAACCACTGGGTCTGGTATATCTGATCTGTATCCGGATTGGTTGCCAGTGCCGCCAGTGTGAGCGGGAAACCGAAGACCGGCAAGCCGCCATTCTGCTCCCAAAACTGTTGGAAAGTGCCGCTCAGACAGGGCGACGGGAGCGCGGAGCCTGGATAGCAGGAATCGGCAGCTCTCGTGAGCTCCGATGGAATGATGATACTGGCAATCAGCAAAGCAACGAGCAGGGCCATGAAATGCCGCATACGTGATCCTTATCACTACAGAGAAATGATATATGTTGCGTCAAACCTACCCAGAGTAAGGCAATTTGCCTGATTCACAAATTGGGGGCTTGACACAGAACATATGTTCTTATATACTGTAAACAGTCCTAAGACGTATCCAAGCAGTATATACGACACTGAAAGGAGCCCTGGTATGGCTGTCACAAGTCGCGATCTACATAGCAATGCTTCCTTGCGCCGGCAAGTTGTACGCCCTACTCCGGTTGCACGCGTGTATCCGACGACGGCCCGCCTACCTTATCTGCTGACGTTGCTGCTGTGTGGGTTCGCGTTAATCCTGGTCGGCAATAGTTTGATCCAGTGGGGTCAAACCAAACTGGACGACATGCGCTATGGTCGCCCGCGCACCACCCATCTGGAAGGCTGGGTCGGCCATAACGAGGCGACCGGCAACCAAACGCAGTTCGTCGCCATGAACCTGAACCGGCAAGTCACCGTTTTTGAGATCCCTGGCGGCGATGTGGCTCAGACCCGCACCTTGAAAGGCCCCTATCTCTTTGGTGCTAACGAAGACCTGACCCCGATCCACCTGCAACTCCAGTATATCAACGACGACAAAGACATCGATCTGGTGATTAACGTCAAAGACGAGCAAATCATCTATATCAACGACAAGGGCACCTTCCGCTTGATTACCCCGCAAGAGCGTGCCGCATACGAGCAAACTCACCATTAGCGCCGGCCTAGCATCGCCTGTGTCGGGGTAGGTTATACTGCGACCGTTCGCACCGTCAGGTGCTAGGGACGGTCGCAGTATGTTTAAGCAAGAAACCCTCGCCACCCTCGTTGTGATCTTTGCGATTGCGCTCATCTTGGGCCAACCGGTCTTGGCCTGGATGCTAGGGCTACTCTTCGTGACCGTGCTGCTTGCAGACCGCTGGAGTAGGTGGAGCCTAGGACGGGTGCGCTACGAGCGAAGCCTGAGCCAGTCACACGCCTTTGTCGGTGACAAGGTCGTGCTCACCATGCGCGTGGTCAATCCCAAACTCCTCAGTGTGCCTGGACTACGCTGTAGCGATGTTGTGCCAGCCCGCTTCGATTATGGCACGCCCGTGCTCCCTTCCACCAAATCGAACAGCGTGGTACTCAGTCGTGGTCTGGCGCTGCGGCCGTATGAAGCCGTGAGCTGGCAGATCGAATTGCAATGCAAGGTACGCGGCCTCCATTTCTTCGGTCCCGTCGAGTTGAGCGCCAGTGATCCGTTTGGCCTCAACACTACCAGCACCAGCATCGACGCACCCACACGTTTGATCGTCTACCCGCAGCTAGCGAACCTGCCGAACCTCACGCTACGGCCCCGGCAGCCCATGGGTGATCGTCGCACCCAACGCCAACTGCTGACCGATCCGACCCGTACGATCGGTATTCGTGACTATCAAGCCACCGATCCGTTCAAAACAATCCACTGGGGTGCAACTGCCCGCCGTGGAGCGTTACAAACCCGCATCTTCGAGCCGAATACCACGCTCGATCTCCTGATCGTGCTTGATCTGGATACCTTCGAGCACTATTGGGAAGGTATACACCCCGACTTGATCGAGTATCTGATCAGCGTCGCTGCCACGGCCGCCAGCGCAGCAGAGCGTGGTCAATGGAACTTCGGCTTATATGCGAATGCTGGATCGGTCGATAGTGAGCAACTGGCCCGCGTTCCATTGGGACGCAGTCCGGCACAACTTGGTGCGGTGCTCGAAGCTTTGGCTAAACTCGTGCCGTATTCGGTCGTCGGCTTGCCGCAGCTCTTACGCCGCATCGGGAGCGAATTCCCCTGGGGCGCGACGGTGCTGGTGATCAGCGCTGTGCCATCCCAAGACATGCAGGGGACCTTGCTGCGGCTGGCCGAGCGCGGGCGCAGGGTCCGCTGGTTGTATGGCGGCGATGGGCGGCTGCCGGTTATACCGGGCGTCGAGGTTGAAGCTCTGCCCTTTGATGCCGCCTGGCAAGCCACGCATATCACGCAAATAACAGTTGACCAAGCTAGGTGAGCCTAACGAGGCATGGTAGAATGAACAAGATGAACTTCCAGTCGTTTGCGTCATCATTGCAACCGCTACGTTGTCTGTTTTACATCGTTGTTGCCGCCTTCGAGTCCAGCCGGGCCTATTTGGTTATACTGCTGCTGGCAACCCTCTTCGGCCCCAGTCCCGTTAAATGGTTTGCCTTGCTATTGGTCGTCGGCTTCGCTGCCGCAAGTGCTGCACGCTGGCCAATCGAGGAAATCGGCACGCGCTGGCCGATCAGCATCGCCTTGATCATCGTCACGGTGTGGGCAACCAAGTGGCAAGTGCTGGGCGGTATCCTGCCCTGGCAAGGCTGGAGCAGGCTACACGAGGTCGAGCTAGGTGGAGTGTATATTACACTCCTAACGACGCTCTGGTGCTGGTGGCGCGGGCTTAGCCTCCTTGACCATGATCATGGCACGCTGGTGCATACCTTCCGGCGCAGCATCCTGACCGTCGTGATCGGTGGCCTCCTGATCGGGTTAGTCAACGCCTTCCAGGCCAGCACGTTCCGAGAAGATCGGCCTTTACTGCTCACCGCGGTGGCCATGTTTGGGCTGGCGCTCGTCAGCCTGATCCTGGCACGTCTGGTAGCCGATGCTGAAGCGGGCGTGATCACTGACCGCTGGCGCTGGCTGCGAAATGGGGTTGGCGTTACATTGCTGTTGCTATTTGTCGGCGTTAGCTGTTTAGCCCTGTTTTCAGCGAGTGCTGCGAATGTGCTACGAGGCGCCATGGTCGCCATGATGTTGCTGATGCTGATTATTGCGACACCCCTGGTCTGGCTGTTGGCACCCATCGGTACCTGGATCGCCAGCCACGCTCGGTCACAGATAACGCCACCGCCACCGCCCGTAGCACCTCCCGATCAAATCCTGCCGGATAGCTCGGCGGTGCTGAGATATGTGCTCCAAGTTCCGCTGTACCTGATCATCTTGCTGCCCCTAGTCGTCATGATCCTCGCGATCATCTTTTTCCAACGTCGTCGGAAGCAGGTCGAACTACATGGTGACGAGGCCCACGAGTCGTTGTTCTCGTGGGCAGCTGTAGCCGATGATTTGCGCGGTTTATGGGCGCGACGGCAGACCGGAGGCCTCCAAGCATTGCTCCAGTCGCTACGTGCTACCGATCCAGCCACCCGCATTCGGCGGCGCTATATCCAGGCACTCCTGCTCGGCGAAGCCGCCGCACATGGTCGCCAGCTGCAGCAAACGCCGGCGGAGTACCGCCCCGATTTGAGCGCGGCCCTCCCCAATCGGGATGATGCGGTGCAAGCCCTCACTGGCCATTATCAACAAGCGCGCTATGCCCCAGCAGCGACCACCGAAGCTGACGCACAGGGGGCTGAAGCCGCCTGGCAAGCGCTTGCTGCAAGAGAGAACCAAGCATGACTTCTGTTTCCCTGCGTAACTGGCTAGGCCTGTTGAGTCTGGCGCTGGCCCTAGTCGCGTGCGGTGCGCCTAATGCGATGCCACAGCAGGTGGTTGTGCCGAGCGCACAAGCTACGACAACAGCTACGTCGTCGCCGACCACAGCTCCGACGACGCAGGCGCCTACGCTCGTCCCCACGCTCCAATCCACGACCAGTGCGACTGATACGACGACAGCAACCACGATCCCTACGAATACAGCGACCAATGCCGCGACCACGGCGGATATAACCGCGACGACCGTTGTCTTCGATACTGCGACGGCCACTATCACTGCGACCGGCACGGCTGTGCCATCACCGACAGCTAGCACTCTACCCGCCACCCCAACCGATGTACCTCCGACGGCACAGTCAACGCCTACGCCCGCTCCGCGGGTCAAGGCAACGGCCACGACGGGAGCTAAGCCGGTGGCCGTGGTGCAAAACACGGGTGGCTTGGCACAGGGACCATTGCTGCCGCGCGGCAGCATCACGCGCCGGCCGTGGATGGTCATGATCGATAATCATCCAGATGCGTATCCGCAATCGGGGATGGATAAGGCGGCGGTGGTCTTTGAAGGTCTAGCCGAATATGGCATCTCGCGCTATATTGCCACATTTGCCGATGGCTGGACGCCGGATGCGGCACAAATCGGCCCGATTCGTTCAACGCGCTATTATTTCGCGGAATGGGCCATGGCTTTTCATCCGCTGTATGTACATGCGGGGGGTAGTCCGGACGGACTTGCGCTGGTCCAATCGACCAACCAGCTGATCAACTTCGATGCGCTCAATCAGCCTACGGGCAGCTATCGCGACAACAGCCGCCTGGCACCGCATAACCTGTATACCTCTTCAGCGTTGCTACGCCAGTTCGCTGCTAAGCAAGGCATCAGTGGCTCCGATGACGCGAATGTCGGCTATTTGTATGCCAAGCCCGCACCTCTAGCACAGCCCCAAGCGACCACGTTGAACTACTACTTCCTGGACCAGAATTCGGCGGCCGGCTTTGTGTATAGCCCTGCTCAGAATGTGTATTATCGTAATGTCTTCGGCCATGCCGACATTGACCGCATCACGGGTGCACAGCTGTGGACCAATAATGTGGTCGTCATGGCGGTGACTGGTGCACGGCGTACTAACGATGAAAAAGCGCGCATCGATCAAAATGTGGTTGGTAGTGGGCCGGCGCGGATCTTCAAGGACGGCGGATTGATCAACGCGACCTGGGTCAAGAATAGCGCCGCCGGTCCGTTGCGCTTTTATGATGCCGCAGGCAACGAGATTGTCTTCAGCAGCGGTTCGCTGTGGATCGCCGCGATCCCATCCTTGGACCGGCTCTCCATCCAGTGAGTGTCAAAAGCTAGCAGCATGAGCGAACTGGTACTGCTTAAACTGGGCGGCTCGGTACTGACCGACAAACGTCGCCCTGAAGCACTCCAAACCGCCGTGCTGCATGACATGGCGCAATCGATCCGGCAACTCTTGGAGCAGCATGGCGAGCTACGGCTGGTGATCGGTCATGGGGGCGGCTCCTTCGGTCATCACTGGGCCGCGCGATACGGTACACAACATGGTATTCATGATCCTCGGGGCTGGCAAGGGTTTGCACGCGTGCAAGATGCTCAAGGCCGCCTTAATCGGGCAGTCGTGGCGATCTTGATCGAGGCTGGGATCAATGCCGTCAGTCTCCAGCCATCAGCCGGTGCCATCGCGGCGAGTGGTGTTATCGAGCATTGGGATCTTACCGGCCTCACGGCGATGCTCAGCCACGATTTGGTGCCGGTGATCTATGGTGATGTCGTCATTGATCGCGACCGCAGTGCTGCCATCATCTCTACCGAGCAGCTTTTCGGCTACCTGGTTCCGCGTCTCAAACCGCAGCGGCTGGTGCTAGTCGGTGAAGGAGGGGTCTGGACCGCCGACCCCCGTCACAACGCTCAGGCTACGCTCATCCCCACTATCAATCAGCACAATATTGAGGCCGTGTTGGCCCAAAGCGGTGCTTCGTATGGCGTGGATGTGACGGGTGGCATGGCGAGCAAAGTCGCAACAATGTGGCGGGTCGCACAAGCCACGCCCGGCCTGACGATCCATTTCGTGGGACCGGGCGCACTCAGGACCGTTTGGGAGCAAGGGGCGAGTGCTGGAACAGTGATGCATTGGGCTGAGACAGACCCAACTGCTCCAGACTAAAACTGAGCTTAGCTCATTCAGCGGCCAGCGTCGTGATCGTCGGCACGCGGTCGAACATCCAAAAGGCGATCGGCATTAACAAGATCGTGGCATTTAGTGCCCAAGCCGTCAACATCCATAACAGACTAGCCCACGAGCCGATCAGTACAAACCAGATGGCCCGCAACGGCAGCGGAATGCGATTAGGCTGCTGGACTAGGATTGCACCATTCTGTACTGTAACCCGTGGCGCGGCCGGGGAACGCAGTGTCATGATTTGCGGCACACGATTCAGCATCCACAGACCGACTGGCAAAAAGATCAGCGACAGGTTGAACAGCCAGGCAAAGATCGTCCAGACCAAGCCCAACCACCAGCCAATGACAATGAACCAGACGGCACGTAGCAGCAGATGCACGTTGCCGCTCATCATTGGCAGGGTCACCGATCCAGTTCGCTGTGCCCATGCGGACGCAGCTACAGATGCAGCCAGCGCCGGGGCAATCATACCCGGAGTGGACGTGGCTGTACTGAGCGGGGTCGCACAAAAGACACAGAAACGGGCTCCGGCGGGGTTATTGCGGTTGCAGTTCGGACAGGTGGGGGCCGGTAGAGAGGCTGCTTGGAGCGTCACGGTGCGGCCCGTCGCTGCAGGGGCTGCGACGAGCGCCGTGCCACAACTGCGGCAAAAACGGGCATCAGAATCATTCGGTTGGTCACAATGTGTACAAAGCATCACGCGTTCTCCTTGGGTCTGGCGCTATGACGTCCCCCGGAGCACGATTGTTGCAAGCATAGTTATTGCAGCATGATACTGTAGCCTACTATGCCTCTGGAGTTGTTGCTTCAATTAGCTCCGGATGAGCATTTTCTTCGAGTTCGGGGAGTGATTTCCTGCGCACGCGTGGGACGGTCCATGCGCCGACTAAAGGCACCAAGCGCACTTCGCCGCGCAGTGCAAAAACCATGCCGGCCACCCAGCCTACGACCAGCACAAGGTAGGTGGCGATGACGAGGGAGAACAGCGACAGGCCGATCAGCGGTCCGCCAACTGGGAGCCAGGCACCTGCCCAGGCAATGACCGCCCAAATGAGCGGTGCTCCTACAGCAGCGACTGCTATCGCGAGCGACTGCCGAGCGTGGAAGACTGCAAACGGGTCATCCCGGCGCGCCAGCAGCACAAACAATGCTCCTGGGATGCTTAATAAATAAGCAAAAAATGCCAGATACCGGCTCGACGTGCTCATGCTGCCACCTCGATCCCTCGTAGATCTAACTCTTTCGCGAAATGGCAGCTGGCAAAGTGATGGGGCTCAACCTCCACCAGCGCTGGTACCTCCACCTTGCATATATCCTGAGCATATGGACAGCGCGTGTGGAATACACAGCCGGATGGGGGATTGGCCGGGCTAGGAATATCGCCATGCAGCATGATGCGGTTTTGCTTGATGTCCGGATCGGCTGGTGGAATCGCTGAGATCAACGCTTCAGTGTAGGGATGCAAGGGGTGTCTCAGCAGGGTCTCGGCTTCAGTCAACTCGACGAGTTTGCCGACATACATGACGGCGATCCGGTCGCAGGTATGCTCAACGACCGAGAGATCATGACCAATAAAGATCATGGTCAGGCCCAAGCGCTCCTTCAACTCTTGCAACAGGTTCAGCACCTGCGCCTGCACCGAAACATCCAACGCCGAAACCGGTTCATCGGCGATGATCAGGCGCGGATTCAGTGCCAGCGTACGAGCCAGGCCGATGCGCTGACGCTGGCCACCCGAGAACTGGTGCGGGTAGCGCTGCATATAGTTCGGATCGAGGCCGACGCTCTCCATTAATTCCTCAACCGCCTTGTCCAGCTCGCGGTCATGCGCCATGTCGTGGATAACCAACGGCTCGGCAATCAGATCATGGACCGTCATGCGTGGGTCAAGCGAACTGAAAGGGTCCTGGAAGATCATCCGCATTTCGCGGCGCAACGGTTTCATTTCGCGCTGGCTGATCTTCGCTATGTTGATGCGCTCGCCGGCCTTGGTACGAAACCAAATCTCGCCATCGGTTGGATCGTAGAGGCGCAGAATCGAGCGACCGGCGGTCGTCTTGCCGCAGCCACTTTCGCCTACAAGTCCGAGCACCTCCTGCTCACGGACGGCCAAACTAACACCATCGACGGCTTTAACGTGACCTACTACACGCTGGCGGAAACCCTCCCGAATTGGGAAGTGCTGCTTGAGGTTGTTGACTTCGAGCAGGATGTTTTCGTTCATAAGCAAATTTCAGCGCGTCAAACGATCGAATACGGATCGACCGCATCACGTAGCCCATCACCGAGAAAGTTAAAGCCGATGACAGCGAGGACAATAAAAGCAGCCGGCCACATCAGCCAAGGATTACTGCTGAGCGTCTGTAAGCTTTGAGCTTCGCGCATCATAGTGCCCCAGCTTACTAAAGGCTCTTGGATACCAATACCCAGAAAGCTCAGGAAGCTCTCGGACAGGATGATCGACGGAATAGTCAGCGTCATGACGACAATAATGTGGCTGAGGCAATTTGGGAACAGGTGCCGGAAGATAATACGTCGATCCGAAGCACCCATCTCTTTCGCAGCCAGGATAAAGTCGGTCTCTCGTAGTGCCAGTACGCGGCCGCGGATCTGGCGTGCTAACGGCGTCCAACCCAACAGCGCAAAAATAGCCGACATCGTAATGAAAATCAGCGTCTGGCTCCACGTGATCGGAATGACAGCCGCCAGGGCCATCCAGAGCGGTAGTGCCGGGAAGCTTTGCAGAAATTCGATGAAGCGTTGGATCAGGTTGTCGGTCCAGCCCCCAAAATAGCCAGAAATAATGCCGATCGTTGCACCGACGGCGATAATAATCAAGGTAGCCACGATCGAGAGCGAGAGCGAAATCTGCGCGCCCATACAGATGCGACCCCACAGGTCGCGTCCAAACTTATCGGTCCCAAGCAAAAAGACGGTCGCACCGCCACTGACTCCATACAGATGCAGTCGGCTGGGGAAGATCCCAAGCAATTTATAAGGATAACCCTGGACGAAGAAGCTGATCGGTGAAGGATGGCTCAGATCGGGCTGCCAGGTTGGGAGGAACGTCTTAGCATCAAGCACCTGCTTCTGCGCAAAGATGAATGGGCGCAGGTGGAGCTGTCCGTTCGACGAGATAAAGTACAGCTGTTGTGGTCGCGTGTAGGCATATTGCATATTAGGTGTGATCGGATCGGTTGGCGAAAGAAAGTCGGCAAAGATGGCCATGAGCAGCAGCATAATGATCATCAGGCCACCCACAATCGCGATCTTGCTCTTGCGGAACTTCCGCCATACGAGCGCACCATAACTTTCGCGCCGGACTTCAGTGACCGGCAACGCGCGAGCTACAGGGATTGGTCGGGTGATGACTTGAGCCATAGTTGCCCTCCTTAGTTCAACCGGATGCGCGGATCAAGCACCGACAGGAGTACGTCAGCGATCAGGTTGCCCAGAACCAGCAGTGCGCCATAGATCAGCAGGAAGCCACCTGACACATAAATATCCTTGTTAAGCAGCGACCCATAAAACATTGGCGCCAATGTCGGCAGACCGAGCACGATCGCTGCCTCCAGCTCGCCCGCTAACATATACGGCAAGACGGTACCCTGGTACATAATGATCGGGTGAAGTGCGTTTGGCGTCGCATGGCGGTAGATCACCGAGCGCTCGGTCAGGCCTTTAGAGCGTGCCGTCGTTACATACTGCATGTTTAGTGTGTCGAGCAGGTTGCCACGCATCACCCGCATATTCTGGGCGACACCGCCAAAGCCGGCTATCACGATTACCGGCCAAACGTGACTGAGGGTGTCCCAGACCTTACCCAACGACCAGGGGGCTAGGGCGTACTGCGCCGAATTGAAGTTTGTAAAATGTTGCGCGCCGATCTTAAAGGCCAGCCAGTATAGAATCAGCAGCGCTAAAAAGAAGCGTGGAATGGATGTTCCCAGGAAGGAGAGCACGGTTGCAGCCGTGTCCCCAAGGCTATACTGATGCGTGGCGGCATAGATACCGAGGAAAACGCCGATCAGCGTCGAAATAAGATGCGAAAGCAGCGCTAGTACCAGCGTGCGTGGCAGGCGCTCAGCGATCAAGGAACCAACGTCACGTTTATAGGCAAAGGAATAGCCGAACTGCCCCTTGGTGACGATATTGGTTACCCAACGCCCGTACTGCACTAGAACCGGTTGATCAAGACCATACTGCTGGCGAATGGCTGCCGCTTGCCGCTCCGCCTCCTGCTCCGAGACGCCGTTATTCAGCAGATTGGTCTTGAAGCTGCTCGCGAAGTCGCCCGGTGGCAGTTGAATAATGATGAAGGATACCAGGCTGATCCCGATCATCACCGGAATAGCCGACAGGAGCCGGACCACAATAAATCTAAGCATAGATCGCTCCCGACGATAGCTGAACGCCCCCTACGTAGGAGTATAGGTCCACTTTCTCATGACAGGCAGAAAAGGAATATGTGGGGGAGACTTCTACTCCCCCATATGCACCGTGGCGCGTGAGCGCTCCGGTATTCCTACGCCTTATACGTCGGAATGACATTTGGCCGGGTTTCAGGCACCTTGCTCTGATCGGCCTGGGCAATCCAGAACTGCTCAGGAATGAAGTTGTCGTAGTCCCACTGGTAGAAGAAGGCAGGACAGCCGATGGGCACGTTCTTGATCGTCTTGGACATACCTAGACCGTACCGCGAGATGATCACTCCAAGCGTATACACATTCTCGGTATGCAGCTTCTGGTACTGTTTCATCAACTCCTTTTGCTTCGCGCTGTCCGATTCGGCAGCGAACTTCTGAACTAAGTCGACCATCTGCTTCTCAAAGTCCTGCAACGGCCGGTCGACACCTGCACCCGCGCGACTGAAGACCGGCGCCTCAAGTGCAATCGGGGCAATGTCGCGGGAACGTACATTCGGGATGCCCCACTCTTGGCCCATACGGGAGACCTGCATATCCCATTGACCATTCGTATTTAGATCGGCCATAGCATTGCCCTGGAGCTGGCGATAATTAACCTGGATGCCGACCTGCTTGTACAGCGCCGATACGGCCTCTGCAATCGTCCCCACACCTTCAGCATCTTGACCTGCGACCAAGCCGATAACGAGCGGCTGCCCAGCTAGTGGTCCACTAGGCCACTTTAAGATGCCGTTGCTGTCCTTTTCCTTGAAGCCGAGCTCAGCAAGTAGCGCCTTGGAAGTATCCAGCGAAAATGGGTAATAGACCGTTGATGCGGCATCAAAAAACTGCGAGCCGGGGTAGAGACCGCCCGGCCAAGCGCGGAAGAAGGGCCCCTCGGCAACTGACTTGGCGATACCATCGCGGTCGATCGCCTGCGTTAGAGCGCGGCGAAACTTGGCGTCACGGAACAGCTTGCGCAGTTCCTTGGTGCGGTCGTCGGTGGTACCAAAGTTGAGCGACTGGTTGATCAGCAACGAGAAACCCAGCGTCTCTGGTCCCCACTCGACGCGGAATACAGCATTCGGATCCTGCGCCTTGGTCGCGACCTCATTGAAGGTCGAGGGATTCTCTACATTGGTATGGTCACAGGCTCCGGCGATAACTTTACCGGTACGAACCACACCCGTCGACGCGTGCTCGAAAACTACCTCATCGAGATACGGCAGCTGCTTGCCGCTTTCGTCCACCTTCCAGTAGTACGGGTTGCGGCGGAAGATCATCAGCTCGTCGGTCTTGTAATCCACCGGGATCCATGGTCCCATTGTGACGACTGGAAGTGTGTTTGGCGGTAAATCATCCTGAAACTTCTGGTAGTCGGTATTCTTGTTGTACTTCGGGTGCAGTGGCTTTTGGATATGGGCCGGCGCAACCAAGAAGTAGTTCTCGTTCATGTCGAAGAGCTTATAGGCCGGCTTCGCAACCGGGAAGGTCCACTTGATGGTGTAGTCATCGACCTTCTCCAGGTTGATATCCTTACCGCCGATCTGCCAGCTGCTCCGCTTGCTATTTGCTCGGACTACGTTGGGATCAAGAATCAGGTCATTCCAGGTGAACAACACGTCATCGGCGGTGAACGGTTGGCCATCCGACCATTTGATACCCTTGACGAGGTTCATAGTTAGGCTCATGCCATCCGAAGACCACTGCCAGTCCTTCGCCAGATTGGGAAGCGGCTCAAGCTTGTCGCCACGCAGCCACATCGGCCCCGTCTTAACGAGCTCTTCAACCACGATCGAGTTGATACCGAAATAGCCCTGGCTGACGCCTGCACCCCAGTTCCAGCCTTCAGTTGGTGCAGCCCAGACATCGCGCAGCACACCGCCATATACTCCGGGACCGTCGGAGAAGAAGGCATTCGGAATAACCTGTGGTGTCTCGGGCAGTCGCTTGTCGACCGAGGGTAGCTTACCGGCCTGGACCGCCTTGGCGATATAGTCCGGCTCAGAGTACTTGTCGAGCTTTTTATAGACGGCGATCTGGTCGAGATTGAAAAGTTTCGGCGCTCGACCGCCGGCTATGATCTGACCTTCAGGATACGGGATCGGCCCCTGAACCCCACCGGCAGGGGCAGTGGTTACGTCAGCAGTTGTCGCGGTTACGCCGACGGCAGTTGCTGCAGCAGCGGCGGTGGTTGCGGCGGTAACAGGGGCGGTGGTGGCGGCACTCGTCGCGGCCCCTGCCGCGGTAGCAGCCGAATCTGCTGCAGGAGCTGCGGCGGAGCAAGCAGTAAGGACAACAGCACCTGTCCCAACACCAACGAATTTGAGGAACTTCCGACGACTAATTCGCTTCTCGTCATCCATTGACATAGTCTCCATTGCAATCTGTAAGCATACCTGACTACAAACGTTCTCGTAGCCGCAGAGGATGGCCGACGGTCAAGCTATCGTGGGCGTGCTCAGGTATCTCCTTCCTCTATAATCATGAACGCCTGTGGAGCCAGCACGCCACCGTATGACCGGGCGCGACCTCCTGTAGCTCCGGGTACTCCTCACGGCAGATGTTCATAACAGCAGGACAGCGCGGCGCAAACGGGCAGCCACGGATGTTCTCAGTGGGACTGGGAACCATACCCTTGATCGGCACCAATTGCTTACGCCCTTTTTTACCTAGGACCGGCACGGAGTTCAGCAGGCCGACCGTATATGGGTGCAACGGGTGGTGAAACAGCTCTCGCACGTTGGCGTATTCTGCGATCTTGCCCAAATACATCACAGCCACGTCATCGGCCATCTGCGAAACGACGCCCAGGTTGTGGGTGATGATCACGATCGTGGAGCCGAAGTCTTTCTGCAACGTGCGCATCAAATCAATGATGCGTGCTTGCACCGTTACATCAAGTGCAGTTGTCGGCTCGTCAGCAAGTAGGATCGAGGGGTTACACGACAGCGCCAGTGCGATCATGACCCGCTGACGCATGCCACCGCTCAGCTGGTGCGGATGTTCATGGAGACGGCGTCCGGCGTCGGCAATTTGAACCTTTTCCAGCATCTCCAGGGCACGACCGAGCGCCTCTTTGTGGCTGACCTTTTGGTGTAGTCGCACTGTTTCAGCAATCTGCGACCCAATCGTATACAGCGGGTTCAAAGAGGTCATCGGCTCCTGGAACACCATCGCAATCTCGGCGCCGCGGATGCTGCGCATCTTGGCACCCTCCGGGTCGAGCTTGACAATATCGGTCACTTGGCTCGTGCCGTTCTGACCCTGCTGGAGCAGGATCTGCCCATCCACTATCTTGCCGGGCGGCGACTTGATCAGCCGCATGATCGACATAGCCGTGATACTTTTGCCGCAGCCGCTCTCACCCACCAGACCCAGGGTCCTGTTGCGATGCAGCGTTAGACTGACGCCGTTGACCGATTTGACCGTAGCGTTTTCAAGCATGAAATAGGTTTTCAGGTTATTGATCGTGAGCACCGCGTTCGGATCAACGTTGGCGGTCTTCATCCCCGGAGCCGTGCTATTCATCATTGAATTACCTTGGTGATCTACCGTATGGCGTGCCGCTATTAGAACGATTACATCATCTCACCCAGGTGTTGGATCACACTGGACCAGCAGGAGGCCTAGTCCAAGATAGGCAATCGATAGCACCGATTATAGTTGAATTGGCGACAACCTGCAAGCAAGTTAAAACAGTATTAACCCGTTCGGCAACACTGCGTTCAAAAATGGCCGCAATGTTGCCGAACCATAAGCTTGGCCGGGCCAGCTATGATGGCCCGGCCAAAGGCGCTCAGCTTTGCTCGGCACTCAGTGTCCAGCAGCGACGCGCGTCATCTTGCCTTTATCGGAGGCAGCAGCATCCGCACGCGCCGCCGCTTTGTCAACGGCCATCTCCTCCACACTTTTGGTTTTGAGCCGCGCCGCGCCGTGCGTTTCACTTAACTGCACCCGCGTGCCATTCCGTTCCGCTTGCACCAGCCGCTTTTTGGCCGCTTCGATTTCATTGTGGTATTGCGGCAACCACTGTGCCTGCGCCACCAGCATCTCATCCGTAAGCTGCCATACCTCTTCAGGATTGCAAACGGCGCCCACCAGTGGATCATGTAGCATCGCCTGTTTCAGCAACGTTACGTCGCCGTGGACTGCAGCTTCCATCCCCATCTGCTG
The DNA here is from genome assembly GCA_013821605.1 of Herpetosiphonaceae bacterium. GTDB lineage: Bacteria > Chloroflexota > Chloroflexia > Chloroflexales > Kallotenuaceae > JACDGP01. Next base: position 18,514 of record JACDGP010000045.1, read on the forward strand.
TACGCGGACGCTTGCCGAGCAGGTTGCGGCACACGCTAGCGAGAGTTCGCCGATGACGGGCATGTTAATACCGGTTCGATCAACATAGCCCGGAATCTCGATTACACAACCATCGGGCAGGTTCGTAATGTGACCATGGTTAACGACGTTAAAATGGCCGCGGTATATTCGACCAGTTTCCCGTGCCTCGATGATATAGGAACCATGCTCCTCGCTGCGCGTTGCTTGGGTAAAGCTCGGCGGCTCTTCGGCCAACCAGTTCGGAAAGTCGGTCTCGAACCAATTGCGCGACTCGGTGCACACGCGCAGGTAGCCGCCCGTCTCGCCGTTGATCCAGTTCGATAAGTCGATCCACTGTCCAATTTCCTCGGGCCGCTTGCGGTACCAGGGTAGGTACTCGCTCAAGTGTCCGTTTGACTCCGTGCTGTAGTAGCCGAAGCGCTTGAGCACATCAAGGCGTACCTTCTCGGTCTGCTGGAACTGCTCGACCGCCGACATCAGTTCATACAGCCGGGGGATGAGATCAATATCGCGCCACTTGGCTTGGACACACCAAGTTTGATGGTTGATTCCGGCAAAGACGACATCAACGTCACGCCGGTGGAGTGTGGCGTCCTCAGGCAACATGCCTTCGCGCTTGGCCCACTGCTCAACGGCTCGGGTGATCTGCCAGTGTGCGCCCTGTACGCCGTGGCACAGGCCGATTGTGGGCACACCACCATAGAGGTTGCAGGCCCAAGTGTTCATCGCCATGGGATTGGAGTAGTTCAGGAATAATGCGCCCGGTTTGGCGACCTCGCGGATGTCCCGGCAAATCTCAAGCAGCGCAGGAATCGTCCGCTGTGCATACATAATGCCACCGGCGGAGAGCGTGTCACCAACACATTGATCCACACCATACTTCAGGGGAATGTCGATGTCGGTCTGAAACGCCTGTAGCCCACCCTGTCGGATCGTACAAATGATGTAGTCCGCGTCGGTGATTACAGTGCGTCGGTCGGTCGACGTCGTGACCTGTGCTGGCAGATCGTTTGCAGCTATATCGCGCCGGCAGAGTTGCGCGACCATGTCGAGGTTTTGCTCCGAGACGTCCATCAGGGCAAAGGTGGTATCGGTCAGCTCTGGCACTGAGAGAATGTCCCGCATCAGACGGCGGGTAAAGCCGATCGAACCAGCGCCAATCATCGCGATTTTGAGCGCCATCAGGTAGACCTTCTTTCATCATATGATCATGTATGATCTCTTTGTTCGCTAGTCTACCGCATTGATGCAGGTACTACAACACGCTTTCATCCGCAACCCAGGATGGTGGCTTAGGGCATGCTATAATCAAACGAACGAAAGTGATTGACTCTGGATTGAGGAACTGTGTACATGTTAGAGCGACTCCATAAAATTCTCGCACGCTCGGGAGTCGCTGCACTCCGTCCCGCCGAGGATATGATTTTAGCCGGACGGGTCACGGTTAATGGTCGTACGGTACGTGAGCTTGGTGCCCGTGCCGATGCAGAAGTGGATACGATTGCGGTTGACGGTCAAGCGATCACGGTGCCAACCGCAAACGACCCGCACCGCTACTTCATATTGCATAAACCGGTAGGTGTGATTTCGACCGCCTCGGATCCCGAAGGTCGTCCAACTGTCACACAACTGGTGCCCGACGATGTGCGGGTTTTCCCGGTTGGTAGGCTAGATGCCGATAGCGAAGGACTGTTGTTGCTGACCGACGATGGTGATCTCGCATATCGGCTGACTCATCCACGCTTTGGCATCGAAAAAGAATATCGCGTGCTGCTCGATAAAGCTGTGAGTGTCGAAGCGATACGGCAATGGCGCGGCGGCGTCATGCTCCCCGACGGGGAGCAGACTGCGCCGGCCTGGGTTGAACTCCTGGACCGCGCTGAGTACGGTGACTGGCTACGGGTTGTCCTGCAGGAAGGCAAGAAACGCGAAATTCGCGAGGTCGCACGACTTCTGGGCTATGATGTCCGGCGCTTGCTCCGTGTCCGCGAAGGGCCGCTGCTGCTCGACAACCTACCAGTTGGGACATGGCGCGCCTTAAGCGCCGACGAAGTTGAAACGCTGCGCCGCTATACGCAGCACGTACCGTCGCGCGAAGCCGACGAAGCACGGGAGTCCCTTATGTCCGACCCAGAGCGCGGTCCGCGTCGCCTACGTATCGTGCGCAAGCCGCAACGTCCAGCTCAGATAGCTAATCCTTCAACCCCTGCCAACCTGCCAGACGCTATCTCCGATCAGTTTCAGGAACAGGCCGTGCAGGAGGCACAACCTCCTATGCAAGAGGCAGGAACTGCCACGCCAGAACCACGACCCATTGCCCAGGCGGTACGTCCTGCACGTACACGCTTTGATGATCGAGCAGCACCACGCGGCGATGAGCGTGGCTTTCAACTCCCGCCGCCGGCACGCGGTAACGAGCGGAGTGAGCCGGGCAGGATGAGCAATGCGGATCGTCCAGGTGGGCGAACGTTTGATCGGGGGCCGCAACGCTCCGATGCGCGCCCGAATGACCGGCCCCCTAACAATGGACCGCAACGCTCTGATCGGCGTCCGGCTGACCGGCCTTATACGAATGCTCCGCGCTCCGATGCGCGCCCGAATGATCGTCCCTATAATCCACAGCGCGATAACGGCTTTGCCAACCGGCAGCGCAATGATGAGGCGCGTGGTGGACCGGGAAGCTACGAGCAACGGCCACCGCCACGCCGTGACGACCAACCACCACGTTTTCCCGAGCGCGGTGGGCCACAGCGTGGTTTCGGCTCACGCAGCGCTGATGGCGGAGGTTCCTTCGATAATCGCCAAGGTGACATGGGTGGCCCTGGACGCAGTGAAGCTCCCCGTGGGGCGCAACCGCCTTTTGGCCGGCGTGATGACCAGCAACCACGTGGCTTCGGTGGGCCATCGAATGGGCCACGCCGTGAAGGTGGCTACGGGCAGCGCCGACCGGAGGGGCCACCTGACGCGCAGGGGCAAGATCGGCAGCCACGCTTTTCAAACGAATCTGCGCCATCCCCAGGCCGTGGTATTCGCGATTTCAGTAACCGAAGTAGCTTTGATCGTCGCGGTCCTGCACCCCGTAGCGGCTATGGTTCTCGTCCACCGCAACGCCCTGACGACCGGCGCAACGAGGGCAGTTCCGGTCGGCCAGGGGGCTACCCGGCACGCGGGACACAGCGTCCTGCTGACCGGCGTAACGATGATCGTTCACGCGGTTTCGGTGAACGGCCGAGCGGACCAAATCGTTTTGAGGCGGATCGTGGCAACTTCGAGCGACGTGATGAGCACCCCGGCGGCTTCAACGAACGGCCGAGCGGACCACGTAGCGGGAGCAGTTCACGATTCGGGGGTCCATCGCGTGGTAGCAGCAGCAACCGCTTCGGCGGCCCAGCGCGTGGAGGGAGTGGTGGGAGCCGCTTTGGTGGTGGCACTTCGCGCTCTGGCCCGTCCCGTGGTCCTAGCTCTGGTCCCCGGCGGCGTAAAAACGGGTAGCGTCAATCTTTCAATTGGCGGTTACGGGTTGGCAGAGGATTGCTACTGGCCGTGACACTACCTGTGTTAAGATGACGGTCATCGCATGCTCGCCTACCAGCCGCAGTTGCTTTTCGAGCCACTGTGGATCAATGGGCGAGCCGCGCTTTTTAACGACCACATGCCCGACATTCATGCTCCGCAACCGACTCCGCAGCTGCTTCAGGTTGAATGGCAATGTTTCGATCACTTCGAAGACCCGCGCAAAGGGCGTGAATCGCAAGCTGTCGCTGGTTAAAAACGCGATCTGTGGATCGATCTGGGCTGCATCAAGCAGATGGGCTAGTTGCTGAACGAGATGCGCCCGGATCACCGCGCCGTCTGGTTCGTAGACGTAGCGCAGTGGCGCGCCGACCGGTACCACTGGTACTGCCGCAAAGTGCAGGATGGCAGCAGCCGGTAATACCGTTGCCGTACGGCTGCCTTGCTTTAATTGCCCAAACCACAACACTGCTTCCTTGACCTCACCACCAAGCGAAACAACTTCGACCTCACAATCCCAGGGTAATGCGTCGTAATCGATTCCTGGTGCTACTTTGACGCCCATGCCTTTAGCCTGCGGCAACCAGCGCTCGATCGTCCGTAGAGGTGGGCTATAATCGTCGGGGTTGAAGCTGCGGCGCTCGCCAGTGCGCCGGGCTGGGTCGAAGAAGACGGCGGCGCGAGCATGAGCGGGGCAGTGGTCACATCGGCCAGCAGGAAGTTCGTCCGGTCAGCTACGCCATAAATCTCAGCATTCACCTCGGCCATCCGCAAGCGTACCGCATCACGGTCAACGCCGGTGACGGCCACACCTACCTGAGCTAACGCCAGCAGATCACCTCCCACACTGCAGCACAGGTCGGTTGCACTGCCCCACTCTCGGTAACGCGCGGCACGATGATGTGCAACGGCTTCACCCGAGGCTTGTTCTAAAGCTTCGCGTGTCCAATACAGCTCTGCGCCGCGCTGAAACTTGACCCGCGCTCGTTCCCGTAACACAGCCATTTCAAGCGCATCTGTGGCGAGTTCTGCGGAATACTGCCGCCGTAGCTCGCCTACTGTCCTCAACCGCGCTGCTGGACTGAGATCGAGGCTTTGCGCTACATGCAGGGCAGTCTGACCGGTCGGCGTCAGCAGTTGATTAAAGCGTTCTACGGTCAACATCCCTGTATCATTGCTGCTCCATAGTACATGGGTCCCGCATCCGCCCTAACTGCTACAACGCACTCAATCACCGCCATTGCCTAGATAGATTATGGCACACAACCACTATACTTGGCCTTAGTCCGGCTTCCAGGAGCGCGACCATATGACAAATTTTCCACTACGCGATTTTGCGACTGCCTCGCCGTACAACAAGGTGGCAGCTGGCAACCCATCCGAAGCAGCCACCATCAGTGCCCCACCCGAACCAACCTCCATCGAAGCTACCGGCCTTGGTATTGGCTTTCTCAGTGAATTAGTTCTCAAGCATATTTATTTTGCCGGCATGGTCACCGGCCAGCATTTGGCCGATAACCTCAAGTTGCCATTCCTCAACGTCATCGATAAGGTTCTGACCTTTCTCAAGGAAGAAGAGTACGTCGACATTATTGGCTCTGAGGGCGGCTTTTATGAGCGTTCGTTTCAATATGTGATTACCCCTAAAGGGCGGATCAAGGCGCACGAAGCGATTGACCGGTCGCAATATGCCGGTGCAGCGCCCGTCCCACTCGATGCCTACCTGGACGCCGTTAAGCAACAAACGTTGGGCGAAATGGTGATCGATCAGGCTGCCATTCGGCATGCCTTCGTGGGCTTAGTTGTTAACGACCAGCTACTGGACCAGGTCGGGCCCGCTGCTAACTCAGCCCGCTCGTTGTTCTTGTATGGGCCGCCAGGCAACGGTAAAACCACCATAGCCGAAGGTATTGCGCGGATTCTGAAGGGCCATGTCCTGGTTCCCTATGCTATTGAGATCGACGGGCAGGTTATCAAGATGTTTGACCCGCTCAACCACACCGTTGCCGAGGCTGACTCGGCCGATGATGCCGCTCTGTTTACGCCGGTCAGTCTACTGGGCCAGCGGGAGCCGGAGCGCAAAGACGGGCGTTGGATAGTTTGCAAGCGTCCGGTGGTTGTAGTGGGCGGTGAGTTGATCTTGGCGCAGCTTGAGTTAATCTTCGACCCTATCGCCAAAATTTACGAAGCTCCGTACCAGATGAAGGCCAACGGCGGCTTGTTTTTGATCGATGATTTTGGTCGCCAGCAGTGCCGTCCACAGGATTTGCTGAATCGCTGGATCGTGCCGTTGGAAAAGAAGGTCGATTACCTGGCGTTACAGACCGGTAAGAAGCTCGCTATTCCATTCGATGTGCTGATCGTTTTCTCGACGAACCTTGATCCCAAGCAGTTAGTTGACGACGCGTTTCTGCGCCGGATCCGCCACAAGATCGAAGTGCCGAATCCGTCGGCCAATGAGTACCGCGATATCTTCCGCCTCGTGTGTAAAGGCAAAAACATCCCCTATAGCGATGATGGTCTGCGCTACTTGATCCAGGAACACTATCTGAAGGTGAGCCGTGAACTGCGCTGTTGCCATCCCCGTGACCTGTGCGATCAGATTCTGGACGAGGCGAAATACCGTGGCATCGGCCCTCAGATGAGTAAAGAATTATTAGATCGTGCCTGCGACGCATATTTCGTCAAACTATAAACCGGGAGCTTGGTTCCCGCTTGAGGTAGCATTATGTCCCTACTCAAACGAATCGGTGCCGACGCACCGCCACCCCTACCGTCCGTCACGCCGGCCAATGTACTACCGGCGCCAGGAGCAGCGCCAGCACCTATGGTTGGTACCGGTCCACTTGCCCCGGTCGTCGGACGCTCAACAAACGTTGCGGGTAGCGATGCCGAGCAGGACAAAATGCTCGATCTATCGCTCCAGATCACTGACCGTATTCTGGCCTCACTTGGCACCCAAACCAAACTTGAGCATACGGCTGAAAGCGAGCAGATGCTAACGAATTCTTTCGCCACCATCTACCGTCAAACGGGTGTCGCACTTGGAGCAGACCAAGTCAAGCAGTTGTACCAAATGGTCTTGAGCGAAATCTTTGGCTTTGGACCGATTGATAGCTTACTCAACGACGATGCCGTTACAGAAGTCATGGTCAACGGCCCGCGTATGGTCTACGCCGAGCGTAGAGGCAAGGTGGCCCTCAGCGATATTACGTTTCGGGATAACGACCATGTCTTGAAGATTATTGACCGCATTATTCGTCCACTCGGCCGGCGTGTTGATCGTAAGCAACCCTATGTCGATGCCCGTTTGCCAGATGGCTCGCGCGTGAATGCAATTATCCCCCCCTGCGCGATCGACGGGCCGACGATCACTATTCGCAAGTTCACGAAAAACAAGCTCCAGGTCGAAGACCTCATCCGCTTCGGCTCGATGACCCGCGAAATGGCCGATTTCCTGCACGCCTGCGTGCGCTCGCATCTCAATATTGTTGTTTCAGGTGGTACCGGCTCGGGTAAAACGACGCTGTTGAATGTCTTATCGAACAATATCCCAGAAATCGAGCGTGTGATTACGATCGAGGACTCGGCCGAGCTTAAATTGGCGGGAGAGCATGTTGTCCGGCTCGAAGCTAAGCCGGCCGAGATCGACGGGAGCGGCAAGGTCTCGATCATGGACCTGGTCGTTAACTCGCTCCGTATGCGTCCCGACCGCCTAGTCATCGGCGAAGTCCGCGACGGCGCCGCCTTTTCGATGCTCCAGGCCATGAACACCGGTCATGATGGCTCGCTAACTACGCTGCATGCCAACACACCCCGTGACGCGATTGCACGTATGGAAACGATGTGCATGATGGCCGGTATGGATATGCCGGTTGATGTCATTCGTGCCCAAATCGCCTCGGCGATTCACCTCATCGTGCAGCAGACTCGCCTAGCCGATGGCTCGCGTAAGATCAGCATGATCACCGAAGTCCAGGGGCTGGAAAGCGGCACTGTCGTACTCCAAGATATCTTCAAGCTCGATGAAAAAGGCCGCACACCCGACGGGAGGGTCATCAGCGAGATGAAGCCGACCGGCGTGCGTCCCAAGTTCACCGACAAGCTCGAAGCCGCCGGGTTCAAGCTGCCACCCTCGATCTTCGGTGCGATGGCCCCCGGACGGCACTAGACCATAGGTGTGCCAAATTGGAGGAACACACCGTGAAGAATGGCACCCACGTGGCACTTGCCTTATCCGAGAGCACCCGATGGACTATGGTTAACCAGTACCAAAGTACTCCATTCAAAGCTCTCACGACGCGGTATAGTATAAACATCAGCCACGTGAAGTTCGTCACAAGCTTAGATGGCTGACTTACTTGTGGGGCCATGACGCTCCATAATGCATTGGCATAGCCACCCCCCACGCAGCGGGAACGTAGCTTCGGCTCCAGCACATGCTGGTTCACAGAGCTATTACCTCTACCAAGGAGTAGTATGAAACCTCGACGTTTCATGGTTCTAGTGTTGGTGACCATCTTCTGTACCTCTTTCGGCTCCCTGCAGCGCGCCCACGCCGACACGCCCTGGAGTGGGCTCACGGATTACACTATCCGGGTCGCTGGCTATCAACGCACCTATCATGTGCACGCTCCCACGTCCTACGACGGTACGACACCATTGCCACTGGTCGTCGCTGTGCATGCCTCCCACGATAACGGTCCGAATATGGCCGGTCTCACTCACTTCAATGATGTCGCTGACAGCAATGACGTCATCGCGACCTATCCAGATGCGCTCAATGGTGTGTGGAATACCGATGGGAGTGCTCCGCAGGATGACTTCGACTTTATCTCAGCTATGATCCAGGAGATGCATAGTACCTTCGCGATTAATGACCACCAGATCTACGCGATGGGCTTCTCCAATGGTGGTGAGATGACCGAGGAGTTGGGCTGTACCCTTAGTTCGCAGTTCGCCGCCATTGCCTCTGTTTCCGGTCATATGTCTAGCACCTATCCCTGTCCGCTCCAACATCCGATGCCCTACCTTACCTTTCATGGAACAGCTGACATACTATGGTCATATAACGGCTGGGCCGGCCTCAGAGATGGCAAGCACTTGATGGGCGCGGTCGATGCCGAAAATAAATGGGCGTCGCTCGATTCCTGCAGCGGCTCGACCACGACCACGAATTTACCGGACGTGGTCCCCACCGATGGGACGACGGAGCAACTCAGCATCATTGGCAAGTGTGCCAGTGGTGTCCAGACACAGCTCTATACCATCATCAATGGTGGCCACACCTGGCCCGGCGGTCAGCCTTTGTCGTGGTTTGGGCTGACGAGCCAGGACATTGATGCCAGCACGCTGATCTGGCAATTCTTTGCCCAGTATCAGGATTGAACAGTTCCGAGTTCATTATGTAGCGAAATGAGGGGGATTGCCTCTCACACTCAATAATTCAGGTCGCTGGGGCGGCAGACATCCAGGTGGCCGCCCAAGTACTGATCTCGCGCACGACACGTTCCAGGTCACGACCGGCCGGCGTCAGTTCATACTCGACTCTGACCGGTGAGGTCGGCAATACACGGCGGGTGACCAGCCCCTCTGTTTCCAACTCGCGGAGGCGCTGAGATAGCGTCGGATCCGAGAGGCCAGGAATGACGCCCAGAATCTCGTTGAAGCGATGAGGTCCGGTCAGCAGCACGCGGAGGATCACGCCCATCCAGCGCCGGCCCAGGACGTTGATCGCCCGTGCATACTGCGGGCAGAACTCGGTTAGTGCTTCGGCCTCGTGCGTATGACCTGCTTCATATACATTATCGGTCTTCATGTTATTTATTCACCTCTCCGGTAGACGAGACCTTGCTGCGTACTACCAACTTCTTTCCTACAATCAACTTCTTCTTATTTGCCTACTTGACAAAGACAGCCGGATGGAGTACGCTTGAGTAGAAGGCAATAAAGTTTTGCTTGGCAAGAGTAGTATAGCATGTTTAGCATGCAGGAGCACGCACTATGCAATGGACCATAGACGCCGCCCATTCCGCCGTTGACTTTTCCGTGCGACACATGATGATTTCAACCGTTCGCGGCAGTTTTGCGAAATTCTCGGGCACCGTTAACATCGACGAAGCCGATCCGACGCGTTCGTCGGTGGACGTGCAAATTGATGCTGCGAGTATCGATACGCGCGATGCACAGCGCGATGGCCATCTCCGCGGCCCAGATTTCTTCGATGTTGAGAAGTACCCCACCCTGACCTTCAAGAGCAAGCGCGTCGAGCGCCACGGTGAAAGCCACGCGAAGATCACCGGTGACCTGACGATTCGCGACGTGACGCGGGAAGTTGTGCTAGACACCGAGTATAATGGTCAGGCGAAAAGCCCTTGGGGGACCACCAGCGCCGGCTTCGAGGCCCAAACCAAAATCAACCGCAAGGACTGGGGCCTGACCCATAATGCTGTGCTGGAAACGGGCGGCGTGCTCGTGGGTGATGAGATCAAGATCGCGATTCAGGTCGAAGTTGTCAAGCACCCAGAGGAAGCCGAGAAGCTGGCGGCGGAGCAAACTGCTGCCTTGTAGCTAACCGGCGGCTTGATGGATTGCCCCGATTCTTTGGTCCCCGTTCAATACATTTGAACGGGGACCATTCATTGCTCCGTCTGTGCTTGCATGCGGTATTTGGTCACATCTGGAAGGGGGCGTGGGGCTTAGCGAACTTAATCTTGATCTTTTCAACGAATTGCTGCAGCCGTTTGTTGAGTTGCTGCCAGTCGTAGCTCTCGAAGAGTTTACGGGCGGCAGACATACTCGGCATATAGCCCGAAACCACCATCTCCGGGTCGGAGCCGGCGACGGTATACCAGACTTCGTTGATTTGCATGCCCAAGGCACCGAGCGTCGGGGCCAGTTCCCCAACCGCAAACTCGATGTATTCTTGTTGTTTGCCTTCCTGAATATTCCAGGTCAGGATTACCTTTATTCTTGCCATCGCTTAAATTGTAACACGGAACGAGCAACGAGTGCTGAGTGCTGAGGCAAGTTAATCCACTCAGTCCTCAGTCCTCATTGCTCAGTCCTTACGCCAGATTCTCAAAGATGCCGGCGGCACCCATACCACCGCCGATACACATCGTAACCAGCCCATAACGTCCCTGGCGTGCTTGGAGCTCGTTGAGCAACTGCACCGTTAGCTTCGCACCCGAGCAACCTAGGGGATGTCCAAGTGCAATCGCGCCGCCATTGACGTTGGTGCGGTCAAGGGGCAGTCCCAGCTCGTTGATGATCGCCAGTGCTTGGGCTGCAAACGCCTCATTGAGTTCGATCAGATCGAGGTCTTCGATGTTGAGTCCAGCCAGCTTGAGGGCCTTGGGAATCGCTGCGATCGGGCCGATGCCCATGACTTCGGGCGGTACGCCGGCGACGGCGAACGAAACAAAGCGTGCCAGCGGCTTTAGGCCTAGCTGCTGGGCACGTTCACCACTCATAAGCATCACCGCTGCCGCGCCATCGCTGGTTTGTGACGAGTTGCCCGCCGTCACACTGCCGCGTGCAGCAAAGACCGGTTTGAGCTTGCCTAAGATTTCGACCGATGTATCCCGTCGCGCACCTTCGTCGGTATCGAAGGTGAAGTGCTTGTTTTGCAACTGGCCGCTTTCGTCCACCGTATTGAGATCCACTTCCAACGGCACGATCTGCTCTTTGAACTTGCCGGCTTGAATTGCGTTGACCGCGTTCTGATGCGAGCGGAAGGCAAACTGGTCCTGGGCTTCGCGGCTGATCTTGTATTGCTTGGCTACGTTTTCGGCGGTCAAGCCCATCCCGATATAGACTTCTGGATGGATCTCGGCCAGAGTAGGGTTCGGCGCGAAGACGTTGCCGGACATCGGCACCATGCTCATGCTTTCGGTGCCGCCGGCAATAATGACATCGGCCATGCCGGTCATGATTTGTTGCGCACCCTGCGCAATCGTTTGTAAGCCACTGGAGCAAAAGCGATTCACGGTTTGGGCGGGGACCTTATGGGATAGCCCCGCCCGCAGTGTGGCGATGCGCGCGATATTGAGTCCTTGCTCGGCCTCCGGCATGGCACAGCCCAGCACCACATCGTCGATGGTTTCGGGGTCAAGGCCCGGTGTCCGATCCACTAAGGCCTTGATGACGGTGGCCGCCATATCGTCGGGACGTACCGTTCGTAATGAGCCTTTATGTGCACGTCCAACGGCGGTACGCACACCGGCCACAATAACTGCATCTTGCATGGGTTTCGCTCCTTCTTAATTACGTAATGGTTTACCGGTTTGCAGCATTGCACCGATCCGTTCCTGGGTTTTGGGCTCTTTCATCAGCTCGACGAAGGCGGCACGCTCCAGGTCAAGAATATATTGTTCGCTGACCCACTGCGGGGCTGAGAGATCGCCGCCGCACAACACGTGCGCAAGCTTGCGGGCGATCAGGGCATCATGTTGCGAGATATAGGCGGCCCGCTGCATTTGGTCGATGCCGATGAGGAGCGCGGCCTTGCCTTTACTGCCGAGGGCGTAGATCGGTGTCCCCCTGGCCGGGACGCGGTAGCCTTCTGCCACGAGCTCAAGCGCGAGCTGTTTGGCTTCGCCGATCAACAGGGCTTTATTCATCACGATCCGGTCGGCAGGATCGAAGAAGCCTTGATCGCGGGCACCGGCGGCCGACTCGCTGACTTGGGCCAGCGCAATCGTTTCGAAGACCTTTTGCACATGCGGCAGGGCGTCCGTCTCCGGCGTGTGCATATGGGGCGCGACGACCCGCCGGAGCAACTCTTTGCAGCCACCACCCGCCGGGATCAAGCCTACGCCCAGCTCTACCAGGCCTATATAGGTTTCACCGGCGGCACACACGCGTGCCCCGGCCATTGTTACCTCGGCTCCGCCACCTAGCACGCGCGCAAATGGCGCAGTTACAACCGGCTTGGGTGCGTAGCGGAAGGCCATCAACAAATCTTGGAGCTGCTTCGTGGCTTGCTCAACCAGTTCGAAGTGACCGCCCTGAATCGCACCGATGAATAGCCCGAGGTTAGCGCCGACACAGAAGTCGTTGCCCTGGTTGGCGATTACCAACGCCTGATAGTCGTCCTCACCTAGCAGTTTAAGCGCGGCCATCCCGAGTTCGGCAATTTGGGGATCGAGCGAGTTGGCTTTGGAGTGGAATTCGAGGCACAGTACACCATCGTCCAGGTCAAGGATACTGGCCGAATCGTTGCGTTGGAGTTCCTGCGCAGTGCCGTGTAATTCGTGCAGCACAAGGGCGTTGGCCGGGCGTTCGAGCGGAAGATAGCCGCCTTTGGCCTGGTCATAAACCCCAACCACGCGGTTGCCGGTATGTTGGTAAAAGGAGTCGATGCCTTGGTCCAGCATCTGCGTGACCCAGGGCGCAACGGCGATGCCGGCGCTTTGCATGCGTTGCGCCGTCGTCCGGACCCCCAGCATATCCCACATCTCAAAAGGACCAATATCGGTGCCGAAGCCCCAGCGCATGGCGTTGTCAACATCGGCCAGGCTGTCGGCGATCTCGGGGACGCGCCGCGCGGCATAGCCCAGGATCGGCAAGGTCGTGTTAATAATGTAATCGCCGGCTCGGTCGCCCGCGCCCTGCGCGAAGATCGCCCGCAACCGTTCGCCCAAATTCTCGGTCTTGCGTACCTGGCCTACCAGATCGAAACGCACCTTGCGGGGCGGCTCATATTCACCGGTCTGGTAGTTATAGGCCTGAAACTCGGTCGAGCCGTCTGCTGCCTTGACCTTCTTGTAAAAGCCGCTGCCGGTTTTGTTGCCTAGTGCCTTGCGCTGCACGAGATCGTTCATCACCGCCGGCACCTCGAACGAGGCACGCGACTCGTCTTCCGGTACCGCGTCATAAAGGTTCTTGGTGACATGCGCCATCACGTCGATGCCGACGAGATCACCCAGCCGGAAGGTGCCGGTTTTCGGGTTGCCGATCAGCGGCCCCGTTAGCGCATCGACCTCTTCGACGCTATAGCCGTGCTCAAAGGCATAGGTCATACGCGCTTGGCCCACCAGCGCCCCGATGCGGTTGGCAATAAAGTTGGGCCGGTCTTTGGCGATCACCACGCCCTTGCCCAGGGTGTGCTCGGCGAAGTCACGCATAAAGGCCAGCACAGCCGGATCGGTGTCGGCGGTCGGGATGATTTCGAGCAGGCGCATATAGCGCGGCGGATTGAAAAAGTGTGTGCCCAGAAAGTGTTGGCGGAAGCTCGGGCTGCGGCCTGCAGCGATCTCCTTGATCGGGATGCCGGAGGTGTTCGATGAGATGATCGAGTTGGTTTTACGGATCGCGTCGATGCGCTCCATCAGCTGCTGCTTTGGCGCGCGCTGCTCGACGATGACCTCGATGATCCAATCTGCCTCGCGGAGCCGGTCGAAGTCGTCTGTGAGGTTGCCGGTCCGCACAAGTTTGGCGGCAGCGGGGGTGAACAAGGCCGCTGGCTTGCCCTTAACCTGCCGTTCCCATAAGCCATTAACGATGCGATTGCGTACAGCTTTGCTGGTGAGCGTCAGTCCTTTCGCCTGTTCCTCAGGCGTTAGTTCGGTTGGTGCCATATCCAGCAAGGTGACGGGCAAGCCTACACTCGCTGCCAGGGCTGCTATGCCGCCCCCCATGGTTCCCGCACCGATCACCGCGACATGATTGATCCTAAAGGACATACAGTGCTCCTTCGCACATCATATACTAGGGTGCTGATCTTTATTGTAGCAGGCTGGCAGCATAGTAACGAGCAATGAGGATGGGGGCTAGGGTGCGAGCCTTTCGGTCACCCACGTGCTGTCCTGGCTGCGGCGGTAGCGCAGGCGGTCATGGAGGCGGCTCGGACGACCCTGCCAGAACTCGATGGTATGGGGCACAACCCGGAAGCCACCCCAGTGCGCCGGTCGTGGTACAGGGCCGTCGCCGTAGGTGGTAGTGTAGGCTGCGAGCCGTTGTGCAAGCAGTTCGCGGTCGGCAATCACCTGGCTTTGCGGGGAGGCCCACGCGCCGAGCCGGCTGCCAAGAGGTCGACTATTGAAATATGCGTCCGACTCTGCCGCCGTGACGCGTTTTACCTCACCTTCGATGCGGACTTGGCGCTCCAGGCCTGACCAGTAGAAGGTCAAGGCCGCACGCGGATTAACTGCCAGTTCGTGGCCTTTGCGGCTTTCATAATTCGTATAAAAGACGAAGCCGTTGGCATCAAAGCCTTTCAGTAGCACCATGCGAGCGGAGGGTACGCCCGCCAAGGTGGCGGTGGCCAGTGTCATAGCGGTTGGCTCGGGAAGTTGCGCGTCGAGCGCCTGGTCAAGCCAGATGCGAAACTGGCTGAATGGATCGGCAGCCAGATCTGCCTCGGTCAGGCCACGCTGGGTATATTCTTTACGAAGGTCGGCGATTGCCATGCTATTTCCTTCCTGGGAAGTTCAAACCAAAACGTGCTGCCATGGCCAACCGTGCTCGCCACGCCGACGCTGCCATACATATCTTCGACCACAATCCAGTTGCAGTGTACCATGTACCTATCGCACAATAAGTCAGGTTCATGCTCAGACATAGGTCTAGATGTGCTACCATTCGTTCACTCTTCGATCAGGCTGTTCTTCATCGCCAGCATAGTGGAGCGCGCAAACGTGCTCCGAGGTAGTGTTATGACGTGTGGCATTCACCTCAGTTGTGGTGCGTTGCTGCTGCAACTGCTGGGGATCGGGCTCTCTAATGGCGCGATCATCGCGCTTAATGCAATCGGCGTGACGCTGGTCTATGGTGCTGTACGTACCATCAACTTTGCTTACGGTGACTTGTTTGCGCTGACGACGGTGCTTGTGACGTCTGTTATTGGCGGGCTCGGCCTCCATGCCGGTGTGCACCCGCTGCTCTTGATCGCCGGACTTGGGCTGGCGGTCGCGGTGGCGATGGGCTTTGGTATGCTGCTTAACCTGGGCATCGAGCAAACCGCATTTCGCCCGTTCCGCTCACGGGCGCGCCAGATACCGTTGATCGCGAGCATAGGATTGTCATTTATCCTGTTCCAGGTAGCCTTGATCTGGCGCACGATCCAGGTTGGTTTCGGCGCGCCAGACCATCATAGCGATGTTGATCACGTGGCCGATGTGCCCCACGGGAGTATTCCCGAGCTGTTGCCCAAGGTCAATCTAGTGCGGGCTACCGGCCTCAAGCTTGACGTGTCGTATACGCTCAAAGACCTGCTGGTCCTGTTGCTGGCCGTTGGGCTGGCCTTGCTGGTCAGTTGGTACCTACGCTCGACCCGCTCGGGGCGCTCATTGCGGGCCTGTGCCCAAGACCCAGAGCTCGCCGAATTATGTGGCGTCAATCGCGAGGCGGCGATCCGGCTGACCTTCGCGCTGGGTGGTGCGTTAGCTGGCATCGCCGCCTTTATCTTCGCCATGTACTACAACCGGCCCTTTGGCCAGCACGGTGCTCAAAGTGGCTTGATCGCCTTTGCCGCAGCGGTACTCGGTGGCATTGGTAGTCCCATTGGGGCGCTGCTCAGTGGCTTGTTATTCGGCGTATTGTCGTCCTTTAGCGACTTCTTTTTGCAAACGCAGTGGACGCCCGTACTCGTGCTGCTGATCTTGATCGTTCTGCTGGTGCTACGACCCACCGGTATTAGCGGCGCAGAGCGCGGTGATCAACTGTCTGAAGGGGCACTGGGCGCGGTGGCTAGTAACCGGCCTAGTGGCGGTTTGCGTCGTCGCTGGCTGACCGGTGTGATGCTCATCCTCGGCTTCGGCTATCCATTGCTTGATCGGGTCTGGCACCTGAATGAGCAGAGCGTTATGACCAGCATCATGATCTTCGCCCTGCTGGCATTGGGCCTCAATATCCTGCTCGGCCTGGCGGGCTTGCTGGATCTTGGCTATGCCGCGATCTTTGCGATCGGGGGCTATACCTGCGCGCTCGTCACGGACCGGTATGGTCATCTCGCCAGCGTGCTGCCCGGCCCGGTCGATTTCTTGATCGTGCTGGTCGTGTGTGCGCTGGTTGCGGGCTGCTTTGGCATCGTTAATGGGGCGCTTACGCTGCGCCTGCGTGGCGACTACCTGGCGATCGTAACACTGGCGTTCGGCCAGCTTGTGCCACAGGTTGCCGTGAATCTTGACCAGTTGACCGGCGG
This sequence comes from Herpetosiphonaceae bacterium, assembly GCA_013821605.1. GTDB lineage: Bacteria > Chloroflexota > Chloroflexia > Chloroflexales > Kallotenuaceae > JACDGP01. Next base: position 35,195 of record JACDGP010000045.1, read on the forward strand.
CGTCCAAGGGATCTCGGCACTGCCGGCACCCCGCCTATTTTCCTATCCACTCCAAAGCCCGGTCCAGCGCTACTACCTGGCACTGGCCGTCGTGTTGCTGATCGCGCTGGCCAGCCAACGGCTGATCCGCTCACGGATTGGGCGTGCCTGGGCTGCCTTGAGCGCCGATGAGGCCGCCGCACTTAGTTGTGGTGTCCCGCTCCGCACGAAGCTGGTCGCCTTTATCCTGGGGGCAGGGGTCGCCGGCATTGCCGGGGCGTTGTTTGCCAGTATCTTTAGCTATGCTAATACCGACCAGTCCGACTTCACCATCTCGGCTACGGTGCTGGCAATGGTCATCATTGGCGGAGCCGGCAGTGTGCGTGGTGCTGTGATTGGCGCATTCCTGATTACGGGCTACGACCAGATCCTCATTCCGCTCCTCGGTGACTGGGTCCAACGCCTCAGCCAGAGTGGTGGGAGGCAACTGTTGGGGGCCTTCGACGTACGAACCTTAAGCTACGGTTCGTTCGGTCTGGCGCTGTACCTCACTGTCTTGCTGCGTGGGCGTCGCCAACCTGCACGAGTTGAGGTGAGTACATGAGGTGGAAGGTGATGAAATCGGTTTTTGGAGATCCAGCGGTGCTACAATAATGACTGATGTTCAGCCTATATCTAGATAGAGGTTTTCCATGTCGAACACAGTCATTGTGAGTTATGATGGACATGTCTTGCACCCTGAGACACCCTTAGATCTTGAAACTAATATCCGCTATCGTGTCACAATTACGCCGCTGGAGGCCGGTTCAACCCGTGATGCGTGGGACGTTTTAGACGAACTTGCTGGTACCGTGGAGGCACCTCCAGACTGGTCAAGCGAGCATGACCATTATTTGTATGGGGTTCCTAAACGGGCGCTTGGAGAAAATCGTAACTCGTGATTAAGTCGAGATTCTTTGTCGATACATTGTTTGTACAAGCACTTTTGAATCGCCAAGACCAGCATCACCTGCAGGCGGTTGCCTTTACTCCTCAGTTAAGGAGCGCAGCAGAGGTCTGGGTGACTGAGGCTGTGTTGGTAGAGATTGGCAATGCGTTGAGTACGATCAATCGGGCTGGTGCGGCCAACTTTATTCGTGGCTGTTACGAAACGCCCAACATTCGTGTGGCGATTGTAGATACCGACTTACTTAAGCGGGCAGTAGAACTGTATGGGGCAAGACTCGATAAAGGCTGGGGACTGACCGATTGTATCTCCTTTGTAGTTATGAAAGACCAAGGTCTGATTGAGGCTATCACAGCTGATGTTCATTTTCGGCAAGCGGGCTTCACTCCAGTGCTTCTGGATAATCCTTAGCTGAACTTTTGCAATGATGAGGAGCACGATCATAATTTATGCATCCAACTGCTGAACGTATTCAACAGGTTCTCCACGACCTCGGCGTTGAGACGCAGGTGGTCGAGTTTACCGAAAGCACCCGTACTTCCGCTGATGCCGCTGCAGCTATTGGCACGACCGTCGGTCAGATTTGTAAGTCAATCGTCTTCGCCGTCGATGGCAGCCCTCTGATGGTCATGGCCAGTGGCGTGAATCGGATTGATACTACGAAAGTAGAACAAACGATTGGCAAGCTGCTTGGTAAAGCGAATGCAGCGTTTGTGCGCGATAAAACTGGCTTTGCAATTGGCGGCGTGCCGCCGGTCGGTCACCTGGAGCGCTTCCCGATCTTTGTCGACCGCGATTTGTTGCAATACGACATCATCTATGCTGCCGCCGGCACCCCGAATACGATCTTCCCAATCAGTTCTGCCGACTTGGTGCGCGTCACAGGTGCAACCGTGCTCGATTGCCGGGTGGATGGATAAGGCAGCATATCAGGCCGCCTCAACCTACCGGTCTAGTTTCGTTGCGAAAATGTAGCCGCGCTCGCTCTGGTGCTCCATCTCCGGATATGGCGCGCGTTCAATGACCTCATCGATCTCGAAGCCGGCCGTTTGCAGATACCCTACCATAGAATGTAACCAACTGCTCTGCACTACAATAAAAGGAATGCGATGAATCGCCGCCGCGTGCAGATTGTTCGCAGTTTCTGTGTGGCCGGGCGGCTGGTTCTACGCTACAGCACGCGTTCAATGAAGGAGTATGCCGATGCGCCCCTGCCGTTTCATTCCCATGCTGCTGGCCCTGCTGTGCGCCGCCACCTTGATCTCGTGTAGCACCGGCCGTCGCACGCTCAGCAAAACGACCGATACTCAGAGCTCGACGTTCAGCAGCGATGCCGACAAAATTGCCTTTGTCGAACACTATTGCACGCTTGCTTCGCCGCTCATCACGACCGAGTTTCACATTGTGTATCACGACAACGAATCGGGTCGCGTGCCTGGCCCGTCTGATTGGGATATGCAGGTGCTCATGCTGGTACGACCTCAAGATGCGCCGCGCTGGACGAATGGCATGCTGCATGTTCCAGCGCAGCACATTGATCTTGCCTGGGGCTATGTGCTGCTACCGCCCGATCCACGCTGGATGATCACGTCGCAACCAGTCGTGTATGAGCGGTCGGGCGTGATCGTGGCTGTGTTTGAGCGGGAAGGCATCATATTCAAGCGCGTGTGGACGACCTGAAACATCACCATCATCACCACACTCGTACAGCCTGCGTAGCCATGCTGTACGAGTGTGGTGACTCCTTCGCTCATCCACATAAAAAAGGTTGGATGAGGCAGCTAGCCGCTCTGGGGCTACAATGTGCGCAGATACTGGTAGAGCGTCTGTATGGTTCTCCTCGGTCAGCACCCCACGGTTCCAGCTGATCCTACCCGTCGACGGTGTTGGAGACGGTCATGCCGA
>JACDGP010000046.1 GCA_013821605.1 Herpetosiphonaceae bacterium
TTGCATGTTTTTAGCCCCCGAGCTCCGACATTCCACGCAACGTTGGCTTGATGCCGTCTGGAAGCCCATGACCCCATGGCTTCAGAAAGACGGCTTGACGAATCAGTGCTTCGAGATCCTCGTCCGCCGCGCCATTACGTAGGGCCTCGCGCAGATCAAGCTCGTCGTCGCGCAGTAGGCACAGATGCAGCTTGCCGTCAGCCGTAAGCCGCATGCGGTTGCAGGTAGCACAGAAGGGCTCCGTGACCGAGGAGATAAAGCCGAGTTCACCTTGCGCTCCGGCTAGACGGTAGGTCCGCGCGGGATCACTGCCTTTCCAGCCGATGAACTCGAGCGGCCCGAATTCCTGCTCAAGCCGTGCCATAATCTCGGACGAAGAAACAACCGAGGCATCAGCCAGATCGCCAACACCTGCCAGCGGCATCATTTCGATAAAGCGCAATTGCCAGGGACGGTCAACGGTCAGCCGTGCGAGATCGACCACTTCGTCGTCGTTGAGACCACGCACCACGACCGCATTTAACTTCAAGGGAGTCCAACCCACCCGCTCGGCAGCATCGATACCGGCCCAAACGCGCGCCAAGTCACCGCCTCGTGTCATGGAGCGAAACCTATCGGGTTGGAGCGAATCAATGCTGATATTAACGCGTGACAGGCCCGCCTCTTTCAGGGCGTCAGCGATGGGTGCTAGCTTGAGCGCATTCGTTGTCATGGAGATCTCGCGGATGCCCGACGTTTGCTTGATGCCGCGAATCAACTCAACGAGGTTACGCCGGATGGTTGGCTCACCACCAGTCAGACGAATCTTCTCGAAGCCTACAGCCGCTGCCGCACCCACCACTCGTAACAACTCGTCGTCGTGGAGCAACTCGTCGCGAGGCGCAAAATGTGCGCCATGCTCGGGCATGCAGTAGACACAGCGAAAGTTACACCGGTCGGTTAGCGAGATGCGCAGGTAGTTAATACGCCGGCCAAACGAATCCAGCGCGGCATCGCGCTGCCCATAAAAGTGTTCTTCGGCGGGAGCAAATGCACTGGCCGGTGTGTCGAATAGTTGAATCGTTGCCATAAGCAGTTGTTTCAGTTCCTAGCTAACGGGACACATACGGAGCCCAGTAGCCACGACGAGAACCTTATGCTAGCCCTTCCACGCTGATACGTCCCGCCAGGGTGCGTGCTACGGCCCGGAAGGCTTCGGCTTGGGCTTCGGGAGCCTCGCTGGTAACAGCTGGTTGACCAGCATCACCACCCGAGCGAATGGCTATGCTCAACGGAATCTCGCCCAGGAAAGGGACGTCCATACGCGTGCTCGTCCGTTCGCCACCGCCATGGGAGAAGATCTCTGAGCGCTCACCGCAATGGGGACAGGCAAAATAGCTCATGTTTTCAATCACGCCCAGAATCGGCACGTTCAGCTTGCGGAACATCTCGATACCGCGCACGACGTCAGATAAAGCCACATCCTGTGGCGTGGTGACGATCACGGCACCGGTGAGCGGTATCGCCTGAGCGAGGGTAAGCTGGATATCGCCGGTGCCGGGAGGCAGATCGATGATTAGGTAATCAAGCTCGCCCCAGTTCACCTCATACAAAAACTGGCGTAGCAACGATGAGACCATCGGTCCGCGCCAGATGATCGGCTGATCCGGCGCGACCATGAAGCCGACCGACATGATCTTCAAATCGTAGGCCTCAAGTGGTTGGAGCTTGCCGTTGACCGGGACCGGTTGGCCAAGCGCCCCAGTCATGAGCGGAGCCGACGGGCCGTAGACATCAGCATCAAGCAGACCGACGCGGGCACCATACTGGGCCAAGGCAATCGCCGTATTAACTGCCACCGTCGATTTACCAACACCACCCTTGCCCGACGCGATGGCGACGACATTTTTGACGCCTGGAATACCAGCTTTATCAAACAAGCCCGGTCGGGCACGAACGTTGGACGAGAACTTGACCGTCACCTCGGTCACACCCTTGACCTGCAGCACTGCGGCCCGCGACTCAGTCTCGATTTCATCTTTCAGTGGACAGGCTGGTGTCGTCAGCTCAACGGTGAACATGACCTGACCGCCTTCGATCACCAGATCCTTAATCATCTTGCGGCTAACGAGGTCGCCGCCCAGCTCCGGCTCTTGCACAGTGCCAAGCGCAGCCATCACGGCCGCTTCATTGACCCCATCGCGGCGTCCAAAAATACCCATTTATCGTGTGCTCCAAGCGGAAGCTATAAAAGCTGTTAAAGTGACATGCTTCTGCGTATGTATCCCGGAATTATAGCACGCTGCCACAACACATCTGTTTGCTTTGCACGGGTGATGTTCAGTATAATTGCTACCTCAGCGACAAGGACGCACCTGATGGCACAACCGAAACTGATGCTGGTGGATGGACATGCGGTGGCGTTCCGCGCCTTTCATGCGTTGCGCGATGCGAACTTACGCAGCACTGCCACGGGCGAGCCCACCTATGCCATCTTTGGCTTCCTCCAGATCGTCCTGACCCAATTGCAAAAAATGGTGCCCGAGTATGCAGCGGTTTCGTTTGACATGGGACGTACGTTCCGGCACGACGACTTTGCCGACTATAAAGCCGGGCGTGGTGAGGCACCCGACGAATTTCATGCGCAGCTTGGACGCATCAAGCAGGTGGTCACGGCACTCAATATCCCGATCTATATGGCAGCCAACTATGAAGCCGACGATGTGATTGGCACGCTTGGGACGCAGGCAACTGCGCAGCAGGTCAACACGTTTATTCTGACGGGCGATACCGATACACTGCAGTTAGTCAATGAGCAGGTCCACGTGCTTTTATCGGTGCCCTACCGGCAGGCGCAGGAGATCAAAGAATATGATGTGGCGGTGGTGGCCGAGCGCTACGGCGGCTTACGCCCCGAGCAGTTAACCGATCTCCGCGGACTTAAAGGCGATGCCTCCGACAATATTCCGGGCGTGAAGGGCATCGGTGAACAGGGCGCAATCACGCTGCTCAACCAGTTCGGCACGGTCGAGTCGATCTATGATCACCTAGACGAGGTGCCGAAGCGCTATCAAAAGGTACTCACTGGGCAGCGCGAGATCGCGATGTTGTCGAAGCAACTGGCGACGATCCGCTGTGATGTGCCAGTTGAGCTTGATTTGGAGCACTGCCGATTGCGCGACTATGATCGCGACAATGTGATTGCTTTATTTCGCGAGCTCGAATTTGGTCGTCTGATATCGAAGTTACCGGAGGTTGGTACGACGGCCCAGGTAGTGCCAGCGGCTGCAGCTCCAGATGCGAAGTATAAACTTAAGCAGGCGAAGCCCAAGCTTACAAAGACGACCGATCAGATCGATATGTTCGATATCGATTCCGTCTTTGGTGGAGCTGCAGTTCCCGCGGCAACTCCCGTCGCACCGGTTGCTTCTGGTGGGCATGTCGCATCTGCTTCAGGACACTATCGCAGTGTGACGACCGAGGAGCAACTCAACGAGTTAGTTACTGTGTTGCAGACCGCACCCCATGTTGCTTTCGATACCGAGACCAATGGGTTAGACCCATTCCGCTCGGATCTGGTCGGCTTTTCTTTTGCGACCGAGCCGGGGTCAGGCTGGTACCTGCCCGTCGCACACACCGGGCCCGATATCGAACAACTGCCGGCGGAAACGATCCGAGCGGCGCTCCGCCCAGTACTGGAAGATGGCAAGCGCGCCAAGGTCGCTCACAACGCCAAGTTCGATCTCATGGTATTGCGCCGTTGGGGCTGTGACGTGCATGGCGTGGTATTCGATAGCATGATCGCTGCTCAACTGCTAGGCAAGCGTGGCGGCCTCAAAGAGTTGGCGCTCTACGAACTCGATGTAGAGATGACCGAAATCACTACGTTAATCGGCACGGGCAAAGCACAAACCACCTTTGATACTGTTCCTTTGGAGCGTGCGACGGCCTACGCCGGAGCTGATGCCGATATGACCTTACGTTTATATCGCCGTCTGGCCGAACAGCTTGGGGCGGTGCCACGTATCCAACATATTTTCGAGACGATCGAGATGCCGCTCATTCCGGTTTTGGCGGATATGGAGTGGGCCGGCATTAAGATCGATGTGGAAGTCTTAAAAGGCCTGTCGACGCAAATGTATCACCGGTTGCAAGAGATTGAGCAGGAGCTCACGGTGCTCGCAGGGCAGCCCTTTAATCCTGGCTCCTCCCAGCAGGTCAGTGACATTTTGTTCGGCAAGCTGCAGCTACCGACCGCCGGCTTGAGCAAGGTCAAGAGCGGCCACTACTCCATTACCGCCGATGTGCTCGATAAGCTTCGTGGACAGCATGAGATCATTGATCTGATTCTGGAGTACCGGCAGCTCACCAAGCTCAAGTCAACCTATATCGACGCCCTACCATTATTGGTCGATCAACAGAGTCGGGTGCATACGTCGTATAACCAGATCGGTTCGAGCACCGGGAGATTATCAAGCCAGAACCCAAATCTCCAAAATATTCCTATTCGTAGCGAGCAAGGGCGCGAAATACGGCGGGCCTTCGTCTCCGAGCCCGGCTGCCAACTCCTCGCCGCCGACTATTCACAGATCGAGCTGCGCATCCTGGCACATACAACACAGGACCCGGCCCTGCTTGAGATTTTCAAGCAAGGACTGGATATTCATGCGGCCACTGCCGCGCGCCTGTTTGGTGTACCGCTCGATCAGATTACGAAAAACCAGCGTCGAATCGCGAAAATGACAGTATTTGGTACGGTGTACGGCATCTCCTCGTTCGGTCTTTCGGCGCGGACCGACCTTAGTCGTAGCGAAGCACAGCTACTTATTACAGGATTGTTCGAGACCTACCCAGGGCTCCGTGCTTTTTTTGACCACACGCTAGACGAAGGGCGCAACCGGGGATATGTTGAAACGCTCTTAGGCCGCCGCCGGTACATGCCCGAGCTCACAGCGACGAATGGCGCGCACCGACAGGCGGCAGAGCGCGAAGCGATCAATGCACCAATCCAGGGGACCAGCGCCGACTTGATCAAGATGGCGATGGTGCGGCTACATGAGGAGCTACAGCGCCGTGCACTAGCTACCAAGATGTTGCTCCAGGTACACGACGAACTTGTGCTCGAAGTGCCCGATGCCGAAGTGGACGAGGTGCGTCAGCTCGTCCAAGTTACGATGTCCGATATCTATCCTGAGCTCAATGTGCCGTTGGAAGTCCATCTCGCGACGGGCACCGACTGGGATTCGATGGAGGAATAAGGCTGCTGCCATAGCTACTTCTTGCCCAGGATCAATTCGCGCTTGCCGAACGACAGCAGTGCTAGATTAACCAGGAGTAGACTAAGGGCGAACTGCGCCACCAATACAAACAGCCCCCCACTGGTGTAATCACGGCTCACGGCCAGACGTTGGCCGGCAATTGCCGGCTGAATCAAGCGGCTGAAGAGCGATTGCAACGGCGAAAGATAGCGAAAGACCGGTGACAAATTCCAGGTATTGCTGTACAAGGCAATCGCAAGCACCGCGAGTAACAACAAGCGCGGGAGGTTACGTACAACCAGCGACGACAACAGTAATGTCACGGCACTAATAAGGGCTACGTTGAGCAGCAGCGGCAATGAGCCGTACCACAGCTGTGGCAGACCAAAGCCAGCAGGTCGGTTGAGGATAGCAGTCAAGGCAATCACGATTGCGCCCATGGCCCACACTAGGAGCACCGCTGCACAATACAGGCCCAACAGAAAACCACGCCGGCCCAGCGGTCGAGTCAGCACAATATAGTTTTGAGCACGGTCACCTAGGCTCAAGATCGACGAGGTGGTATACAGGGCCAGTGCCATCGTAAACAAACCGGTCAGCGAAAAAAGCTGCGTGGTCGTCGTATTATATTTTTGGAGAAACAAACCCCACAAGGCAATTGTAATCGTCAATTCGATTAGAATTCGGCCGCTCCGACTGTACTCGGTCAAAACAAAGCGCGTCCAATTGGCAATTCGTCGTAGCATCATCACCGCTCACCGCCCACGACCAGCGTTTCAAGCAATGCTTCGGGGGTAGGTGGCTCGACAGGAGAAGGAGGTGCCGGATGCGTATGGTGGATCGCGTTCAGGTAAAACTGCTCTAGGGCATCGGCGGCCGGTGTCATCGCTAGAATATGCACGCCATAGTCAAGTAAGACGGCTAAACAATCATGCTGGAGTTGCTCTGATGCAGGAAAAAGGACAACACTGGTGCGCGTACAACGCACGTTAGGTCCGAGTGCCTCAAGCACAGACACCGCTTCCGCCGGCAAATCGGCCACGCGTAGCGTCATACTGCGACCCTGGCCTTCAAGATCCGCCACGGTAGCCACTCGATCCAGCCGCCCATCGGCCAGGACACCTACGCGATCACATAAGCGCGCCACTTCCGTTAATTGGTGCGTACACAAAAGAATCGTATGACCGGCTTTGTGCAACTGGGCTAGGAGTTGAGCCATATCTCGCTGGCCACCGGGATCCAGGCCAGAAGCTGGCTCATCCACGATCAGCAAGGCAGGGTCATGCAAGATCGCCTGAGCCAGTCCTAATCGTTGCAGCATACCCTTCGAATAGGTACCCAAACGGCGATCAGCCGCACCTTCTATGCCCACCAGATCAAGCACAGCATCGATCCGTTCACGGAGCTGCGCACCGCGCAGATCTGATAGGGCTCCCAGCATCCGCAGATACTCGTGCGCTGTGAATTGCAAATGATATGTGGTTCGTTCTGGCAAGTAGCCGATGTTCTTGACGACCAACTCTACATCACGGCTGCCAAAGAGCTTGATCGTGCCCTCATCGGGCTTGAGCAAACCCAAAAGCGAATGGATGAGCGTCGATTTACCGGCGCCGTTCTGGCCAAGGAGTCCAAACGCCTCGCCTTCATCTATGTCAAGATCAACGCCCCGTAATACATGTAGCTGACCATACGATTTATGTAGATTACGAAGTTGTATAACGCTATCGGTCATCGAACTCTTCGTTCCTTAGTGCTGCGCAGGTATAATACTTGAACCTGTAGTGGCATGGCAACCCCACCGCCAGGGTGAATAAGATGGACGAGCATATGCAACAAGACGTGCCCGAAATATTGAAGCAGCGCATTTATGAGGTCGTGAGTTTGATTCCAGCCGGTCGGGTAAGTACCTATGGTGATGTGGCCAAGATCGTTGGTGGCGGCTGTGATGCACAAACCGTGGGCTTCGCCTTGAACGACATTCCCAAGGATCAAACCGCAACGGTGCCATGGCAACGTGTCATTAATGCCCAGGGTGGCATCAGCACCAAAGGTATTAGCCAACAACATCTGCTGATCGAGGAAGGCATCGACTTTACGGCGAAGCAGCACATTGATCTGCCCCGGTTTCGCTGGTCCGGACCAGATGAGGCGTGGGCGACGGAGCATGGCTTCCATACCTTGCCACCTCCACCAGCAGCCCCCGCTGAACAATTATCGTTACTTTAGGAGATGCTGCTCTTGATCATGGTCGGTCATTGATTTGCTCCATATGTTATAGTTTCCATTACCCTTCTTACAAGCAAGCAAAAACTATACCTAGAGGGGCCATCTCCACGTTCCTGAAAGGACCATGTATGCGACGCCGCTGGATCACGCTCGTTCTGTTGGTCACGTTTGCCGCGAGTGCAGCTCCGGCTGCCGCAAAAATCTTCGTCATTGACCCGCGTAAGCCACCAGTTCCGACATTGGCCGCCGACGAAGTCAAGAAGCTTGCCGCTCTGCAAGGTGCGGTATTTCCGCGCATGTTGAGTGACGTAAGCCCGGACGATGCTGTCGTTTTGACCGCCGTGGGCCGCCAGGGACACCAACAGCTCGCCTTTGTCGGCGTGAGCGATGGCTCGTTTAAGCCCATCCAGCTTGAGTTCCCGCTGTTGAGTAATGTGGCCTGGCGCGATGTGCATACCGCCGTCTATATCTCGCAAGATAATGGTAGCGATGGGGCTCCTATTCTGGTAGCACTTAATCGTGACTCGGGCGCCGTCGTGACCTCGACGCTCAACTTGCCGGGCTTCCCCGTTAGTCTGTCACCTAATGCCACGCGCGTACTGGTGGCACAGGAGAATCAGCCAGCACAGACGAATGCTGAGCGCTATACGCAATCGCCGTTCACTATCACGCTGCGGCGCTCACCCTTCGACCGTGTGGGGCCGACCTCCTTCGATACCAATCAAGTTGACGTGAAGGTTTCACCTGCCAAAGTAGCATTAGCCTCATTTGATCTTAACTCGCAAGAGGTTGTGCCCCTAGAAGAATTACCGGAAGGTAGCGGGATTACCAGTCAGGCTGCATGGAGTGCTGATGGTTCGAAACTCGCGTTTGTACGCATGACGATCCCCCAAATTGGTCGTGAAGGCAATATCTTGTCGGATCTTGCGACCCAGGATGGCTTGGGCAATCTCCCGCCGGCCAACAACCCGTTCTTCCAGGGCAACGTTGTCGATGCCTTTGACTTAGCACACCACGATCTCCATCCAGCTTTCCTCCGGGCTGCGAAGGGCAATGGTGACACCTTCGCAGGCGCTGCCTGGAGTACGGATGGGCAAACCTTGATGACCCAGATGCAGCAGCCAGCGCAGCTCGCCGGGCGGCGCTATCCTACCTATCTGTTCCCAGATCGCTCGTATCTGCGCTTCTATGACGCCGCTGGCCATCAGCAAAAGACGGTTGATCGCCCCGAGATCGACGCGCCAAATGCCTCGTTCCCGACCTTCGTGTCGCCGGACGAAGTGATTATCGATGCAGCCGTTGGATTAAGCTATAAACTGTTCTACTATAATCGTGTGTCGGGCGAGTTCCGGCAGATCTCACAAGCAGAAGGCACCTACTATCAGGTGCGCGCAACGCACCAGTCGCACGAAGTGGTCTTCAACTACTCCTCGTTCCAGCAGCCCTATGAACTCTACCGCTTGCAGTGGGACGGGCTAGCATTGTTCGAGCTGACCTTTGTGAACGGTCCAGTTCGTGACATGAATCACATCCGAGCCGATGCCGTAAGCTTTATGCTGGCAAGCGGTGCCCGACGCACCGGTTACGTTCTGCAACCCGCGAATGCGCCGTTCCCACCGCAGCACACCAACCTCGTGGTTTGGCAGCAAGGTGGTCCTGGCGGCACAATCACCAATGAGTGGGGCGGCAACGTCGAGCAGCCCTTCAACCTACTGCCAAACTTCGGGTTTGCCGTGTTAGTATTACCGCTCGCCGGACGCGAAGGCTTCGGCCCGCAGTTCTACGACGATCTGGCGAACGGGCGTAACTTTGGCTCAATCGATATCGATGAGCAAGTTGAGGCGGTTAATCAGCTGATCAAGCGCAGCTATACCAGCGCGGGGCACGTCGGGATTACTGGCTGCTCCTACGGGGGCTACTTTACCAGCCAAAGCATTACCCGTCATCCTGGGGTTTATGCAGCAGCCAATACGCAGTGCACGTTGCTCGATCTGTTCAACGAATGGCAATTTGGCTACACGCCCTTCGTTTCCTACCTGGAAGGCCGGTCGCCAACCACCGATGGCGCCGAATATACCAAAGACTCGCCGATCTACAACGCCGCTAAGGTCCGTACACCAACCTTGATCTTTGCTGGGACCAACGACTTCTTACCGGCGCAAATCTCGGCCAACTTCCATGATCAAATCACCGCGAATAACGTGCCCGCCACGTTCTTGCTTTTCAAAGGTGAGGGCCATGGTCTTAGTGCAGCAGCCAGCCAGCTTGTAGCAGGACAAGCTCAGATCGGCTGGTTCCGCCGCTACTTAAGCGACGCTCCCGCGCATTAGATCTCGGCGGCTCCGTACAGCAAGGCGGCACAGAGGGCTGTGCCGCCTTGCTGTATCCGGTTTAACCGGCCGGGTCGGAGGTATCCTTAGTTCCCCCCAGCGTATCAATGAACTCCGGCAGCCCCTGCCCCCCTTTGATGCTCAACCGCGTCCAGGTCCAGCGATTAAGATCATGAATGCGGCCACTGTGCGTCGTCGTCGCTGTTTTAAAACCGGCGGCCATCACCTGCGCAATCGTGGTTTCGTTGTAGCTGCCATACGGATAGCAAAAGTGGTTGACCCGCCGCCCGATCAACTGCTCAAGTTTGTGCTTGCTGCCGACGATCTGATCCAGGCTTTGGGTGGTACTTAATGTGGCCAGTGGCGGGTGCGTACGCGTATGGGCACCTACCGTGATTAAGGGCGAAGCTGCCAAGGCCCGGACCATAGCTGACGTCAGGTAGGGCGGCTGATCGAGGACATCGCTGATCAGAAAGATCGTCGCCTGCATATGGCGCGCGCGCAACAGCGGCCAGGCGTTGAGATAAAAGTCACGGTAGCCGTCATCAAAGCTCAACACTACCGGCTTGGGTGGCAGCGCGAAGCCAAACTTCAGGGCGTAGTAGACATCATCAAGCGAGACGGTTGTATACCCTTCCTTGATCAGCCAATCGAGCTGCTCGCCGAAGACTTTTGGCTCGACGGCGAGCGCTGTGCGCAACGGATCGTGGACCGGGTCGGGGTTGACCGAGATATAATGGTAGGTCAGGATCGGCACATTAACCGTCTGCGGCGGCACTGCTTGCTCGGCGGATGTTGGCACAACAGTTGCGCAGATCAGGAACAGGAGAAGAAACCAACGGCGCATACTCGTTCCTCCTAGACAGGCGAACAGATTATACTCCACATCTTCAGGAGTTCCCTTGATCGACATAGACACAGTACCAACCGCCAAGCAACAGGATGCTTCAGCCCCAACAACACAAGCCCTTTACGACGAGCGCTGCAACCAGTACGCGCGAAGCCGTGATAGTTACCATGCACGCTGGGAGCGTACGGCTAATCTACGGCTGGCATTATTCTTTGGAGCCCTGCTCGTCTGCGGCATAGCCGTCTGGCAGCGGCACCTCCTCTGGTATGGCCTAGCAGCTTTGCTCACAGCCGGATTTATCGCCGCCATTGCCTATCACCGCCATCTCAGGGGACGAGAAGCGTATTATGCTGCGCTATGGGTGCTGAACGACGAAGGCCGGCAGCGCATTGGGCGCCGTTGGTCTACGTTGCCACTGCGCCAACCCTTACAGTTACCCAGCGACCATCTGTATGCCGCAGATCTCGATCTGCTCGGCCATGCGTCGCTGCAGCATCTACTTAACACACCCCGCACTCATCCCGGCCTCCAGACCCTGCAAGATTGGCTCTTAGCGTCCGCTACACCAGCAGTCATTATGGAGCGTCAAGCAGCTGCGCAGGAGTTGACCAAGCAGATCGATTTCCGTGACGCCCTGGCACTGGTGGGGCAAGCACTCGATCCGCGCAACGATCCCGAGCCTTTGCTCCACTGGGCTGAAGTGCAAGGCTGGCTCCGCATGCAGCCCACGCTCGTGTGGCTGACGCGCCTGCTCGCGGTCTTGACCTTAGGCACCCTAGCAGCGTGGTCGTTAGGTTGGATCGCCTATCCATTGTGGATTGCCGGTATCGTTATCAACCTAGGCTTGATCTTAACCACCGGCAGCCGGGCCGACGAGGTGATTGATCGCGTCTCGGCACGCCAAGGAGCGCTGCAAGCCTATGCAGAACTCTTTCGTTTACTGGGCGACCAGCAATGGCATGCACCCCTCTTACAACAGTTCCACGCGCAGTTGGAGGCCAACGGCCAGCGCGCCGACCGGCAGATGGCGCGTCTTGGCCGCATCATGGCCTTCGCCGACCTGCGCTTTTCGATGTTTTATTTTCCTATCAAACTTCTGACCTTATGGAACTTTCATGTGCTCTATGCTCTTGAGGGCTGGCAGCAGAGCACCGGTGGCCAGGCACGCACATGGCTGCAGACGTTAGGGGAGACCGAAGCCTTAAGTGCTCTGGCCACGCTCGCCTTCGACAATCCTAGCTGGAGCTATCCCACGATCACCTTGAATCAACCAGCTAAGCTTATGAGCGGGGCATTGGGCCATCCGCTATTGGCCGAGCCGGTGATGAATAACGTTGCGGTCGGACCACCAGGCAGCTTCTTGTTGGTGACGGGCTCCAATATGTCGGGTAAATCAACACTGTTACGAGCGATTGGCGTCAATGTGGTGCTGGCACAAGCCGGAGGCCCGGTCTGCGCGGCTGAACTGCAACTCCCACCAGTGGCCCTAGCCACAAGCATGCGGGTACAAGACTCGCTGGAGCAAGGAGTATCCTACTTTATGGCGGAGCTCAAGCGGCTGAAGGCAGTGGTCGACGCCGCGCAGGCTGCGCAAGCCGAACGACAAACCCTGCTGTTCTTGCTGGACGAGATTTTGCATGGTACCAACACCGCCGAGCGTCAGATTGCGGCTCGTCAAATTATTCGCTATCTGGTTGACCTCGGCCCAATCGGGGCAGTGTCGACTCATGATCTCACCCTAGCCGAGGACAGCAGCATTGCCACATTAGCCCAGCTCGTCCACTTCACTGAAACCTTTACACGCGGCCCCGAAGGTCCTACTATGCACTTTGACTACCACCTCCGGGATGGCCTAGCAACCTCAACCAACGCACTGAAGCTGATGGAGATCGTAGGGTTACCAGTCGATGAAATGAAGAGCGCTGTGTAAATTGCAGGTCGGTGGGCTAATCGTCCTTCAACTCCGCTGGATACAAAAAATAATTGGCTGCTGAGGCTGCTGTCCCGCCTTCATGCACAGCGGTCGTAATCTGATGGGAATGGAGGCGCGTGACGTCTCCAGCTGCATAAAGACCGGTGACGTTGGTTTTCTGCTCGGTATCGACGCAGATATAGCCTTGTTCCGACAATAAGGCACCCACGCTTTTGGCCAACTCAGTTTTGGGCGTCGCACCCTGTTGTGAGAAGAGTTGATCGAGTTCAACACGTTGGCCGCTCTTGAGATAAATCGCCTTTAATTCGCCGTTGTCGCCATCGGCGGCAATAATTTTGTCGTGCAGGAGTGCAATGTTGGCCTTTTTTAACCGCCGCTGAAACTGCTCATCGATCAAGCAGTCGTCACTATTGGTGAGAACCGTCAGGTTAGGCGTGAAACGCTGGAGCTGTAAGGCTTCCGAGGCCGAAGCATTGGTATTGCCAAGCACCACCACACAAGCGTTTTTGCAGCCATAGCCATCACAGGTAATACACCAGAACATTGACCGGCCGACATATTCGTCCCAACCGTCGAAGTGCGGGTAATGATCGATCACGCCGGTACACAAAATCACCGCGCGGCTGCACCATTCATCGGCTTGCGAAGAGGCATAGAACATACCCTGCTCGCGGCGCAGCCCGTCGATCTTATGCTTGAGCACCTCAACCTGGTCATATTCGGCCAACTGCTGGTAGCCCCGCTCGCGCAATTCACGTGCTGCTACACCACCGGGAAAGCCTAGGTAGTTATGATTGATCTGGTGCCAGGTTGATCGTCCCTGACCGGCATCGAACAGTGCCACCTGTCGATCATAGCGTGCCAGGTACAAGGCCGCCGATAGCCCGGCCGGCCCACCACCAATGACCATGACCTCGTATTCCTTCATCGCTCCACCTTCTCAACCTGTATCCATTGTAGAGGGAATAGCGACATTGCCATCGTGGAGGCTTAGGCAGAATATGGGCCAGCAGATTGCCCTAGCTACCTCCTGCTACCTGGTCCACGGTCCAATGGAAGGACCTTATATGTGAGATATGTCCCAGGAGCAAATGTGTCGTCATCATAGTAGAACATGGCAAGATGCTCCGGCTGGTACGTGATATCGACCCGCATCTCACCATAGTCCTCCAAGACTTGGTGGTAGCGTGGTGGCTCCTGGACAAGCGCCACTGTCGCATGAAAATGATACGTCGCTCCGTCGTACGCGGCCTCAGTTCCCCGAAAGTCGTGGGCGAGTTCAGTATTGAGCCGCTCATGGAGACCTCGGAGTTGTAAGCTCTCCTGTACCTCTAGCCAAATGACGCCACGACCACTCATCTCGTTAGGGCTGGCAGCTCCACTGACGTGCGTAAGGGTCAGATCAAACGGCGCGATGCTGGCAGCAAAGCGATCGAAGAAGGTTTCGAGCTCCGGAAGGTCGGCGATCTGGAAGGGCTGCTTGAGCGAAATATGCGGTGGGAGGAGGCCGGCGTGCAAGCCGATGTGGTGAGTACGGTGAATCTCAAGTGCCAACCTCCTGATCACATGATGCAGGTGGGGATGGGCAAGGAAAGCGAAGGTTACCAACATATCGATCTCCTCGTTTGTAAAGAAGGCAGTCGCTGACTGCCTTGACTAGCGTAGAGAAAACATGAGCTAAATCAGGGATACATGTCAACTCTGGTTTGCTCTTCGTGCTGTTGATCTTTCAGTATGGAGAAACTGTCTCTCTACTCCTGCCGTAGGCGTGCGACTCCGACTATAACCAAGGCTAGGAGACGTGTGTGCTCCGCTGGAACGTTCTCATCCAGGCGCGCCGCTGCGACCACCACTTGCCACGCTGCTAAGTGCTCGCGTCCCATAGGGCGTAGCCGAAAATAGTGTTTGAGATACATGCGGTGAAACCACTGACGAGTTGCCTCGATCATGCTGCGTCTAGGAGTGCCTGGGAGGAGTGCTGTTGTGCTGAGCAGGAGCGAAGTTCTGCCGACATCTGCCAGAGGACAGCCATAGGCAGCATTTGCCCAATCGATGATGATCGGACCGCGCCTCGTCAACAAGATGTTATCCGGATGCAGATCGCCGTGTAAGAGCCGCTTGTCGTCGGGAAGTGCATGGAGGGTATGCAACACTACCTCCTTTATCTCCGCTGGCAGTGATCCGGCCCTACGGATACTGTCTGCTAATTGTTGGTGGCAGGAGGGGAGCTCCGGCGCGCTCTGCGCATGCAGTGCTGCTTGAAGCTCGGCAAGCAGCCGCGCGAAGCAGAAAAGCCTCCAGGGTTTCTGGGAAAGGGTTGTGAGCATAGACGGACCATCTACCCGCTCGTAGATCACTCCGTAGCGTGCATCGATCTCAACAATATCGCTGACTGCCGGGACCGGTATACCTGTTGCTACCACGATCCTGGCGATCCGCGCTTCATATTCCACCGCTGCCGCAGAATATTCGGGGTAAAACAGTTTGAGCACCTGCCCAGTCTGCCAGGCATACAGTTCAGCTGTGCGACCCCGCGCGATCAGAACACCGAGGGATGAGGGAGCCATGGAACCTCCTATTTTCTGCTTGCCTATCTATTGATTACGTAGGAAGAATTTGCCATGCTGACGAGAGCAATAATACATACCGCATCCAACCGACACTATCGCATACTTTCGTGCATATCGGTCATTTTGAATGACAACCCGAGACGTGAGCGAGACTTGGCTATGCAGCCACTTAGGTGGTACGCTTGATCGCGGAGGAACGTCTATGCTACACCACTTGATAATGTTTGATGGTTCACCGGGGGCGGGAAAATCGACGCTATCATCGTTTCTCGCCCAGCAGTTGACCGCATCTGGAATTACTACCCAATGGTTCTACGAAGAGGCTGCCCCAACTGCGTTCGCCAAATTTTGGCAGGATCTACGGGATGGTCGTCCTCAAATGATTGACACGTTCCTCGGTGCCACAACGACCTTTGTTGCCACCTGCAGCCGTACGAATGCAACGTACATCACTGACTCCTTGTTGCCAGGGTATCACTTTTTCGTCGGTGGCTTCTTGCGTCCGCACATTGAAGCATTCGGCGTGGATCTATTTCGTATCATCGAACCACTCCATCCATTAGTCATTTATCTTAGTTGCGATGTCGAGGCTGCCCTCGACCGCGCAGTAGCGCAACGCGGAACTGTGTGGCTCGAACGACTGATCTCCCGCATAAATGCGTTCTACTACATGCCACTCTACACACATTCACCCTTTCCGTTTAGAGACAAACGTGATCTGATAGCCTATGAAGACTATGTAAACCAGTTCACATTAGACCTCTTAGGATCCTGGTCAAAAAACACTCTGATCCTCGATACGACCCTGATGCCAGTTGAACAACTCAAAATAAAGCTCCTTGACCACTTTGAGTTGATAGAACGTGCAACCGATCCTAGACTGGCCCCTGAACTATTAGACGGCTACGCCGGGACATATGAGCCGCTTTATGAAGCACCAACGGCACGGCCTTTGACGATCAGCATCGCAGGCAACCGACTGTTTGCGGATACATATTGGCCAAATGGTACGCCACTTGTAGCCGAAAGTGACACAAAGTTTCGCTTGCAGAGCACAAGCAATTGGATTGAATTCACTATACAGCCAAATGGGGCTCCCAGTAGGCTTACGTATTTCTTCCGTGGAGAACTCTATGGATACGAGAAGGTAGCTTAAGAAATCGAGTGAACAACCAGAGCAGAAAAGGGTTAGGTAAGGAGACACCTGCTCGTAAAGACATGCCAGAATAGCGATTATTTGCGGGGCATTGCTTCTTGTGCTACCCTGCGTGGGCCAGTTTGGGCTTAGCGGTCGAGACCACGATGCAGCAACCCTCGGCACTCGAAGTCCGTAACGTCACGAAGCAGTTTCCCGGCGTGGTGGCGAATGATCATATTTCATTCACGCTGTTGCCCGGCGAGATTCATGCCTTCTTGGGTGAGAACGGCGCGGGTAAGTCCACGTTAATGAATATCTTGTATGGTTTGATCGCGCCCGACGAGGGCGCGATTTTCATTAACGGCCGGCAAGTCACCATTCATAATCCTGCCGATGCGATCCGGCAGGGATTGGGCATGGTCCACCAGGAATATGCGCTGGTCGATACTCTAACGGCTGCTGAAAATATTATGCTTGGCACCGAGATCGCGCGCAATGGTGTGATCGCGGAGCGCGAGGCCAACCGGCGCATGGCCGAACTGAGCCGGAGTTACGGCTTAATTGTGCCGGTCGATGTGCTGGTCCAGGATCTGCCGGTCGGCGTTCAGCAGCGCGTCGAGATTTTGAAGGCGCTGTACCACAACGCAAAGATTTTGATCCTGGATGAGCCGACCGCCGTCCTCACGCCGCAAGAAGCCGAAGATTTGTTTCGGGTTATGCGTGAATTGGCAGGGCAGGGGCGCTCGATTATCTTTATCTCCCACAAGCTGAAAGAAGTGTTGAGCATCGCCGACCGCATCACGGTCTTGCGGCGTGGTGCTGTTGTCGGCACGGTGCTGCCCGCAGCTGCGTCAGAGCGCTCTTTGGCCACGATGATGGTTGGGCGCTCGGTAGAGCTTGAGGTTACCAAAACGCCGGCCAAGCCAGGATCGGTGGTGTTAGAGGTGCGCGATCTGGTGGTTGAGGATGATCGTGGCCAAGTGATCGTTGATCATCTCGACCTCGACGTATGCGCCGGCGAAGTTTTGGGCATTGCCGGCGTGCAGGGTAACGGTCAGACCGAACTGGTCGAAGCGATCAACGGACTACGTCCGATTGAGAGCGGCACGATCCGCTTGCAAGGGCAACCACTGCAGGCCGATCCACGCGCGATTACCGAAGGTGGTGTCGCGTATATTCCGGATGATCGCAAAGGAACGGGCCTGGTACTCGGCTATCCGATCGCAGACAACCTGGTCTTGTCAAACTATTATGTGCCGCCCTTTGCGCATGGTATTGTGTTGGACGAAGGACAGATTACGAGCCATGCCGAGCAACTGGTCAAGCAGTTCGATATCCGCACGCCCTCGATCTGGACCCATGCGGGCTCGCTATCCGGGGGCAACCAACAGAAAGTGATCGTCGCGCGTGAGTTCTCGCGCCCGATCAAACTGCTGGTTGCCGCGCAGCCGACACGTGGCATTGACGTCGGTTCCATTGAATTTATCCATCGCTCGATCATTGCACAGCGTGATCAAGGTGTCGCTGTGCTCCTGGTGTCCGCCGAGCTTGATGAGATTTTGTCGCTGGCCGATCGCATCGCCGTGATGTTTCATGGACGCATCGTTGCTACGCTACCCGCCGCACAAGCGAATCGGGAACAGATCGGGTTGTTGATGGCCGGCGTAGCTCACGCCGACGTGGAGAATGGACATTGAGTATGCTGCGAGGAATGTATGGCGGTTGAGATTGGCGTGCCGGTGCGGCCACACCGGCGGAATTGGCTGCTACCCCTGCTTCAAGAAGCCGTCGTGCCCTTGCTGGCAATTCTCACCGCGCTGATCATCGGCGCGGTTATCATCTGGTTTTCTGCACATAGCGCCCATGACACTCGGCTTCAGACAGTGGGCAAGGCATATCATGGGTTGTTCATGGGAGCCTTTGGCGGCTGGAACCGGATCTCGGATACGCTGGTCGAAGCGACGCCTTATATTTTCGCCGGGCTGGCTGTAGCGTTGGGCTTTAAGTGCGGCTTGTTTAACATCGGCGCTGAGGGGCAATTATACTTGGGCTCGATTACCTCGGCGGCAGTCGGCTTTGGCGTCCACGGGCTGCCAACGATCATCCATCTGCCGCTCGCAATTCTCGCCGGGGTCATCGCCGGTGGGCTGTGGGGTGCGATCCCCGGCTATTTACGCGCCCGCACCGGAGCGCACGAAGTCATCAACACCATTATGTTGAACTATATCGCGGCGCAACTGCTCGATTATCTGATCCTGAAGCCACTGCGTGACACGCATGCTAGCTCACAGCGCACACCGTTTATCTTAGGTTCAGCAGCACTGCCACGTTTGATCGGGCCGCGAACTAACCCAAGCTTAAGTGGCGGCAACACGTATACACCGTTGTTCGTTACCAAGAACCCGACCTTTGATCTGCGGATCCACGTAGGCTTTCTGCTGGCTTTACTTGCTGTTTGGGGCGTGTGGTGGTTTTTACGCCGGACGACGACCGGCTTTGAGATTCGCACCGTTGGATCGAATCCCAAGGCCGCACGCTATGCCGGCATGAGCGTAACACGGAGCTTTGTGCTCACCATGTTCTTGTCGGGCGCACTGGCGGGGATGGCGGGCGTCACCCAAGTGCTCGGTGTTGAATACAATGTCAAGTCATTATTTTCATCCGGCTATGGCTTCGACAGTATTGCGGTGGCACTCCTCGCCAAAAGCAACCCGATCGCGATTATTCCCGCCGCAATCTTTTGGGGGGCCTTGAATAATGGCAAAGGACTGATGCAGTCCGAAACCGGGGCGGCAATTTCGAGCGACCTGATTCGCATTATTCAGGCACTAGTGATTATGTTTGTGGCCGCCGATCAGATCGTGCGCTGGATCTACCGGCTGCGCCAACGTGGTGGTGGCACCGCGATCTTTTCACGTGGATGGGGGCAGTAGATGTACTGGACACGCGCGCGGATCATTGGGCTGCTCGGCGTCGTCATCACCTTGCTCCTTGCGCTTGCAGTCGCGCGGAACGTTGGGATAACGCGCATTTCGACGTTGAACATCTCACAACCGAATACGCATCCCGGCACACCACCACTGATCGCCTTCCATCTACCGACGGTGGTGACGGTGGTCGTATTGCAAGCGATGCTCGGCTTGACCGGCATCTGGTTGTTCGTGCGCCAGCCAGCGCGTTTGGTGGCACCGTATGTGAGCACCTTGATCGGCGCAACCTTGCTGACTATTTTGTTATGGGCCATCGCGGGCGACGCCACCGATCTGGTCGATATCTTCGCCCGCGTTGTGCGGTTGGCGACGCCGATCACCTTGGGGGCCTTGGCCGGCATCTTATGTGAACGCTCGGGGGTTGTGAATATCGGCATCGAAGGCATGATGCTTTTCGGAGCCTGTTTTGCTTATATCGCTGCGATAACGACCGGTAACAGTTGGCTGGCCGTCGCCACCGGCATGCTGGTCGGTGCCGTGATTGCGGCGCTTCACGCCGTGCTCTCGATTCGCTTTCGCATTGACCAGATTATTAGCGGCACCGTGATCAATATTCTGGCAATCGGCACAACCGGCTTTTTACGCGGCAGTTTTATTACCAGCTATCCCAATCCCAAAGGCGGTCAACTACCCAACGTGCCCATTCCGCTGTTGTCCAATATTCCGGTGCTCGGCCCGCTCCTCTTCAACCACCAGCCCATCACCTATATTACCCTGATCACCGTTGGGGTCGTGCATCTGCTCCTCTTCCGGACGATCTGGGGCCTGCGCACGCGGGCGATTGGTGAGGCACCCAAAGCGGCCGATACGGTCGGGATTAACGTCAACCAGATGCGCGCAGCGAACGTGATTGTGTCGGGCCTGCTCGCCGGGCTAGGCGGCGCGTGGTTTTCGCTCGAAGCGACCTTTCGCTTCGATGATGTAATGACCAATGGGCGTGGGTTTATTGCGCTGGCGGCGATGATCTTCGGCAAGTGGACACCACTGGGGGCGTTTGGTGGCGCCTTACTTTTTTCTTCCGCCGATGCCCTCCAGATTCGTATTCAGGGCTTTAACTTCGCGCTACCGCCGCAATTTTTGCAGATGCTGCCGTATCTGGTTACGATGATCGTGCTGGCGGGGGTGATCGGGCGAGCTCGTCCACCGGCCGCCGTTGGCAAGCCGTATGAAAAATAAGGCAAAAGAAGAGCTGGCCCCTGCTTGGACACAGAGGCCAGACCAGTTTGACTGCTTAGTAGCTACTTGGCTGAGGCGTGCAGCTTGGCGATGATGGCATCGGCCATTTGCGAGGTACCAACGGCCGTTGGATCGTCGCGATTGGGCTTCATATCGTAGGTCACATCCTTGCCTTCTTCGATCACTTCGGAGACAGCGCGCTCTAGGCGGTCGGCGGCATCCATTTCGCCTAGGTAGCGCAGCATCAGCATACCGGACAAGATCAGCGCGGTCGGGTTGACCTTATTCTGGCCCTTGTATTTCGGGGCGCTGCCGTGCGTCGCCTCGAACAAGGCACTGTCCTCGCCGATGTTCGCACCGGGTGCCACGCCTAAGCCCCCCACCAGACCCGCGCATAGGTCCGACAGGATATCGCCGTAGAGGTTCTCCATGACCATGACGTCGTAGTTTTCGGGCTTCTGGACCAGCTGCATGCACATCGCGTCTACCAGCCACTCATCATAGGCGACGCGGCCCTCGTACTCCTTGGCAACCTCGCGCGCGACCTCGTAGAAGAGGCCGTCGGTGTACTTCATGATATTGGCCTTCGCGACGGCCGTTACTTTTTTGCGATTGTTGGCGAGGGCATATTCAAAGGCATGCTTGACGATACGATGCGAGCCGGTGCGCGAGATCGGTTTGATCGAGATCGCGGCATCGTCGCGGATCTTGCCGGCACCCATGGCGATGATTTGCTTGGCTTCGGCACTACCGATGGGAAATTCCACACCCGCATACAAATCTTCGGTATTTTCGCGCACGATCACCAGATCAACATTCTGGTAGCGCGAGCGCACGCCGGGATAGGACTTGCAGGGTCGCACGCAGGCGAAGAGGTCAAGCTCTTTACGCAACGCCACGTTGACCGAACGAAAGCCAGTACCAATCGGCGTCGTAATCGGTCCTTTGAGCGCCACTTTGTTTTTGCGAATACTTTCCACAACATTAGGCGGCAACGGTGTGCCCGCCGTTTCCATGATATCGACGCCCGCCTCGACCACATCCCAGTTAAACTCTACGCCGGTTCCTTCTAGGACGCGGCGGGTTGCTTCCACCAGCTCCGGACCGGTGCCATCGCCACGAATCAAGGTTACGTTATAGGCCACTATGCCCTCCTGCTATCTTTCGTCAGGTTATTCTACTCGTGAGAGTGGGATGCGTCCAACGGATCCCTCACCCCCCGCCCCTCTCCCAGTGCGCGGGAGAGGGGAATGATGATCCGCGATTCATTGCTAGCAATGGGAAATTGGGGTTGAGAGCATTCCGCATTGGGACGGGATAAATGGCACTTTGGGAGCAATGAATAACAATGTCCCATGCTTGTTCTTTCATTGCTCTTTAAGCAAAAAAGCAATGAAAGAACAATGCGATAACAATGATTTAACAACGTGATCAATGGGAGCAATAGCGAGCCGGTGGTGCAAGAATAGCCTCTTCGTGTTACACGATTCCACACGTTTTGTTACAGTTCCCGTTCAGTTTGTTACATGTAACAGGGAATTTGTTACAGTTGAACGAGATTTTGTTACATGTTACACGCGTTTTCGATATTCCTTGTTACACGTTCTCCGGACGAGGTATGGTACGGGCGACCAAGTCGGCAACAAGTGGGGTGGATTATACCACAAATACCCCGAAAATGCGAACGTATGTTCTAAGGGACCGGGGCGATATAATGTCCGCAGCGGCAGCCCTGAGCTGAAGCTCGGGCTGAGTTGATGAAGTCGGCTTCGCCGACTAGGTCGAGGGGTCGGCCCAGACTGAAGAGACGCCGTAGCGAGACGCGGTTGCCTATTCTGCTGTGCCCTCCAATTGATCGAGTAAGTCCTATGCCCGATTTCGGAATTGCAGGATCCGTTGATCTCCGGGCGCAATCGCTAGAGATCTCGTCCGCACCTGTATTGCTGACCGCAGATCCATGAAGCCGTCGTGACTGTCTCCGCTTTGGAGACGGAGCACATTACACCTCATTAGCGCGCTGCCTTTGTTGTTGTGGGCATCCACATCATCGGGGACACGGGAGAGGGCAGCATCATAAGCCTTGATAGCAGCCGTATAGCTGGCAAGAGCGTCAGCATGCTGCGCTAAACGTGCAAAATACTGGCCCTCTGAGTTTGATGCATATCCTCTGGAAAAATCATTATTGATCTGCAGTTCTTGCTGCACTTCCAGCAGCAAGCCACACAGTCCATACTGGCTCAACTCGAGTGCTTTGTCGAATACCGCTACCCATTCGTTGACACCGCGTTGCCAGTCGAGGCGGTTGATATGGTAGACGACCTCCGCAATCGCGTCTTGATTCCCTGCAGCAACCTGTTGCCGGTAATAATCCTCCAAGGCTACGTGTGAATCGTGCAGGACCTCTTGGGCATCTTCGCGTTCCGCTAACAGCCGCCGAAGCAGCGCATGGACGCGGAACCACTGCTCTCCGCGTTCACGGGCGGCATGCCACATAAATGAAAATCCGGTCAACACCTCAAATGCGGGCCGGGTCGCAGACGCTAGCCTTGGATTCTGCTGAAGTGCACGATACGTTTCTTCGCTAAAGGCGCGGCATGCACTCAGGGCGATGACGGCCCGTTTCACCTCTACATCCACGTACCGTAGGAGCCGGTCGATCAAGATGCGACCCTTGTCCTCGTGGTGTTCTTCAGCTTGAAAATCTTCGGGACGGGGCTGCTTGCCATCGCGCTGGGCCGCCCGTATGACATCGACACACAAGCCTAGGTACTGTGGATGAATTTGGTCCCCCGACGCGGGCATATTCGCGCAGGCATTCTTGCATCTCAACCGTACCAACCTTGGCACTTGCGAGGTAGCGTAGGGCGTATGCGTCAGTAAGATGCTCAACCGGCACTAGTTCGACATATTCCTTGGGAATTTTCGCAGGATATGCCACTGACCAACGCGGGGGCTCGCGTCCTGCCACGATGACCACGATGCCGTACTTCGGCTCCAGCGACGCGAGCAGACAGCGCAACCATTCGTCGCGTTGGTAAATTCTGTCGCCGGCCAGTTCTCGTGTTGCCCGGTCGCCCCATAACGATTCATGCGTATCGAAAAACAAGACGACGCGGGGCGGTGCTCCTTCGTCGCGCATGGCAGCATTCAAATCCTCGGCAAACAGTTCCGGTAATTTAGCCACCAGTTCGCGCTCCGGGTCCAGCCGCATGATCTCCGCCACTCGCTCCTTATTCAACCCGCGTTTCTGTAGCCAGATCGTCCACTTCTCATTAACGGGCCACCCAAGGTATTTATTGCCCTCGACCAGCACCGCCTTGATGACCGCTCCAACGGCTGTCGTGTGCCCTAGGCTCAGCCCCAAATCGACTACCGCCGCTACCAAATCCATCTCTTCCGCCGGCAGCAGTGCCTTTAGCTTCTCGCTGTTCAGCCCCCCAGTATGCTGGTAATACAATAAGCACGCGAAATCGAACAACGGAACCCGTAAACCATGCCCCGCTAGTCCGCGCCGCAACTGTAACAGCCCTGGCAGCGCCTCCTGGTGACTCTCGCCCCCTCCCGGCAACGGTGCAAAATCAAGCAGCGCTGATGGTATAGGTACTGCTCCCTCCCCTTCTTCAAAAAACGTGCAAATGCCTCCTCGTCGGATGCCTTGATCTCCGTCCACTCGCGCGCCGGGAAACATTTGCAATACTGGG
This sequence comes from Herpetosiphonaceae bacterium, assembly GCA_013821605.1. Lineage (GTDB taxonomy): Bacteria > Chloroflexota > Chloroflexia > Chloroflexales > Kallotenuaceae > JACDGP01. The sequence continues at coordinate 24,152 of JACDGP010000046.1, forward strand.
TTCGCAAAAATTCGAGCAGGAGCGATTTACCGTTTCCGCCATCACCATGAAAAAACAGAACACGGTTTTGTGGCTCGCCATGCAGGTACCTAGCTAGCACTCGTCGTGCGTCGAAGCGATCAACAAATAATTCCAGGGCTGTCGGGCCCTCGGTAACGCTCTTCGTTTCATCGCGGATCGGCATAACTCGTCTCCAAATGTGTTATCAGGTAGGCGGCGTCCAGCAGCTCTTTGTACTGCACCTTTTCAACTACATCTGTGCCAATCATTGGATAGCTCACGCCTTGCGCGCAGCTAGGTGAAACTCGAATGGTAGATGCCGTAGTGTCGCGCGGAACTCCTCCGACAGATGTGAGTGGTAAACCGAGTCCTCGTAGGGAAACTCTCTGATGCGCTCCAGCTGCATACCGGCCGTAATTATAGCAGTGATGATGTCGCCGAGCGGCCAAGTGAACAAGTAGTAGTGCTCGGTTGTTGCGACACCGCATGCCAGGTACCCTTCTTTCCTGGTGCGCGCAATCGGCCACTGGTCAAAGGTGTATCATAATCTCCTGACGACCGGCAATGTCTTTTCTCAGCCAGCTTTCAAGAGGATTGCTATGATTTACCTAGTAGGCGGAGCTCCTCGGGCAGGTAAGAGCATCCTGGGTCAAGGGATCGCCGCCAAACTGAACGTTGGATGGGTCTCCACCGATGTCCTTATGGAACTATTAAGCGTGAAGAATGATACAGGTGTGAAAGTGGGGTGGAATGCTGCTCCCACAGCAATCATGGCGAATGCTGAATGGTTTTTCCCATACCTTGAGCGATTTATCTGGGGCGTCAGCTCGCTCGCAGACAATTATGTCATCGAAGGTGTTGACTTTCTTCCAGCGCAGATTGTGCAGCTTTCTCCGCAGTATCAGATACGCGCGGTGTTTTTGGGGTGTTCCAGCATGACGTTGGAGCGGTTCACTCATTTCCCAGGACGTTCACGTGGGTATAGCAGTCTGCCCAATGAGAAGCGCCAACAGATCGTTCATGATGTACCACTATGGAGCGAATTCATTCGACAGGAAGCTGAGCGGTTCGGCTATCCCTATGTCGATACGGTGAGCGATTTTCCCGAATGCCTGCGTACAGCCGAGGCGGTTCTGACTGCCGGTGTATGACCGTCATTTCCACGCAGTTGCTGCTCTTGAAGTGGGGAATGTGCTGCCTTATTGCGCGTCGAGGATGTCGTCGACGCGAACCGTGAAGCCCGGAAGGAGCACGGATGTCGCTGTCATGCCGCGCTGAAACACGCCGTATTCAGTGTACGCTTCGCCGTGCAACGCTAACACGTTGATGGTTTCGTCCAGCGGGTTGACGATCCAGTACTCCGGGATGCCGTTGTCAGCATACTCGTGGCGCTTCGTGATGGTATCGCGTTCCGGAGCATCCGGGTTGACGATCTCCACCACCAGATCTGCACCGAGCCAGTAGCGGTTTTGCCGCCGTGGAGCAGCGGCTTGGAGGACCAGCAGAAGATCGGGCTCACGAAATGTCCCTCCGTGGAGGCGCAGGCGCAGCGGCGCAAAGAGCACCTTGCCACCACGCGGGCGAATGAAGGTGAGCAAGAGTTCGTACAGCAAGGCCAGCATCAGTTGATGCTGTTCGGTCGGCAACGTCAGCATCTCAATACTACCAGCAGTAAACTCCATTGGATGATTCGTCTGGTCGGAGAGCTTGAGGTACTGCTGCTCGCTCCACGAGCCTTGCAGAGGCCCGAGGTCCACATCGAGACCATCGACGGTTCGCACCAACCGTAGCGCAGCTTCCTCCAGATTGGTTGCCATCATCGCACCTCGTCGTCATCCCCACCTCGGATACGAGGCAGTATACTATCGAATTGAACGGGATTATCGCGGCATCAAAGGGCGCTATTACGCGACGCGTGCCTACCTTCTATATCTTGTAGAAGTGTGCGAGCGCAATTCGAGGGAGTGAACGATATGCAGCGAGGCTCGCCGATTGGCAAGATTGTTGTACTTAATGGAGCGTCAAGTGCAGGGAAGACTAGTACGGCGCGTGCATTGCTCGATCTGATGGGAGCGCCAGCTGTCCACACGGGGCTTGATCATATCTTGGATCGGGTACAACCCTTTGGAGCTGAACCCCATACAGCGCTTGGTCGGTTGCGGCGCAGTGCGCAGATCGTGTGGTTTCAGCGAACCGACGGACGATTACGATTGTTCAAACAGTTGCATCGTGAAGTCGTGGCGCTTGCTCAGGCGGGTCGTGATGTCATCGTTGATACGGCTTTGATGGATCCGCGTGCACTGCGAGATGCGGCCGTGTGTTTTGGGCCCGTTCATGGCCTGTTCGTTGGGATGAAACCACCGCTCCAGGTGTCGGAGCGGTGGGAAGCGATGCGTGGTGACCGAGAGCGTGGGCATGCTCGCAAACACTATGATCTGGTACATGCCCACGGCACTTATGATCTTGTCCTTGATCCTTCGGTATTAACACCGCAAGAATGTGCACGTGCTGTTCTGCAGCGGCTTGCGGATGGTCCACCTACTGCATTTCGTCAACTGCTCACGCAGATGTGAACTCAGCGTTTCCCCAATTCCCCGACCCAGTAGTAGTTGTAGCCAGCGGGGTCGTTCTGGAGATAGGTCATGCCTACACCAATATCGGTAAACTGTGGATCCAGGATGTTGCCGAGGCTGTTCGGATGGTTCATCCAGTCCGTGACGACATCGTCTGCCGTCGTGTACTGGCCATCTAGTAATTCGCCGTATGCTACCCAGGGGTACCCAACTGCCGTGAGACGAGAGGCGGTCGTTGAGCCATTGGGTCCGGTGTGGCTCAAGGTGCCCGCTTGAGCTTCCGTCGCCGAATAATTTTGGGCGGCGGTGTTGAGCGAGGGATAACTTGTAACGGGGCGCAGACCATTACTGGTTCGATACGCATTGATGAAATCGATAGTGTCTGAGCGGAACTGCGGCGGTGTCGGGGTGCCGTCAGGGATACGGGGAACGAAGGAGCGCCAAAGCTGACCTTGAGGGTCCATGACGTAGTTGGGATCGAAGGCATTCACGTTCGCTTGGTGATCAACCTGATCCTCCGCCGCTGCCTCTGACAATCCAGACTGATACGGCACGTAGCCGCCGAAGAAGGCATCAAGGCCGAAGAAGTATGAGGTGGCTTGCAACCCTTTCTTGAGGGTTATTTGGTGCCATAGCTCCTCATAGCGTAAGTCCGTTTCGCCCCACTCGGCCCAGGCATCACGGTTATAAACCTGTTCGTATGAGAGCTGGTGAGCCGCGACTTCTTGAGCACTTTCCTTATAAGGCGAGGTTTGCGTACTGATGGCGATCATTCCGGCGGCTTGTGCCTGGTCAATCCGTGCGAGCATCCGCTGCCAATATTGCGGGGCGGGTGGGATGATCCCGGCGTTCGCCAATGGGAACGGGTGGAAATCAAATCTCGTCAGCCCACTCTGGATAGCTGCGGTCGCAAAGTCATCGCTGTCTTGAGGGCTGGCACCTCCGGCATACAAGCTGCGGGTACCCTGCGGTGCGCCCGCCAGAAGCTGCGTGAAGTGGTTGCCCCAATACTGCGGCGTGAGATTGCTAATATCCGTAATATTCGGGTATTGGCCGAGTAACATCTTGTCACTCCCGGGCTCTGCGCCAGCGACCACCACATTAGGCTGCAGATGGCTCGCAACCCACCAAGCTTGACGCCGACGACCTTGGAATATCTGGTCAATCGAGCTATACCTTGTGTAGTCCACAGCACCCGAGGCCGCGATGCCCGAGGCAAAAACGACGTAGAACCCCTTGCTTTGGGCGTAGGACACGATACTGCTGTAGACCGTCTGGTAGCGTGATAGGTTAGGATCGGTCGAGTTGGGGTCCAATAAGGGCCAGGCAGCGGTAATCAGGATGCTATTAAAGCCGTTGCGCTGCAGGGTGTCGATGTACGCTTTATTCTTGTTAATGGTGTAGTTTACATCGCTCACCAGAGCAGCGCCGATATTCCCATCACAGAAATCCATGGTCATGAGGTAGTGGGAACGATCAGGTTGGTTGGTTGATGGCAGGGACGACTCGATTGTGGCGTAAAGGCCGTCGAGCTCGCTTTGCAGCTGAGCATAGGGCCATGTTGAGGTGGCATTGCTGGCGGCCTTCGTTGCCTTGATATGGATCGGAGCAACGAATGCGGTTACGAGAACCAGCATGACTAAGAGGGGTTGTCGCAGTTTCACAAGGATCTCCTTCGAGGCTCACGTGACGGCGTGAGCTCCTAGTATCCGCTATGCTGACTTGCCGGTGGGTACGAAACTACCAATGCTGTCCGGATTTCCGCTCCTTTCAGTACCGCATGGCCCTATCACTGGATACATGCGGGGACAAGGAGCAGTGTAGCGGGTGACTACCGAAGGATCTATGATCGAAAGTGAAGGATCAGTAGCGTCAAAAGGTAGTCAACTAGACGGTGGGCGACTACCTTTAGGTAAGAAGGAGGAGTATCTTTTGGTTAGGGATGAGGGCGTGACGGAACGCTTAGATGATGCCCGTCTCTCGGGCAATCATGACGGCGTGCGCGCGATCACGCGCTTCGAGCTTGCGCCGAATGATCAAAATGTATTGTTTGACAGTGCCTTCGGTAAAACAGAGGGTATCGCCAATCTCCTGGTTGCTGTAGCCCTGGGCGATCAAACGGAGAATATCGACCTCGCGGCCTAGCATCTGGGGGAGATGGTGTCGTGCTTCCGGGAGGATTGACGGAGATGGGGCCATCCGCACAAAGTCGACCAGTTTGGTCGCAATGACGGGCTGGAGCACAGCCATCCCTTGCATCGCGGCCTCCAGCACCTCAACTAAGCGTTGTGTCGTGACATCTTTGAGGACATAGCCAACCGCCCCGGCGCGCATCCCCTGCAAAACATACTCATCATGATCATAGGTTGACAACATAATCACACGACAGGCGGGCAGTTGGGCAGATATGCGGCGGGTGGCTTCTACACCGTCCATCTCCGGCATCTGGACGTCCATCAAAATGACATCCGGGTGCAACTGTTGGGCAAGCGCAAGCGCCTGCTGGCCATTAGCCGCTTCGCCAACCACCGTGATCTGCGGCTGCGTAGCCAAGAGTTGCGCGAGCGCCGTGCGGAACAGTGGTTGGTCATCGACCACCAGCACCCGAATCATAGCGGTACCTCCACTACGATCATAAAGCCGTCAGCGGGAGCCGTGTGAATAGCCAGCATTCCTCCCAGCAAGGCTACGCGCTCGCGGATGCCGGCGAGACCAAAGCCCTCACTTCCGCTCGTTGTGCCGACGCCGTTGTCCTCGATCACGAGTCGTAGCCAAGCGGCGTTACTGTAGTCGAGCGTTATGGTAGCCGCGCGCGCGTGCGCATGTTTGAGGATATTGGTGATGCCTTCATGAGCGATCTGGGCAAGGGCCAGTTCGGTCTGGGGTAACAGGATGTGAGGGTGACCGACCAGCACAAAGGAGGTGAGTGTCATGCTGTGGGTTGCTTCTTGTGCGAGTGCTGTAAGACGGTCTGGGAGCGGCTGTTGCTCGTCCTGCGAACTACGTAAGGCACCGACCGAGCGGCGGATCGCTTGCAGACCCTGGAGAGTCACGTCTTGGGCAGTTGCCACATGGCGACCGGCGGTTGGCACATCGCTCCTCAGTAGCAGAGAGGCGAGTTCCAATTGCTTGGTAATGACGGTTAAGTGATGTCCGACATTGTCGTGAATCTCGCGCGCCAACCGGCTACGCTCACGCTCGACGGCCACATTTTCGGCTTGCGCAGCATAGCTGCGGAGGTGCTGGTAGGCAATTTCGAGTTCAGCGGTCCGGGCTTGCACCTGCCGATCAACCGTCGCATAGGCCTGCTCAAGTTGCGTGGCGCGGGCATCAGCAGTGTTGAGCGCTGAGTCCAGGGTGCGCGCATAGAGCGCAATCAGACCGGCGATCACCGTGAGGAATGCCGAGGCGGTTATCACATGGCTGAGCTGGGGTGTGCCTGATACCAGATGGAGTAGTTGTAAACCGGCCTTGAGCCAGGGCAACGGGGTGGCGATCGCGAGTGCGGCCCACCACCGCACCAACAATCCGGCAATCACAATCGTTGTGATGAACAGGTAGGGCATCATAGCGTTGCGCAAAGGGAAACCGATCAGAGCACCAGCGTAGAGTTCAATCAGTATGCTGGTCAGCAGCCAAATTCCTGCGCCGCGTACCCAGCCATGGCGCACGAGCAGATACCCTTGACTCGCAAACGCGACGTAGGTTGCGACGTAGATCAGACGCGTGAAAACGGGTCGCGGACCAGGCAGCAGCATGAGACAGCTCACCAGAGCCATCGTGAGCAGGTACAACAGGGCAATCATACGTCCTTGCCGTTGTTGCATGATGGTGGTGGGGTGCCACGCAACCCCCGGCAGCATCCAGATGACGGCACCAATGGTGAAGCACGCACGTAGGGTGCCTAGTCCAATGGGTACGTTGAGGTTACCAGGATGGGTGTGCAGATACGGGATGGTCACTTGCTGAAGATAAACCAGACCGCACAGTACGCAGATGCTATGCCATATGAGCCATGTCGCCAAGCGTGACTGCCGGAGGGCAAGAGGAACTGGTCCGGGAACGGTGACAAGGCGGCGTAGAAATAACGGTGCAAACATAGTTAGGAGTGCTCCTCACCCGCGTTCTCAGCGACGAGCTGATTCATGTTCGGAGAACTAAGCAAACAGAATATACCACATGACAGGTTGACCATCATGCTATAGTAGGAATGGTAAAGGGCGGTTTAATGCGTTCCAATCAAGAAGTTGCTGCCGTATTTCGCAATATCGCTGACGCCATGGAGTTGCTTGGCGAAGATCGCTTTAAACAGCAGGCCTACCGCCGGGTGGCCGATGCGATTCAGGCCCTACCATTGAGTGTGGCCGATTATTACGCGCGGGGCGCTCTGCGAGAGATTCCGGGGGTTGGGCAGGCGATTGCCGCCAAGGTCCAGCAGTTTATCGAGATCGGCCAGATCGACCTGTATGAGCGGCTCAAAGCGCAAGTGCCCGAGGGTGTGCTGCTTGTGATGCATGTGCCCGGCGTTGGACCAAAGACGGCAATGCGCCTGTACCGCGAATTAGGGATTGTTGATCTGGCGGGACTGCAGACGGCGGCTGCGACGGGCCAAATCAGCAGCCTGAAAGGTTTGGGCAAAAAGCTGGAAGTGGCCATCCTGGCCGGACTGCAAGAGCGTCCGGCGGAAGCCCCCCGCTGGCTGCTGGGTGAAATGCTGCCACTTGCCAACGATTTGCTCGCGGCATTTCGGGCCGCCGACCGAACCATTAGCCTCGGTAGCATCGCCGGGTCATTGCGGCGCGCCGCGCCGGTGGTGAACGATATTGATCTAGTGCTGTGTGCCGCCGACCCTGGGGCAACCCTGGAACGCTTGCTCCGATTGCCGCAGATTGCCACGGTCGAAGAACGAACGGCGACGAGTGCTACGGTCACGCTCCATACAACTTGCGGCTGCCATATCCTCGTGACCACGACCGAGCAATGGGGTGCTGCGCTGGTGATGTGGACCGGCAACGGCGCACATCGGACAGCCTTGCAGAGACGTGCTCAAGCGCGTGGGATGCGTTTGGAGGCAGATGGCGTTTGGCAAGGCAGTACACGTCTCCCTACAACCTCCGAGGCCGGGGTCTACCACCTGCTCGATCTGCCCCTGATTCCGCCCGAACTGCGCGAAGGGTGGGGTGAGATCGAAGCCGCAGAGGCCGGTAGACTACCGCACTTGGTCGAAGCCAGCGATATTCAGGCCGATATGCATATGCATACGGCTTGGAGCGATGGCACGGGCACCATTGCCGAACGAGCAGAGACTTGTATCGCACGCGGCTATCACTATGCGGTCATTACCGACCATAGTGCCTATATGGGGATGGTGCAGGGCCTAGACGCAGCGCGCCTGCGGGCACAGCGGGTGGAGATTGACGCAGTCAATGCGGAGTTACAGCGCCGAGGCACCGATTTTCACTTGTTGCAAGGGAGCGAGGTCGATATCCTCCCAGATGGCTCGCTGGCGCTGCCCGACGATGTACTGGCAAGCCTTGATTGGGTTGTCGCCTCATTGCATGTAAGCTTGAAACAAGAGCGGGAAGTGGTGACGGCGCGCCTGCTGCAAGCAATCTATAACCCGCACGTTGATTGTATCGGTCATCCTACAGGGCGGTTGCTGCTTAAGCGGGCAGGGGCCGATCTTGACATGGAAGCAGTGCTGGAGGCAGCAGCGGAAACGGGCACGGTGCTAGAGATCGATGGCGCATATGAACGGCTGGATTTGGATGCGGAAGTCGTCAAGCGTGCCGTCGACCGAGGAATCAAGCTTGCGATTGATAGCGATGCCCACGCCGATGGCGACCTTGATGGGCTGCGCTATGGTGTGCTCACGGCCAGGCGGGGCTGGGCGAGTGCTAGCGATATCGTCAACAGTTGGGATTGGGAGCAGGTTCGATTAATACAGAAAGCGTAGGGCAGCATGGATTGCATTTTTTGCCAGATCGTCGCGGGAACTGTTCCTTCCTATCGCGTATATGAGGATGAGCATGCGATCGCCTTTCTGGATATTGCACCTTCGTGTCATGGTCATACGCTGGTCGTGCCACTGCAACACGCAGCTGAGCTTGACGATATCACGGCCGGCGATCTGGCAATGACAGCCCAGGCAACGCAAGCCGTGGCCCGTATTCTGCGATCAAAGCTGCAAGCAGATGGCTTAAACGTACAACAAAATAATGGCGCGGCGGCGGGTCAACTCGTTTTTCACTATCATGTACACCTGCTCCCGCGGTGGTCTAACGATGGCGGCGTCTCGTTGCACCGCCGTGGCGAAACTAACCACGCTGAGCTGGCCGAGTTAGCGGCATTCTTAAAATCATAGGAGCCAGCCATGGCGACGGAGCGTCAATATACTGACGACGAACGTGCGCGCTACGAGGAAGAGGTAGCGCGGCTACGCCGCGAAGAACTGCCGCGCGTGCGGGAGGAAGAGATTCGGGCTGCGGCTCAACGGACGGTGGCACGCGAGGTCGAGATCGAGCGCGATGTGTACCGCGACGAGCTCGATAGCGAAGTCGAGCGGACTGCGGTCGAAACACCGCAGGAAGACCGCATCGAAGCCTTGCGTACCGTACCAAGTCAGCTGTTGATCGGCTTGCTGCTCCTTTTGATCCTAGCACTGATTATCTCGGTCACGCGCCCCGGTGGCTTAAGCAGCTTTTTCCACCGCGGTGCGACGACGGATACGAGCCAAGCCGCAGATACAAAAAAGACCTTAGCGCCGATCCTAGGGCCAAACGGTGCCACCAATGCCGGCAATAGCGTAGCTGGTGCAGGCAGCCAAACTACCGGCCAATCACAAACTGGGCGCGGGCTCGCGGGAGATGCCGAAGCAGGGGGGATCGACGCCATCAACAGTGTGCATGGCCTGGGGGGTGCGACCGTCGACCCACTCTTCTGGCCCAACTTTTCGAGCAAGGGTGGTGTGCCCGTTTGCGGTCTGCCACTGGCACCCGCTCAGAAAACGCAGGGGGGTCGCACGATCCAGTGGTTCGAACGTTGCCGGCTTGAAGCGTGGCCGGAGTACGCCAATACCGAAAACCAGGTCCAGCGTGGCTTGCTCGGTAGCGAGTTCACCGGCAATCGGCCGTTTCCGACGCAACAGTATTTTGTGAGTCAGCCCGGCTACCACTACTTTGCTGAAACAAGCCATGCTGTTGCGGAGCCATTCTTGAGCTTTTGGGAGCAAAATGGCGGCTTAGCAGTCTTCGGCTATCCGATCAGCGAGGTCGTCATGGAAGAGCTTGAAGATGGCAACATTCACCATGTGCAATATTTCCAGCGGGCCCGCATGGAAGAGCACCTTGAAAGTCCAGGCCATCAAGTGATGCTGGGACTAGTGGGACGTGCGTTGTACCTGCACGAGCCCCAGCCTAAGATCGTCCCACCCCTCCAGCCGACGCCACTACCTCTGCCGTAGCAAGCTGCAGGGGTAAGCCGAGGGCAGCGGCAAGCCCTGCCCCTACAAGAGCCCCCGGGCGGCAAAGGGCGCGATGGTCACCACTTGACGCCTGGGGTAGACTAAGAGCAGGCTACACTCCTCCATGCTTGTTGATCTGCCTTGCCGTCTCGACCTCGTCGCACCCAGCCGTCACGTCCTACCAGAATCAGCAGCATGGTTGTGGCAGAACGTGTGTTGCATTGCTAGGGAGGCATGTGATGAATGGCAGGATGATCCGGCGAGTGCTCGAAACTCACGCCCTCGTTGTTGGCCTGGCAGGGTTAGGATTTTACTTGTTCCCTAAAGCATTGGGTGGCCTTTGGCCGTGGGCCTTGCCACCATTGGCCGCACGCTTTGTCGGCTCACTCCTGCTCACCAATGCAGTCTATGGTGCATGTAGTGCCGCTATATCCGGCAGTCGCGCCCGGCTTGGGATGGCACATCTGGGAGTGGGGTATGCACTGTTCGCCTTGGTTGGTCTCTTGGGTATCGGAGCGATCGGCGCGACGGGCCGCTTAATCATTTGGCTATTAATCTTCGGCAGCATTGCATTAATCTTTACTTTACTTCCAATAGGAGCGAAGCAGAGTATGGAGCAGGATGGCGGGCATGAGCTGTTGGACACTGAACGCCGCTTGATTCACTCTTATTTTATGGTCCACCTCGTGATCGTCGCGCCGGTTGGAGCAGCGATGTACCTGTTCCCAGTGTGGGCTCAGCCGCACTGGGCCTGGATGATGACGCCGATCAACGTGCGGCTGATTGGGACGATCTTCGCCTTCTCCGCCGGCTTGTCATGGTGGTGTATCCGCCAGCAGCGCTGGAGCGCAGTCTACCCTGCACTCGCGGCCTACGCAGTCTTCACCACCACGGCGCTCCTGGCATCCTTTATCCACTTTAACCTCTTTAACCCGCACCGGCCAACGACATGGGCATTCGTGGCCTTGTACGTGGTCGTCGCAGCCGGTGCCTGGTTTTTGCTTGCCGGGCACCTGCGGCAAAACCGGGCAGCAATGGGGGTCGTTGCGTGAGTAACGAAACACGGTGTGACCATTATGACGTGATCGTTGTCGGCGCGGGACCGGGCGGCTCGGCCGCAGCCTATTACCTGCAACAACAGGGGATTAAGGTCCTGCTGATCGACAAAGCACGTTTCCCACGCGATAAAACCTGTGGTGACGCGCTCACGCCGCGTGCCGTTACTGTCCTCGACGGCATGGGGCTGTTGCCCACCGTGCAGTCCAGGGCATGGCAGATCAACGGCGTGAATATCGTCGCACCGCGTGGTCATCGGGTCGTCGCTGCTGTACCACATTCCAAATGCTGGTTGCCCTATATGTTGGTTCTACCCCGCTTCGTGCTCGACGACACGCTGCGCAGGCGGGCGATCGAAGCGGGAGCAGACTTTCAAGGACAGCTGCAGGTAAAGGCGCTGGCCCAAGCTGGGGACGGCGTGGCTGTAACGGGGGAGGCGCAAGGCCAGACCGTTCGCTTCAATGCGCAAGCGTTGATCCTTGCGACCGGGGCAAACTCGACGTTGCTGCTTCAAGTCGGCTTATTGCAACGCCGACCGGTGATGGCGTTAGCGGCCCGCGCTTATTATGAAGATGTGTATGACTTGAGCGACCAGATCGACTTACGCTTTGATGGCGTACCGCTACCCGGCTATGGATGGATGTTCCCGGTAGGCCAGAGTTCAGCAAACCTCGGGCTCGGTCTTTTTCCCACCCGCTGGGCAAGTAGCCTGCGCCGCCAGCTGACGGCAACCGCAGCTTTCGAGGCGTTCATCCAAACTCCGGCACTGCAAGCACGGTTGCGGGGCGCGCGACGGATCGGTCCCATCAAAGGCTTTCCGCTACGGGTCGATTTCCCCGGCGCTCCCACGACCAAAGGGCGGATCATGCTCGTTGGTGAAGCCGCCGGCTTAGTTAATCCACTGACCGGGGAAGGGATCGACTATGCACTCGAGTCTGGCAAGCTCGCGGGTGAGCACTTGGCCACACTCTTCAGGACGGGCCAGCTCTCCCCCGCCCGGATCGCCGACTATGACCGCTTGCTACACGCTCGCTTTGCCCGCTTGTTCCACCTCTACCGCTGGACACGCCGGCTGTTCGTCAACCCGCTCCTGCTCAACCGAATGGTCCAACTCGCGAACGAGCACACGTATCTCAAGCTCAAACTCGTGAATCTGGTCCTAGGCACCTCCGCAACGGCACCGGCCATCCAACTGGCACTCCGGTAGTTGCTGCTTGCTAGTGAGCCAGTTGCAGAAACAGCACGATCATCGCACCCGAGGCCACGATCTGCACCACCAGCGACAACAGCCAGGAAACAAGGAAGCCGCGTCCAATACGGAAGATATGGCCAAGCTCACGCCGGCGTGACCATTCGATCGCCAACACGCCCAGCAGCGAACCGAGGACTGTTCCAAAAACCGGAATAGGGATCGCAAACGAGCCAATAATCCCGCCCACGAAGGAGCCGAGGACCGCCCAAGGCGAACCACCGCTCCCTTTCAGGAACAGGGCATTCAACCACCAATCACTGGTACTACCCACCAATGCAACCGCCAACAACACGAGCAGTAGCAGCCAACCAATGCCTTGCCAATGCGTCTGCCAGCCATAAAACAGAGCACCGAGCCAGACAATCGGCGGACCCGGCGTGAATGGTAAAACGGCACACACGACGCCGATCACCATGATGGTCACCGCTAGCGAATAGGCGAGGGGGTCAGTCATGCGTGGTATCCAAGGGCGCTGGCGCTTCAGAGAGTGGTTGCGGGCGAGTCGGCGTGACGACGCGCTCTTGGCGTGGTAAATAATAACTGCCACTTGAACGGCGTGGAAAAACATGCTCGGCGACGGGCACGAAGCGCGCGACATCTTCGATAAACATGCGCTGCGAGATACGAATCACCTCCTTTTCGATCTCGATCACATTAAAGGAATTTTTGCCGCGTTGCCAGAGGCGACCACGTCGTGACGTTGTCGTACCACTCTGTGCGATGATCGTGCCCTGCCGCAGCTCGGGATCGAACTCCAGCGTATTGCCGACATAGGAGGTATGAATATGACCGCACAGTACCAGTTCGGCACCGCCACGATCAAGGGCTTTGAGTGTTTCTTCGGCCCCCTTGATCACCTCTTTGCGAAAGCGCAATGGCCCCGGTGATTGGACCACATGGTGGTGCATCACGACCACTTTGCAGGTCGAGGCAGGGAAACGTTTCAGCGTTGTTTCGAGATACGCAATCTTTTCGGGATCCAACTTACCGCCCTCAACCGTGAATGAACGGGCGGTGTTGAGGCCGATCACGACCATGTCATCACACTCAAAGATCGGTTGTAGGTTCGGGGTAATATATTTGCGGTAGCGCCGGTAGGGCCATAGGTAGCGAGCAAGCTGGTTGTACTGGGGCATGTCATGATTGCCGGGGACGATCAAGCGCGGCTGAGGCAGCCGGTCGATGAAGGCCCGTACTTGTCGCCATTGGGCGCGAAACTCGGCACGCTGGACCAGATCACCTGAGATAACCACGAGGTCGGGTTTGATCTCCTGAGCTTCGCGGACAACCAACTCCGCCTTATCGGGGTTGAAGGGCGGACCCGCATGCAGATCCGAGATGTGCATGATCGTTTGCACTAGGCGTCCTCACCGGTCGGTTGCTTGACCGGCTGCTCGGTCGGCTGCCGGCCACGCGCCATCGGGAT
>JACDGP010000047.1 GCA_013821605.1 Herpetosiphonaceae bacterium
GACCTGGAGCGTGATGGGCGCAAACGTGTCGTGGTCGTGCAGTTGACTGCCGGCGTGCATCGTCATCAGGACCACGCGGAGGTTCGTCGCTTTGCGCAAGGTGATCGCATTATGGCCAGCCGCTCCAGCCGCCTCGGCCCACGTTTGTGCGGCGATGTGGTTGAGGTCGAACACCTGTAAGTGTGCGTGGAGTGGTCGTTCAGCATTGATGTGCGGACGAGTAGTCATGTGATGCTCTCCCCCTGTACTGCATATCATCATCGGCCCAGTATACTTTGAAAACTGAAACTGCATACTAGCGATCAAGTGAGACGAAGGATACTCGTAACAGCAGAGTGTAAATTTCAAGCATGGACGGACCGTGCACCTTCGTCTAGGGCAGTCGCACGCCCTCTTCATTAATAGCGACGAGACCGTCGTCGGCTAGGCCTGCGACGATGGCTTTAAGCCAATCAAGCTCCTGTAGGTTCCAATCGGGCTTAACCTGTGGTCCGAGTTCGCTGTACGGCAGAATTGCGCCGGGCGGGAGGGGGCGGAGTGCTGCGATCACGCGGCCACGAAAAAAGCGGTTCGAGGTATGAAATGGCGCGGATCGCTCGGCGATGGCACGGACAGGACGGATTGGCTGAGGCATGAGGACCAGTTGTTCATCGGCGATCCGCCACGTCTGGTACGCGCGACATGCGGCACGGAGCGGGCATTGCTGGCAGCGCGGCCGGGTAGCGGTACAGATCAGCGCACCGAGTTCCATGATCGCTTGATTCCAACTCCAACCTTGGCCGGGTGGGACGGCAGCTCCGGCAAGTGCCAGCAGTTCACGCTCGGTCGGCGCAGGCTTCTGATCAGCTGGTCCCACAAAGACACGCCGAATCACGCGCCGGATGTTGGTATCCATAAAGGCAACATCTTGTTCGAAGGCGAAACAAGCAAGAGCTCCCGCCGTGTACGGGCCAATACCGGGTAGTGTTTGTAACGCTTCAGCGGTCTGAGGAAAGACGCCATCATGCTCGCGCAGTACGGCCTGCGCGGTTCGCTGTAGATTAAGCGCGCGCCGGTTATAGCCGAGCCCAGACCAAGCACGGATCACATCACCGGGTGTTGCGGCTGCTAATGCCTCCAAGGTTGGGAATTGTTCCAAGAAGGCAGCATACTTCGGCTTAACGCGATCAACCTGTGTTTGCTGGAGCATGATCTCAGAAACAAGCACATGATAAGGATTGCGGGTTTCACGCCAGGGCAGTTTGCGCCCATAGGCACGGAACCAATCGAGTAGTGCGTGCCGGATCAACTGTAGATCAGGATGTATAACCATAAACTCCTAGTGATCCTGAATCAGCACCATCGTGAGCGGTGGTTGTGATAGTTCCACCCGCAAGGTGAGTTGGCGTGGTTGAGGGATCGGTAAGGTCATATCCAGGGGCACACTCTGGCCGGGAGCGACAGTCGTGCTGCTACCACCGGAGGCGGCATACTGTGTCCCTTGCTCATCGGTAAAGTGAAAGGCACTTAACGAGATGGGTAGTGCAGCAGTGCTGATGTTCTTGATCTGGCCGCTGATATGCAAGCCCTGTTCGGAAGGTGCCAGCCCTTTGATCGTCACTTGAATCGCACTGTTTTGTGCGACCGGTGTAAGGGCGGCCGCCTGTTCACCACCGGCCAAGTGCGCCAAGGCGGTACGCGCAAAACCCGCGATATTGGGAGGCAGCGGTGGTAGGTTAATGCCAGTCGTTGCGGCGCTTGGAGGAGCTGCGGCAAAATGCTCGGCCAACGGACGAGCGTTTGAGCGGCTGCGATATGCTTGGACCAGCAAAAGCACTACGATAAACGCTATGACTCCTATAACCCATGAAGGACCTTGCGACCGTTTGCCGTATACTCGCATCGTTATGTTATCTCACTTTTACGCACGCTTGACAACCTCCGCCTCCTACGTGTAAACTGCGCACAATCTCGCTTGCCACATCTAATGATGTGCTGAAGTCACTGATGTTCGGCATTGTCCCAAGCAGAGCCCCGTCCGTTCGAGTACTCATAGACAATTACGAGGAGGACTTTATCAAGTATTGACCCAAACCCCCGTGTCGGATCAACGTTGGCAGATCTCGCTTGTTCCATACCCTTAGGAGTGCGACTCAATGAAACGTGTACCCACCTTTTTTCTAAGCATGGTGCTTGCCACGGCTACGCTGGCCGCGTGTGGCACACCAACCGGTACGAGTACCACGACACAGAATACCACGGCTGTTGGAGCCACGGCTGCCGCTAGCGCAGCGACGATGGCCCCTACCAGCATGGCAGCCACAAGCATGACCGATGCAACCGCCGCGACGAGTGGTGGGTCGGGGACGACCATCCGAGT
This sequence comes from Herpetosiphonaceae bacterium, assembly GCA_013821605.1. Taxonomy (GTDB): domain Bacteria; phylum Chloroflexota; class Chloroflexia; order Chloroflexales; family Kallotenuaceae; genus JACDGP01. Next base: position 2,360 of record JACDGP010000047.1, read on the forward strand.
TTATTCGAGCTTGCCACGTCAGGGCCAATCCAAGAGCCAAACAGACTCCGTGGTCAATGCCATCAAGATGCGGTTTGCAGAAGACAAGAACCAGGTCTGCGGCGGTAAGTTCACGATCGATTATGTTGACCTAGATGATGCAACCGCTGCGAAAGGTTCCTGGGATGAGGCCGCAGAAACCGGCAACGCCAATAAGGCTGTCAGTGACCCGGCCGGAATGGTTTATATTGGCACCTTTAACTCTGGGGCAGCCAAGCTGTCAATTCCGGTCCTGAATAATGCCAACATGGTGATGATCAGCCCCGCTAACACCTACGTCGGACTGACGAAGCCACTGGCCGCCGGGGAACCAGACAAGTACTATCCTAACGGCAAGCGCAACTATACGCGTGTTGTGACCAACGATGCTGTGCAGGGCTTGGCCGATGCCGCCTGGGCGGCAAAACTGGGCGTCAAAAAAGTCTACATCCTCGACGACCAGCAAGCCTACGGCCAGGGCGTCGCAGGCTTGTTCGAGAAAAACGCCAAGACGATGGGCCTCACGGTCCTAGGCCATGAAGGCATCCAGGCCAAAGAGCAGAATTACACCTCGCTGATGACCAAGATTAAAGACCTTGGCCCCGACATGGTGTACTTCGGCGGCATCGTCGACAACAATGCCGGCCAGTTGCTCAAAGACATGCGTGCGGTTGGCATGACGGGCGACAAAGTCAAGTTCATGGGGCCGGATGGCATCCAGACTGACCCATTCATCACCGCAGCCGGTAAGGACATTGCGGAAGGGGCGTATGGTACCGTCGCCGGTCTGCCCCTGAGCAAGCTTGGGGCTAAGGGCCAGGCATTCCTAAAGGCCTACAAAGACAAATTTGGGGTCGAGCCGCAGACCTACGGACCGTTTGGTTACGAAGCGGCTGCCGTCACGCTGCAGGCGCTTAACCAGGTCTGCAAGGCAGACCGTGCAGCAATCCGCGACGCCGTCTTCGCGACGAAAGACTTTGATGGTGTGTTAGGCAAGTGGAGCTTCGATAAGGACGGCGACACGACCCTGCAGACAATTCAGGGCTACATCGTCAAAGATGGCAAGTGGGAAGAAGCCAACTTCTTCAACAACGGGCAGTGGGAAAAATAAGCTCGCTGCTTAGCTAAGGGACGGTGCGGTGGGGAGGTATATGACCTCCCCACATCGCTATTCTAACTGAGAGGAAGCGCTATGGCCCAGACCGTTGCAACGCCAGTTGTACCTGTAGCCCGTCGACGAAACTGGAGCTCAATCATCGTCGGATTGCTCCTCCTCCTGGTCTTCAGCCCGCTCATTTTCAGTATCGCCACCAAGATCGTCCACAATCCGCTCCTGCTCCTCGGACAACTGAAAGTCGGCCTGGTCAACGGTGCCATTATCGCTATTATTGCGCTCGGCTATACGTTGGTGTATGGCATTATCGAGCTCATTAACTTTGCCCACGGCGATGTCTACATGCTGGGCGCCTTCACCACGTTGATCCTGTTGAGTCTGCTTAACATCGGCACCAAAACTCCCTGGATTATTCGCGGCCCCGTGCTGTTGCTGATTCTCGCGATTGTGATGGCCGTCTGTGGTGGCATCAACGTGGGCATCGAACGCTTTGCCTACCGCCGGCTACGTAATGCGCCCCGCCTCGCACCCCTCATTGCAGCCATCGGCGTTTCATTTGTGCTCCAGAACGTCGGCCTCGTTTTAGGTGGTGTCCCGGTCTTTGAAGGCGATTACTGGGCCTTGGTCGCACTCGTCGCACCCGTAATTGTTATCGCCTTAGCCATGGTGCTAGCACGGCGCTTTGCTGCAGGTGGAGAGCGCAAAATGCCGGTCTGGGGCTGGCTGATCTTGATCATTGTAGCAGCAAGCCTAGCCATCGCCGGTTTTAACCTCGTCCACCATGGTCTGCAGAGCGCCGTACCTCTCACGCTTGGCGATAATGTGATGGGCGAAACCGCGCCGGGCCCCAAGAACGTGCCAGAAGTCATCGCGAGCGTGTCCGCCAGACCACTACTTGAAACGCCCTTCCGCCTGACCTGGAAAGATCTCATGGTGCTGGTGATGTGCGGCATCTTGATGAGTTCGTTGTACCTCTTCGTCCAACGAACCAAGGTCGGCAAGGCGATGCGGGCGACGGCACAGGATCGCGACGCGGCGCGACTCATGGGCATTAACGTTGATGCGACGATTGCGCTAGCTTTCTTGTTAGGTGGGGCGCTGGGTGGTGCTGCCGGAATGATCGTGGGCATGTATAGCAATAGTGCCGTCTTTGTGATGGGCTTCACCGCCGGCTTACGCGCCTTTACTTCGGCCGTCCTCGGGGGGATCGGCAACATTGCCGGCTCGATGCTCGGGGGCTTATTGATCGGGTTGATCTCGGCACTCAGTGATCAATATATTGAGACGCGCTGGACCAACGCCGTTGTCTTCGGCATCCTGGTGATCATCCTCGTCTTCCGACCATCCGGGCTGCTCGGTGAAGATGTCGGGCAGAAAGCCTGAGAGGAAACTGTATGTCAAGAGCGATCAACATCGGGGTGTGGGCGGGAGTATTTGGCGTGTTCATCATCGTCTTGTTCGGTGGCCAATCAGTATTGGCAGCAGGCTTGATCTGCGGACTGCTCGCAGGCCTGCTCGCGGGCGCACGCACCGAGGGCGAAACGATGCAGGCCGGCGTGCGGGATGGCCTGATCTCTGGTGCGGTCGCAGGCGTTATTTTGATCGTATCAAACATCCTCCGCAATACTTTTATTACCACACTGGTCGGTCAGAATCTGCCGTCCACCGGCGAAGTATTAAGCTTCGGCATCGCAGGCGCAGCTATCAGTATGGTGCTGGGTGCAGCACTCGGTGCCGCCCATTTTCTACCAGGGCGGCGCAGCAGCTATGCGACCTGGGCCATTTTAGGCCTGGTCATTTTGATCTATCCTTTCCTTGACTATAGTATCCAGCTCGGTTGGCTCGGGATTGTGATCACGGGCTTGATCTTTATTCTGCTCGCGCTCGGACTGAATATCGTTGTTGGCTATGCGGGATTGCTTGACCTAGGCTATGCCGCCTTTTTCGCCATCGGGGCCTATACAGCCGCCTTTTTAAGCTCAAGCTATATCGGCGACCAGCTCAACTTTGCCAATCCCCGCGTGAGCTTCTGGCTGGTGATTTTTATTGCGGCAGCCATGGCCGGTCTCTTTGGTCTGATTCTGGGTGCTCCAACCTTGCCGCTGCGCGGTGATTATCTAGCGATTGTGACGCTGGGCTTTGGCGAAATTGTGCCGATTGTCTTCCGCAATCTCGATACCTTTGGGATCACGATCTTCGGCCATGAGTTCATCAAAACCTTTAACCTCACCGGCGGCGAGTTGGGTATCAGCCCCATCGATCCGCCGAAGCTACCGGGCCTTAACTTCGCCGATCGTTCCGACCAGCGCCCATGGTATTTTTTGCTGGTGCTGATCATTCTGTTCTCGATCTTTTTGATTAACCGCCTACGCGGTTCGCGGCTGGGGCGCGCCTGGATGGCAATGCGTGAGGATGAACTAGCCGCCTCAAGTATGGGCATTAACATTGTCCGTACCAAGCTGCTCGCCTTCGCAATGGGCGCGAGTTTCTCCGGTTTCGGCGGGGCCTACTTTGGAGCGTTCGTGGGCGGTGCGTTTCCCAGCTCCTTCGATTTTTCGGTCTCGGTCATCGTGCTATGTATGGTGATCCTGGGTGGCTTAGGCAATATACCCGGTGTGATCGTTGGTGGCTTGATTATCGAGCTAAGCGACCGCCTGTTTTTGCCACAGATTACCTTGCTGTTACAATCGATTGCCCAGCACAATGCCAACAATCCCAGCTTGTCTGGCTTGCAGCGCTTCGACCCGACGTTGTATCGGACAGGCCTGTTTGGCTTAGTCCTGGTGCTCATGATGCAGTTGCGACCGGAAGGGTTGCTGCCGAATGCGCGCCGCAAATTGGAATTGCATGCCGATCAGGCGTCGCCGGGTGAAGCCGCGCAAAGTCAGACCGATCTTTATGATGTCGAGACTGAGGCCGCCAGCAGCTAGTGCGGTCGAGCCCGACTTTTGATAGGGGAGACGTGGTGGCAACGAATATTCTTGAGGCCCAGGGGATTGTCAAGCAATTCGGCGGTTTGACGGCGGTCAATAATGTCGACTTCGTGATCCCCAAAGGCACCATTTGTAGCTTAATCGGCCCGAATGGGGCCGGTAAAACGACCTTCTTTAACATGATTACCGGCTTATACGTGCCCACGAGCGGCTCGATGATCTTTGACGACCAGAGCATCGTAGGGCTTAAGCCGGATCAGGTTACTGCGCGCGGCGTTGGTCGTACCTTTCAGAACATCCGGCTGTTTGCTAACATGACTGCCCTGGAAAATGTGCTGGTTGGTCAGCATGCGCGGCTCAAGGCCAACTTGCTTGGCATCCTGTTGCAGACGCGGGCGGTCAAGGCCGAAGAAGAACGGGCGCGTTTGCGGGCGATCGAGTTGCTGGAGTTCGTTGGCCTGGGACGGCAACGCGTCGATGAGATGAGCAAGAACCTGCCTTATGGCGATCAGCGCCGCCTGGAAATTGCGCGAGCCTTGGCCACGAATCCCAAGTTGCTGCTCCTCGACGAGCCAACCGCTGGGATGAATCCCCATGAAACGGATGCTCTAACACGCCTGATGCGGCAGATTCGAGATGAACTGGGCATTACCGTGCTGCTCATCGAGCACGACATGAAGGTTGTCATGGGCATATCAGAAAAGGTCACGGTGCTCGATCATGGCGGCAAAATTGCCGAAGGGCTGCCCGAGGTCGTCAGGTCGAATGAGCAAGTGATCGAAGCCTACCTCGGCAAAGGGGCGGCTGCACAGGGCAAAGGTGGCGGCGGGGTACGCAAAGCAGTCGTCCAAAGCGCTGAGGGTAGGTAACCATGGCACTGTTAGAACTCAAGAACGTTCATAGTTACTACGGCAACATTCACGCCCTCAAAGGCATTTCGTTGACCGTGGATAAGGGCGAGATCGTTACGTTAATTGGGTCAAACGGTGCCGGTAAGTCAACGACCCTACGCACGATCTCAGGCATCCTGCCACCGCGTGTCGGTCAGATTACATTGGCCGGGGCGCGCATCGATCAAGTTCCCGCGCACAAGGTCGTCGAACTGGGTGTGCTACAGTCACCGGAAGGGCGTCGCATTTTTCCACGGCTCACGGTGCGCGAAAACCTGGAGATGGGAGCCTTTACCCGTAAGGATAAGGCCGGGATCGCCGAAGATGTGGAGCGCGTTTTTGGGCTGTTTCCACGCCTGCGCGAGCGCACCGTCCAGAAAGGCGGCACGCTTTCGGGCGGCGAACAACAGATGCTGGCGATCGGGCGTGCCTTGATGGGACGACCTACGGTGTTGCTGCTGGATGAGCCGTCGATGGGCCTAGCACCGGTGCTGGTTGAGCAAATTTTCAGCATCATCAAGGACATCAATGCCACCGGCACAACGATTCTGCTGGTTGAGCAAAACGCCTTGATGGCCTTGTCAATCGCGCATCGCGGCTACGTGCTCCAAACTGGTGAGATCGTGCTTCAAGATAGCGCCAGCAATCTTCAAAGCAACGAAATGGTTCAGAAGGCCTACCTGGGGATCGAGTAGACCTTCGATTCACCAAGGGCATTGGCAACACAAACTGGCAGTCATTTCGGAGCGCACTACTCATGGTGCGCTCCAAGCAGTCAACAAGCTATAGTGCGGTAGTTCCCTGCGCCCCAGTCATTAATGTATCGAGCTGATATCCTGAGCGTTCACTCGCTTCCAGCCATTGTTGAAGCTGATGATGGAGTGCGATGACGCCGGTATCGATCACGGACGGCGACTCCTGAGGATGAGCTGTGGTCGTAATGACCGCCGTCACAAAGAGCCACCAGAGCAGCTGCTCAAAGCTTTCTCGGTTGAAGTAGCGCACCCCTTCAAAGGTATTGACCCCTAACCACTGCTGCACATCGTGGTCTTCAACCAGCTGCGTCAGGTACACCTGCTGAGCATTCGTGCGCTCCAAATCTTTGAACCACTGCTGGTGCGTAGTGAGCAGCTTGATCAGGGTGACAGCACGCTCCGAAGCCGTTGCATCCGCACCCATGTTGCGTAACGCATCGGCCATGATCGGGCCCAGGAGCCACTCATCGATCCACTGACGGCTTTGCAGTGCCGGTTCGGTCGTTGCAGTGATCTGCCCGAGCGCATAGACGCTCAGCCAACCAAAGAGCGTACCCCAGGTCAGCGTATCGTCGTGCAGTTGTGAGGTCAGGTACTTAACGGCAGCATCATCCTCGACCGAAGTGGCAACGTCGAGATGGTGCTGCAAGACGGGCAAGCACAACATCACCTCAAGGGTGTGGCAGACCTGCCGGGCGATGGGAACTGCGTCAGTCGTTAGCTCCAGCATGTGCTTGATGGCTTCGAATAGATGGAGCATTTTTTGCTCAACGTCTGCGAGGACTGTATCAGGCAATGGAGCATCGAATTGCTTGAGCCGGTGGTCAAGCAGCCAGTGCCACATACCGGCATTCGCCAATTCGCGGAAGGGCACATGGATCGGCTGGAGTAACAGTTCATGGAGTGAGCGCTCAATGCTGCGAACGCCGCGCCCGTTAAGATGCGCAGCCAGCCGCGTGTACTGACCCGTCGTATCCTTGACCTCGCGGAAATCGAGCAAGACCTGGTACTTAAAGGCTTCCAATTCAACATACAGCCCTTTTTCGTACAGCTCCTGGCTTGAGCGGAGATACTCAAGGCCAGTAATGTGGTCACGAAACAGGGTCCAATGATCGGCATCCGTATGCAAGCCGAGGCCCGCGCCCAGGTTTTTTTGCATCAGCACACGTTCATCACCCTGACCGGTTTTGCGCAAATAGGAGACCGAGTTACGTATCCAGCCGTGGGCGGTGCTGAAGGCGTTGTGGTAGACCACCAGCGCGCGCTCGTCACCTACGCGGTTCGAGTAGGCGAAGACATTTTCGTCGACGCCGCTGACAATAGTGAAGTCATAGAACAGAAAGTGCTCAACATTCGCGAACAAATAGCGCTTGTGCAGGAGCGGAAAAATCTCACGCCGGTGCCGCTCGATTAAGTGCTGATCCGGCTGCTCGTCAAGATACGCGCGGCGATATTCCATCCCGTACTTTTCAGTAAAGCCTTCGACCTGCCCATGACCGAACATCGGCAAGCCCGGCATCGTAACCATCAGGATACACACCCCGAAATACTTGTCATCCTTGCCGAACTGCTCGACGGCCGTCCGTTCGTCGGGATTGTTCTGAAAGTTCACGTAGCGCTTGAGAATTTCAGGGTCGAACTCCAGCGTATTCTTGATCGATAAGCGGTAATGGGCGTTCTCCTCGTTTTTGAGCATATTCATGAAGGCGCTGTTATACACGCGATGCATGCCCAGGGTCCGCACGAAATAGCCTTCCATCATCCAGAAGGCCTCGGCCAGCAACAAGGTGTTGGGCACCTCCTGCGCTACCCGATCGACTACGTCGCGCCAAAACTCCTCGGGCATGGCAGCATTAAAGTCAGCTTTGCTCAGACCATGCTCGGCGCGCGAGGCGATCGCGCCGCCCGAGCCTGGCTCGGGATACCACAACCGTTCGATATGTTTCTTAGCCAAGGTCATCGCTGCATCGAAGCGAATGATCGGAAACTTGCGGGCAACATACAAAATGGCTTGGATCACCGCTTCACGTACCGCCGGATCCAGGTAGTTGAGCTGCGCCGTATCATTCCAGGGCATACTCGTGCCATCGTTGCCGTGGTAGATATACAACTCGCTGCCGGTCTGGTGATCGACGCGCTTAAAAACGACTGCTGCATCACTTTGTGAGTAGTAGTGGTCCTCCAAGTAGATGCCAACGCGGTCATCGACGGAAACATTCGGACCGTTAAATGAATACGACGGAAAGGGCGGTTGGGGTACCGAAATGAACCAGTCGGGATGCTCGATCACCCAGCGCGAGTCGATGCCCATATGATTTGGGACCATATCGCTGGCCAGACGAATACCGCGGCGCCAGGCGCGATGGCTTAAGTTTTCGTAGGCGGCCTCACCGCCTAGATCCTCAGCAATGCCATAATCAAGCAGCGAGTAGGCCGAGGCGACCGCTTCGGGGTTGCCACACAGACGCTTGATGGTTTGCGAAGCGACACTCCGATTCCAAATCCCGATCAACCACAAGCCGGTAAAGCCCTGTTGCGAAAGAATATCGAGCTCTTCATCGGGAATCTGGTCCAGGCGCTGAATTGTCCGGCCATAGCTTTTACTGAGTTGATCCAGCCACACATACGTACTTTTGGCGATCATCACCAGCTTAGGCATCCAATCGACATCTTCGCTATAACGCTCTGGCTCATCCACCAGCTCATCGACATTGAAGGGCGTCTCGTCGCTAGGGCCGCCAAAGCCGAAGGTTAATACCTGGCTAGGTCCTGGACCGGTGAAGTGCGGGCGGGTTTCTTCGCGAATCAGGTCCAGACTAGAAAGCATGCGGACCAGCAGCAATTGTCCCACAAAACCCCACTGCTCTTGAATATAACGCAACTGGGCCATCAGGTCATCGGGGGCAGTCAATGCCGGCGCACGCAGCAGATCAATGAGGTTCTGCTGCGTGCCGTTCAAGCCGGGCTCATGCTTAAAGAAGTCGTATAGTCCCGTGATAATATCGGGATAGGCGGTTGCTTCCTCTAGTCGCGTGTCGTCAAACAACTCCTCTAGTGGTGCATAGGCCGGATTCATGACACCCAGCCAGAGCAGCAGCATTTCCTCCAAGATAATTTCACGGTTGGGCACGCCGTCATGGCTGCCCGAAAGATAGGTTGGAGGGTCGGTCAACCCACGGTAGACTGCCAGGGCCGGAAAATCCTCGACAAAGCCGAGCAAGGACTGGTCAAGCTCTTCGCGGCCAAGGGTTTGTTCGAGCGATTGGAGCGCGCGAGCCATCGCCTGAGGGCTGCGGTCTTGCGCATATTTACCTAAAGCAGCATGGAGGATTTCGTGGATCAGCGCCATCGCGTTAACCTGCCCAGCGCTGACGGCTGCCTCCGGATGGTGGGTCACATCACGCTGCTCATTGATTTTCTGGGCGAACGTGCGAGCGGCAGGAAAATTGGCAAAAACGACGGTGCCCAGGTTTGAGAAAAGACTTTGGTCGAAGGCATAGCGATCACGTGCCTCACGAGAAACGTGAAATTCCATCCAAGCAGCTTGATGCATTGGGATCTCCTCGCTAACGACGGCACTCACCGTCGTAGAAACAACATTGTTCGACAGAATTTCGTTACGCCTTGACCTAGGGCCGGTTGGCTGGTGGCTGGCGCTCGTCGCCCCGCCGGTAGGGCCGGGTATGGGGGACAAGGCGCAGGTTCGGCACCACGCTTAATGACCAGTCGTGCTGCAACCCCTCCACATAACGATAAAAGGCGGCGGCACCGATCATCGCCGCATTGTCGGTACACAAGGTGATTGGTGGATAGCGTACAGGTACCGGCGCGCGGCGGATGAGTAATTCCCGCAAAGGGCCGTTGGCAGCGACGCCACCAGCGAGCACGATACAGCGCGCGTCGTAGGCTTCGGCTGCAGCCACGGTCTTCTGCGTTAGAACATCGATAATCGAGTTCTGGAATGCCGCTGCCAGCGACGCCGTAGCTTGCGGATCGAGCTCTGCTAGGCTTTTAGCCGGTTCCACGTGCATGGCACGCCGCCGCTCGACCTCCTGAAGTACATGGGTTTTGACACCACTGAATGAGAAATCATAGGAATCGGACAGCCAGGCACGCGGTACCCGCAGGTCGTTGGCAGTAGCGCGGGCAGCCCACTGCTGCACCTGGGGGCCGCCGGGATAGCCTAGCCCCATGATGCGTGCTGCCTTGTCGAAAGCCTCTCCGGCGGCATCATCGCGCGTTTGACCCAGTAGTTGATAGTCACCGTGGTCACGCAGTAGGACGAGCGCGGTGTGGCCACCGCTGACCACGAGCGCAACCAATGGGAACGGTGGCGGCAGGTCAGGCTGCGTGCCCTCCGGGATCAGCCAGGTGGCATAAATATGGCCTTCCAGATGATTAACGCCGACGAGCGGTTTGCCCCGAGCCCAGGCCAAACCCTTCGCGGCATTAACCCCCGTCAGCAGGGCACTCGCCAGGCCGGGACCATAGGTACAGGCGATCGCGTCGATCTCGTCCCAACCACGTGCCAGTGGTGCAAGGGCATCATTGATGACCGGGGCGATACTGGTGATATGCTCGCGGCTGGCAAGCTCAGGCACCACGCCACCGTAGCGCTCGTGCAAATGCATTTGTGACGCAACCACGGAGGACACAATCTCGCGTCCACCCCGGATCACGGCTGCTGCAGTTTCATCGCAGGAAGTCTCTAGAGCGAGAATAGTCCAATTAGCCGGCGGTTCGTCCATGGCGCCATTGTACAACGAATGGCCTCCCTCCCTGCAACCGCACGAGCTGGCATCACAGCCACCTCAGTACATGGAGCCAGCACTTCTCCGGTATGATATAGAGACGGTGTTCAGTTATGAACGCGCACAAAGGAATGAGGATGACGGTTTCACCAAACACCGAAGAAGAGGTAGCTGCCGGGGAGGAGAAGTTCCATGATCCATACGCGGCCTTGCGCTTCCAGCCATTCATCTTACTCGTCGTCGGTCGCCTGGTCGCCTCGATGGGTGAGCAAATGGCCAGTGTGGCGATTGGCTGGGAGCTGTATGAGCGTACGCACCTGGCGTTAGCGCTGGGCGGCGTGGGGCTGGTACAGGTCGTGCCGGTGATTCTGTTATCGTTGCCCGCCGGTCACGCCGCCGATCGCTTTGACCGCAAGCGGATTGTATTGGCGAGCCAACTCCTGTTAGCATTGGGAGCCATGGGGCTGGCCGCATTATCCTTCACGCGTGGGTCACTGGTTCTGATCTATGGTTGCTTGTTCTTGATCGGCATCGCCCGCGCCTTTAGCGGTCCGGCCGGAGCGACCTTGTTGCCCCAAACGGTGCCACCGGAGCTGTTCACGAATGCTGCCACCTGGAGCAGCAGTGCGTGGCAGGCGGCCTCGGTAGCAGGGCCGGCTTTGGGCGGCTTGATGATTGCTGTCCAACACCGCGCCGGCTGGGTGTATGTGGTTGATGCTGTGGGTGCGCTGATCTTTTTTGGCTTTGTCTGCCTGCTCCATATCCGGCGGCTGGCACAACCGGTTGAGGCGGCCACCTTGAAAAGCCTAGCGGCCGGCGCGCACTTTCTGTGGAATACGAAAGTCATTTTGGCAGCGATTACGCTCGATCTTTTTGCGGTGCTGCTCGGGGGCGCGACGACCCTGCTGCCGATCTTCGCCACCGATATTTTGCACGTCGGGCCGAGTGGCTTGGGGTGGCTACGGGCCGCGCCGTCGGTTGGCGCGGTCCTGGTAGCCGTGCTGTTGGCCCATCTGCCGCCGCTCCGCCGGGCAGGAGCTACCTTGTTGTGGGCCGTGGCCAGCTTCGGGATGGCGACGATCATCTTTGGTTTGTCACGATCATTTATCCTATCATTGCTGATGCTTGTGGTGCTGGGAGGCGTAGATAACATCAGTGTGGTCATCCGCAGTACGCTATTGCTGGTTGGCACGCCGGATGAGATGCGGGGCCGCGTATCGGCGGTCAACAGCGTCTTTATTAGTGCATCGAATGAGCTAGGGGGCTTCGAGTCCGGGTTAGTGGCGAGCGTGTTCGGACCAATTGCGTCGGTAGTGGGTGGTGGTATCGGTACATTGCTGGTTGTCAGCGCGGTCGCACTTATCTGGCCTCAGATTCGGCAGCTTAAGCGGCTCAATTCCCTGGAAACGCAGTAAGCATAGACGGAGGATGGTATGACGACGGTCGTATTTGTACACGGTACGGGAGCACGCGGTCAGGCTGCCGAATGGGCCGCAACGCCAGATGGTCAAGCAGCACTCACAACGTACGGCAGCATCAAGACAGCGTTGCAAGAGCGCCAGCCCCACCTAGAGGTTGTAGCTTGTGCCTGGGGTGAGACGCATGGCTATGAATTGCACGAGCATGGCAGTTCTATTCCAACGTATGCTGAGACAGGGGGTGGTGTTCTCGGCCTTGACGATGGCACTGCAACTCCCAACAGCACAAGTAGCGATGCCAGTATGTGGGGCTTACTGTATCACGATCCGCTCGCGGAACTGCGAATCCTGGTGGCACAAAATGGATCGGCGGGCCAAGGATCGGAAGCAGGAGCTCTGCTTGATAACCGGGTCCAATTGCTAACCCTGGCGCTGGCCACGCCGGATCTACGGACAAACGTTGCCGCAGCCGAACTAACGGAGACCTTCGATACCGCTGTCCAAACTGTGCGAGCGAGTGAGCCCTACCGCACAGGACGCGCTACGCTACCCGATGCCGATCTTGATATATACCGTATAGCGGTTGCGCGCGCCATTGTGGCCGAGGCAGCCATGCAAAGCGTAGCCCAAGGCCATACGCCGGCTATGTTAACCGATGCTACACTGCGAGATGCCGCCGTTGGAGCGCTGACCGATCAACTCGCTGTCGGCGCAGGGGGTACATTAGGCATCTTCAGCCCCCTCGAAAACAAGGGACTGCAGCTCATGAGCCAGTTGCTGACAACCCAGCTTCGTGAACGGCGTGGTGGTTTGACGGACAAAGTATTCAAATTCCTTGGTGATATTCTGGTGTATCAGGGCGAAGGCCAGGCCATCCGCAGCCAGCTTCTCGACTCCATTAAGGCGGCGACGCCCCCGGTCGTGGTGCTGGGGCATAGTCTGGGAGGCATCGCATGTGTTGATCTGCTGATCGAGCACGATCTGGGTGACCGCGTACCGCTCTTAATTACCTGCGGCTCGCAAGCGCCGGTCTTTTACGAAATGGGCGCGCTCGAGTCACTGCCCTATGGCTCTACGACCGAGCTACCGGTGCACTTCCCACCCTGGCTCAACGTGTATGATTTGCAAGATATGTTGAGCTTCGTGGGCAACGGCGTCTTTCCTCACCGGGTCAAGGATGTACTGGTCGATAATCGCCAGCCCTTCCCCTACGCCCATAGTGCGTATTGGAAGAACTCGGCCGTGTGGGACGAGATCATGAAAGCGATCGGTAATCCGGCTAGCGTAGTGTTCGAAGCATGAGGCACGGGGGCTATGCTATAATGCTCGGACCTACGGCAAACGATATTCAAAGCATGATCATAAGGGACCGAAACCAGCATGAAGCTTTCGTGTTTGCAAGAGAACCTCAAGCGCGGCGTGGGGATCGTCAGCCATGGCGTAGCTGCCAAGTCGACCTTGCCCGTGCTTTCAAATATTTTATTGACGACCGAAAACGGTCGTTTACGCCTGCAGGCCACAAACCTCGAAATCGGTGTCACATGCTGGATTGGCGCGAAGATCGAGGAGGAAGGTGCGGCAACGATCCCAGCCAAGCTCCTGCAAGACTTCATCGGCAACTTGCCCAATGACGCAATCACAATGACCTTGGACGAGGGGACTCAGACAATGCACCTGGCCTGTGCCCGCTCAGAGGCTAATATTAAGGGCATTGAGGCGGATGAGTTTCCGGCCATTCCGAAGGTGCAAGCCGATGCGCCGACGGTACGGATCGATCCAGCACAACTCCGCACCGCGATCAATCAGGTAGCCTATGCGGCTGCTACCGACGAGACCATGCGCCCCGTCATTACGGGCGTGCTGGTACGATTGCATGATGCAAGTGCCACGTTCGCGGCCATCGACGGCTTCCGCCTGGCCGTCAAGAAGATCGAGCTGGCTGAGCCGGTCGAGCAGCCGATGGAAGTAATTATTCCCGCGCGTACGTTGATCGAAGTCGGACGGGTGATCGGTGATAGCGAGACACCGGTCGAGATCACGGTCACGCCGCAGGGCGGACAGGTTTTGTTCCACAGCGACAACGTTGATCTGGTGAGTCGCTTGATCGACGGCAAGTTCCCCGATTATGAGCGGATGGTTCCTAAACAGTTCTTGACTCGTGCCGTCATGGATCGGAATGGGCTACTCCAGTCGACGCGCCAGGCATCAGTCTTCGCTTCGTCTAGTGCCAATATCGCCAAGATCACACTGGAGGCCGGTGCCGATCTCGTACCGGGGAAGCTGTTGTTGTCTGCGAATGCTGCCGAAGTAGGCGATAACAAATCTGAGCTCGAAGGCCAGGTGGTCGGCGATGGTGGTCAAATTGCGATGAACGTCAAATATCTGCAGGACGCGCTCAATGCGCTGCCAACACCACAGGTCGCGCTGGAAATTCAAACCCCCGCCTCGCCGGGTGTTTTCCGACCTGTGGGTGACGATAGTTTGCTCATTTTAGTCATGCCGATGACGGTGCGCTAAGCCGCGCAGCATTTAGTTTATTACTAGCACCCAAGCCGCACGTTGTCCAGAACATGTGCATAATATGTGGCTGCATGGGGACTAGTGGTAAATCCTGCTAAATCAGTTTCATAGCTCGACTGGATAATGCTTAACTGAGCCACTACAATGGCTTAATCTTTATTTCATAACTGTTTGCTATCCTACACGTGCACGATGCTGCCATGCATGTATTGCATGGACGATGTACGTTAAGGGGAGAGGAGCGGGTCATGCAGATTGTACGCTATGACCAGGCAAGCGAGCAGCGAGAGATCACAGGCGACTGGCAAGGATGGCTGTACGCCCATGGTTTCCTCCGTATCCGGCTTGTGCCCGTGCTCGGGCCGTGGCACCGGTTGATGCTGGAAGTATGGAAAGGCGCGGCGGGACGCGAGTTTATGGTTTACCAGCCGCCGGTCGAGGATGGAGCCGTGCCGGAGATGTTGTACACGGCTTTACCTGACAGCGACACGCTCGAAGCTTTTCTCCGTGCAACGCGCGGTAGTCTCAAAGAAGCTTTATTTCAACTCCCGACTCACGCAGCAATGTATGCGCACCACTAATTGCCCATGATGAACGAGGCGCAAGCACTACAGTGGACGCTTTCACCAGATGGTACGTGGATCTGCGATGCCTCCAACGGTCATGCGCTGCTTCGTCCACTGGCGGGACCACAGGTTGCTATCGGCTACTGCTGGCAAATCGAGATCGAGACTTCGTACTGTATTCAGCGGACAGTGCGCTGGTTTATTAACGACACTTTCGCCCGGCGGCGCGTCGAGCACGACCTCACGCTGGCCTGTGCAGAAGCCTCCGAAGCGAAGTGAGCAGTGGGTACACGTAGCGCAACGCGGATCACTATCCGCAGGTCGCAGTTAACCCCGACTTAACCTTGCGATTACCGCAATATCACGAGCGGTTGGGATACTGCTACCCATGGATAGATCTACGCGTTCGCTCGGGACGATACGAGAATATGGGCGTAACCCCGTGCGCTTTTTGGTGATGGGCGACACCGGCACCGGCACTCCGGAGCAATACCAGGTAGCAGCAGCTGCGACCTCTATCAGCCGCAACCTTGGCTGTGATTTCATCCTAGGTCTTGGCGACAATATCTACGAATTCGGCGTCCGAAGTGCTTATGACACTCAGTTTGAGAACAAATTCGAGCAACCGTACCGTGAATTGAATGTGCCCTTCTATTTTGTGTTGGGCAACCATGATAATAGCAGTGATTTGCTTGAGGGCGATGGTCGGCAGAACTGCAATGGTAACTACCAGGTCGCATACCATTACCGGAAGGACCGATTAAGCAACAAGTGGCAGATGCCAGCCCGCTACTATACCTTCCGCTATGGACCGGTCCAGTTCTTCGCACTCGATACCAATCCGCTGATGGGCGTTGACCCGTACTGGCCGGCTGCATACAGCGCGGCACAGCGTCTGTGGCTTGAGCAGGCCCTGACCACTAGCACCGCCGCTTGGAAGATCGTGTACGGGCACCATCCTTATCGTTCTAATGGCTTTCATGGTGATGCCGGCAGCTATGACCAGATGCCGGGCGAAGGGCAGGGCGTTCGCCAGTTTTTGGAGCAAAGCGTGTTAGGCAAAGCCGACCTATATCTAGCCGGGCATGATCACAATCTGATGTGGTTGACACCTAAGCCAAGCCACGGCAACACCCAATTAGTTATTTGTGGGGCTGGGGGCCGCACGGGGCCTTTGATCGATCCCCAGCGTAATCCTACCTTTTTTCAGACGAACGATAGCTTGGGCTTTGCCTGGTTCGAAATCGCAGGCCGGACGCTGCACAGCATCTTCTATAATGGCGAGGGCAACCAACTCTTCGAGCACACGGTGCTCCAGAGTGAGCCTACAGTCGTTGACATGGGTCATCAGCGGACGCGTTCGCCCTTCCCGGTGAGCGCCCACCTGCAGAAATGAGGCAAAGCATGGAACAGCAAACAGCTGCGATCTGTATCTCGATTTACGGTCGCTGTGAAGCAGACCGAGCGCACTGGAACTGGCTGGCCGTCGACGGTGACGAGCAATCGCTCGCCGAAGAGCAGGGCGTGGCGGAGCCCAATCCTGAGGTCGGTGCGAACGAGGCACATGCAATCGCGACACTATCAGCCCTGCGTTGGGCTAGGGAACAAGAGCTCCAAGACGTAGTCCTATGCATTGATGATCAGGAGTTTGTGTGCTATTTGACCGGTGAGGCCACACCTTCGCCCTATCTCGCCGTCTTGATCGCCCCAATTCTGCCCTTGGTTGAAGAAGTGAGCGGGAGTGTGGAATGTGTGGCAGCATATGTGCCCACAGTGCCTGCATTCCACGAACCGGGCGATGATCAAGCGATTGTTGGGGTAACACCGCCGCAGGCGCAGCGCCAAGTTGTGCAGGATGTTGAGCAGTGGCTTGCGGCATGGCCTACAATTCGGGGTAAACTTGCACCATTGATCGCACTCGACGCCGATGTTCATGCTGTTCCACTGGAAGCATTAGCTCAAGTGGATACATTAATCGCAACACTGGCGACGCTGATACCGGAGTCTTCACGATGATGATGTCTTTTGTGGTGGCAGTGGGCCTGTTCGTGTGTGTCGTGTTGCTGTGCGTCGTCGGTATGCTGTGGAGGCAGCGTAAGGACGCGGTACCCGCCATCAAGGAGCCGTCGAACGGTAGTTATTGTGTGTTAATCCTGACTGCTGCGGTTGGTGGTGGCCATGTGGCGGCCGGCCGGGCACTGCAAGTCGACATCGAGCAGGCGGGTCATCAAGCTATCGTCCGTGATGGTATGCACGATCTCAGTCCGTCGCTCGATTGGCTGGTGCGTACAGTCTATGCTAGTCAACTCAAGCATCGTTCTCAGTCGGCAGCCATGATTTTCTGGTTGACCTCGCAGCCGGCGGTCGCGGCTGCTGTTCGCGCCTTGATCGGCTTTTGTTATGGCTATCGTCTGCTACAGGTAGCTCAGCAGTTGCAGCCGGACATCGTCGTCTCGACCTATCCGCTGGTCACCAGTGCGCTTGGCTACTTACGTAGGCGAGGAAAGCTAGCCATGCCGGTGGTAGCGCTCATTCCCGATTATGGCGTGCATCCGCTGTGGGTTGCACCCGCGATTGACCTACATCTCGTAGCCAGCCGCCTTTCGGCCCAACTTGCCGAGCGCGCGGGCGGTCAAGTGCTCGTGGCACGTTTGCCCGTCGCTCCGGCTTATCGAAGTGCGCTCGTACGGGCCGAGGCGCGGCAACTGCTCGGCTTGCCGCATGAGCCATTTATAGCGCTGATTGTGGGTGGGGCATGGGGCGCCGGGGATCTCGAAGGGATGACCAGGCATGTAGCTAGGTCGGGCGCATATACGATCGTCGTTACCGGCCATAACCTGGCTTTACGAGACCAATTAGTCACGCGTTTTGCTGCCGAGTCCAATGTGCATATCTTGGGCTGGACCGAGGAGATGCGGCGACTGATGGCGGCAGCAGACTGTATCCTCCAAAATGCTGGCGGCATGACGTGTTTGGAGGCGATGGAGGCACGACTGCCGATCGTGCTCTTTGACCCGATCCGCGGACATGGTGAGTTCAATGCCACGATTATGGAACAGGCCAGATTGGCCTCTTGGCCACGAACAGGTGCAGCACTCGAAGCACTACTCCGTAGCGCGAGGTTGGACAAACGATCACTTCCCGCGCCCCACCGAGAGGCCGCTCCGGCGGCTGCTATGTTGATGCTGGCGTTAGCACAAACGAGCTTGTCTGAAGTTGCTCAAGGTAGCTTAACCCTAGCGTAATCACGCATAACGCAATCGCGCTATCGTCAAGTGCGTGTACAGCGTCGTGCTTTCCGCGTTTACACCTGAGCTTCCTCATCAGGAGTGGTTGACTCAAGGCTTACTCCGGTTTGCTCTGCTAGGGCAGCCTCGCATAGCTCGCGACAGAAATCCTCGATATACCCAGGCACCTGATCCTCATAACCTAGCTCTTGTAAAACAGGATCGGTCCGTATGATGGTTAACCAAAGGGCATCCGAAAGAATGAGATCGGCAGCGATGACTTGCCCGTTCATATAGAAGCGGGCTCCACTCAGCTTACCCGGCGTCTGCTCCTCCGCTGCGTGCAACCGCCCGAAGGCGTTGATATGGTTCACGCAAGGCCCATAGCAGAACACTTCCACCGGTACACCCGCTTGCCGGGCTTGTGTTACGACCGCCGCATAAAGTGCAGGTCGTAACTCTAATGGGACGATGACGCGGTGGTTTGATGATAAAGCCAATTGATACGCCTCCTGCTTATATATCGTGCTGTCGCGCACGAAAAATGGTCGGTACGTCGCTAGTCCTCAGCTGTAGACCAGACCCAATCCCGTATTTCCGGCAGATCCTCGAAATGCGTCCGTGCATAAGCCGTCGCCCATGCAAGCATGTCATCGCACGCGTCAATCAACATCGCCGCACGTAATCCTACGCGTGTTGAGCGCCGTAACGCCTCAATACACAGGTGATAACGGCTCATGCTGTTCAGCATCACCATGAAGAACGGGGTCGTAGTAGTGCCTTGCTCCATAAAGCCCCGCACATGAAAACGCTCAGCATTGGTTCGTCCATGGACAATCTCGTGGATCGCACGCTGGTAGCCGTGGAAGGCGAAGATGACCGGCTTGTCGTCCGTAAATAGCTCAACAAAGCGTGCTTCACTCATGCCATGTGGATGCGATTCTGGGCGAAACAAGGTCATCAGATCGACGACATTGACGACGCGCACCTTCAACTCGGGGGCATGCTCACGCAGCCACCACGCTGCGGCCACGACTTCCAGTGTCGGGATATCACCCGCCGCCGCTAACACGACATCGGGCTCATCGCCGTGATCGTTGCTCGCCCACTCCCAAATGGAAGCTCCATCCGCGCAATGCTTCATTGCCGCATCCATGGTGAGCCATTGCAACTGCGGCTGCTTATCGATCACGATCAAGTTCACATAGTTCCGGCTACGGAAGCAGTGATCGGCAACTGACAGCAAGCAATTCGCATCCGGTGGCAGGTAAATGCGGGTGACGGTGCCGCGCTTCGACAGCATCACGTCGATCAGGCCCGGTCCTTGGTGGCTGAAGCCGTTATGATCGTTGCGCCAGCAGGTCGACGTCAACAAGATATTCAAGGAGGCGACCGGCGCACGCCATGGCAGCTTAACGGCTTCTTCGAGCCACTTCGTATGTTGGACGGTCATCGACGCTGAGACCATCGCGAAGGCCTCGTACGTCGCAAAGAGACCGTGGCGACCCGTCAGCAGATAACCTTCTAACCAGCCCTGGCAGAGATGTTCGCTCAGCACCTCCAGAACGCGACCATCGGCAGCGACGTGATCATCAATATCGATGATCGTGCCGACGAAGCAACGGTTCTCGACTTCGAAGACGTTGCCCAGTCGATTCGAGTTGGCCTCGTCCGGACTGAAGAGCCGGAAATTTTGTTGCTGTGCGTTGCGGATAAAGATATCCCGGAGCCAGAGGCCTAGCTGGCGCGTCGACTCATGGTGCTCCGTGGCCGGCTGTGGCACCGCCAGCGCATAGTCCCGAAAACTTGGTAGATCAAGCTCGGCCAGCAGCTTGCCGCCATTCGCATGCGGATTCGCGCCCATACGTCTGGCACCCGTGGGTGCAAGCGCGGCAAGCACCGGTATCAGTTGTCCCGTCTCGTCGAAGAGTTGCTCCGGCCGGTAACTGTGCATCCAAGCTTCGAGCATCGCCAGTTGGGCAGGATCGGATTTCACGGTCTCTAGTGGAACTTGATGGGCGCGGAAGGTCCCTTCGACGGCGTGGCCCGCGACCTCCTTAGGACCGGTCCAACCTTTCGGGGTGCGCAGCACGATCACCGGCCAGCGTGGCTGGCCGGTAAAGCCATGTGCGCGGGCCTCCTGCTGTATGGCTCGGATACGGGTGTAGCAAAGGTCTAGAGTCGCGGCCAAGGCCTGGTGCATCTGCAGCGGGTCATCGCCCGCCACCACATGCACCTCGTAGCCATGACCCTCAAGCAGACAACGTACAGCGTCGTCACTCGAACGACCTAATACAGTCGGGTTCGCGATTTTGTAGCCGTTGAGATGCAAGATTGGGAGCACAGCACCATCGCGCACAGGATTCAAAAAACTGATACTTTTCCACGAGCCCTCAAGGGGCCCGGTCTCCGCCTCACCATCGCCAACCACGGCAGCGACGATCAGATCAGGGTTATCGAAGGCAGCTCCAAAGGCGTGGACAAGCACATACCCAAGCTCACCTCCCTCATGAATCGAGCCGGGCGTCGGCACACTCACATGACTCGGGACGCCGCCGGGTGTAGAAAATTGGCGAAAGAAGCGCTCCAACCCGGCTGCGCTTCCTTCGATCTCGGGATACACTTCCGAGTACGTGCCTTCAAGATACACGTTTGCCAGCAGGGCCGGTCCACCATGGCCTGGTCCGGCGAGAAATATGACATCGGCGTCGCGCTCCCGAATCAGCCGGTTGAGGTGTACATAGAGCAGACTCAGACCGGGCGAGGTGCCCCAATGACCTAGTAAGCGCGGTTTGATATGATCGGGGCGTAGTGGTTCGCGCAAGAGTGGATTGGCCTGGAGGTAAATCTGGCCGACCGTGAGGTAGTTGGCAGCCTGCCAGTAACGATGCATGCTGGTGAGGAGCTCTTCCCCCAATGGTCCGTCTTCCACGAGGGCGGCCTGATGTGCAACAGCGCCGCCACTATTAACAGCGCTCGAGATCGTGGGATCAAACTCAAACATGGTGTGTTCCTTCCCTTGAGAGGAGATGGTAGGTGTGCCAAGCAATCATTCGATCTGCGTCCGTCGCCATCACGCGCACGACGACCGGATTGTCATCGCGCGAAATCACCGGCGCATGCTCGGCGTTACGGTCTGGATCAAGTGGAAGGACGTATCGAAGCATACGACCTGCGGGAGTTGCGGATAGCACTTTGTCATAACTTCAATGCTCCGGGACAATGCTGTCGGAGCCCCTCAAGCAGCGCTTGTAAGCCAGCGTCATGGGTCGCAGGTGACGTTGTTTGATCAAGCAGAGTTACGCCCGACGCATCTTGTGAGCCGGAGCTGACTATCAGCATGGCCAATCCGTTCGATCTGGACCGTGAGTTCCAGTGTCACGACAGGCTCAAAGATGTAGAGCGCAGCCTTGAGGCTCGAAGAACCAGTGTTGAGCGTGAGGAGACGCATGCTTTGCTCCATGTTCTGTTCCTGTTTTCACAATGCTTTCGTTGTGTCTTGCTGTCAGCAGGTAGCAGAAACGTCTGATCGGGATGGCAACCCAGTTGCCATCCCGGTCAACGACACCGCTGAGCTATTAATTAGTCGCCATCGCCGGCTGGCGTTTGACGGCTGGTCACCGCATCAGGCAGCGCAGGATAGGGCTTATCCGCGCCTTTAACCGCACCCCATAAGATGTGGTTGAGTTCGTCCATGGGCATCCGATCCTCCTGGCTAAAGTCCATCTTCGCCGAGCGCTCTGCCCCGTAGGCATTCGGTGCGTTCGTCACCATCCGGGTGGTCTCGGCCAATGTGTCATAGGTCCTTAGATCGGGTGTGCGCTGAAACAAGTGCCACATGGGCGTTGCTACGGCGTCATACTGGCTGAGAGGTCGCAGGCCTACCAGGAGTTCCATAGTGCGGACCATAGCGGCGGTGTCATACAAGGTGTGGTCGACATAGACATAGCCGCGTGATGTGTAGGGACTGATCACAAGCGACGTCGTGCGATGCGCATCAACATGATCCGGCCCATTCTGCGCATCATCCTCGGTCACAAAGATCGCAGTACTGCCCCAATATTTGCTCTTGCTGACGATGCTGACCAGATTCCCCACAGCGGCATCGTTCTCGGCAACGAAGGCTTGTGGCGTAAGGCTGGTGGGACTCGTGCCCGATGTATGGTCGTTCGGCAAGCGCACAATCTCGAGTTGGGGCAAGCTATCGGTCGTGACGAAATTATCGAACTCACGCTGCCACTCGGCGAGGCGGTCTGCCTCGCGATAACGCATGTCGAAGGTGCGAAACTTGGGATCGTAATGAGCAATTAAGTTCGGAGTGGTGGACGGATTGATATTCATGGGCAGAAAGCAGAGCACTTGGCCATTCGGGATCGTCATGCCACTGTAGGCATGTGCCACCGGACCTACGCAGGTATCAGCCTGGCTTTCGGGGATCAGTTTGCCGCGTGAGGCCGGATAGTTCGCGTCGAACTGCACGAACTCCCCGTAGTCACGATAGCTGATGTGGGCCTCAGCGGCCGCGTCCCAGAGGTACCCGCCGGGCGAAAGATTGATGCTGCTGCCCCCTTCAAAGTCATAGCCACGGTTGCGTCCGTCACCTGGGGAGTAGTCTTGCGGCCACATTTTCTCGTTGTAATCACTGGCATTGGCCGAGTTGGCCCAGTTATGGCCGTCGGCACTCACCTCGGCATCAGCATAGAAGTTATCGAGCAGCCCAAAGCGATCGGCCAGAGCATGCAGATTTGGCGTATTCGCCCGTGGGAAGAGCGTGAGCGATTGGTCGCCGTCACCGACGGAGGCATCACCGAAAACCTGATCGTAGGTGCGGTTTTCCTTGATAATGTAGATCACATGCTTGATCGGCGAGGTACCACCGGGACGCGGCACGGGATTGCCACGGCTACGCAGGAGCAGCGATTGGTCGCCCTGATGGTTGTTGCGCATGACCTGATTCGTATAGACCTGGAGGCGACCTTTGCCGGGTACTGCGATGGTCGAGAGTGTGCCATGAATCATGCTGCCACTATATTGATCATAGGTGCAATTGCAGTAGCGATCGTTATAGCCCATGAGCACATCCACGAAGGGCGGGTTCGCCCGCTGGGGACTGGGGAAATAACCGGCGTTATTGGGACCGGCACCGAGCCCTTTCGCGTTCGTCACAAACAGCGATCCGTTATCAGGGCTCACAGCAACAGACGTCGGGTACCAGGCCGTCGGTATGCGGCCAAGGCGCTGCTCGGGGCCATTGCGCCCATGCAGGGCGAAGACCATCACTTCGTTGCTGCCTGCATTCGCGACATACAAACGCTGGCCGTCATGGCTAACCGCCAGCCCTTGTGGGCTGCTGCTAAGCGGAGCATGCGCATAGGGCGCGACGGACAGCAGCCGTAGTTGTTGATTCGTCGTGGTATCGATCACCGAGACGGCGTCGCTGTTGGAGTCGGCGACGAACAAGAGTTGGTCGGGGCCGAAGATCATGGCCGAGGGATGGCTGCCGACGGTAATGGTGGCCGATACAGTTTTGCTGCCTGTATCGATTACAGAAACCGTGCCATCGCCCCAGTTCGAGACGTAGACATGCGCGCCATCACCACTGGTGAGCGTCGTGTAGGGATAGTGGCCGACTGGCACGGTGGTGCTGACGGTTCGGAGATGAGTATCGATCAGCGCTACGGTGTTACTGATATTATTCGCGACATACAACATGCCGCCATCGGGGCTGACACTTAAGCCAGTCGGAAACGGGTTTTCCTTGCCCCTGCCCAGTACGATATCGCCGGTGGGTGTAACCAAGCCGCTCGACAGAACATCATAGGCATGCACGACATTATGACCACCACCGGAGGCATAGGCCTGATGACCATCGGGGCTGTAGGCAACACCTACGAACACGCTGTCCGGGACCGTATAAGGAATGGTTTGCACCAGACGAGTGGTCGTCGTATCGACCACCTGCAAGGATTGAACGCCGGCACCACCATTCGCCACGAGCAGGTGCTGGCCGTCGGGTGCTAGTGCGGAATTTAATGGCAGGTCACCTAAGGTCGTTTGACGGCCAGCAGGCGTGACGATCCAATTGTTGACGAGGCGTGTGCTTCCGTCGGATCGTGGGCCGGGCCTAGCGTATTGCACCAACGGGACAATGGGGCCGAGGATAAGGACGCCGACCAAGAACGCAAAGCGACGATGTAGGTTCAACCAGGATCGGAACTGGCGCAGGACACGAGCAGGTGGCTGCATGAATCTCCCAACCTTTCGCAGTTGCTTGGATTTCTAGCGCATCGTGATAGTTGATGGGCTGGATACAGACCCAGCCCGTCAACTAGCGGACTACTTGTGGATCGGCAGCCCGTTGAACGGGTCGAGGAAGAGGGTGGGTGCCTGGCCGCCACCCGTGAAGTCGAAGAGGTGGTCCAGTGTCCCTGCTAGCTGATCAAACGACTGGTCACCGATGCGACCCAAGCTCCAGTTACCTTCAATGAAGCGCAGGATCGAGCTTTGATCGGTGATGGTGTGGTCGACAAAGTTCGTCTTCGCATAGGGCGAGATGACCAGCAGCGGCAGGCGTGGCCCGTAGCCACAGCGATCCGGATAGGCACCCGCCTTCGCCGTGCCGCACATGCCCGGGCCCGAGAGCGCATCGCCATTCGGGTCGTCAGACATGCTGACGATCGGGCTCATCACGTGGTCATACCACCCATCCGAGTCGTCGTAGGCGATGATGACGGCTGTGTCCTTCCAACTATTCATGTGCTGTAGGCGGTTGAGCGTGTCGACCAGAAAATGCTGCTCGTCTAAGGGATCCGAATAGCTAGCATGACCATCCTGATACTTAGAGGCCTTGAGGAAACTGACGGCAGGCATATTGCCTACACTGGCAGCAGCCCAGAAGTCCGACAGGTCATACTGGTGATTGGCCTGATCGGTTTTGCCGATCTTGAAGATCGAGCTTGGCGGCAAGTGGCTCGGATTAGCAGTCGACTGATAATATTGGAAGGGCTCGTGGTGTGCGCTATAGTCCGTGACGGTAGCTCCACCAATATTCACATGGCTGCTACCGCAGACGATGGTACCGCCGCTGGTTGAGCTCGGCGTGAAGCCGCCCTGGAACCAGCCCCAGGTAATGCCATTGCCGTTCAAGAGGTCCCCAATATTGCGACCACTTAGGGCAGCCGTGGTCGTTCCCGAGCAGGCATCATAGGCAGGATCGGGATCGCCGATCACCGTCCCGTTCTGGACCTCGCCTGCAGCTTCCGGCGTGGCACCATGGGTTTGCCCAGAGACCAGATTAAGCGCGCCAGGGGTCGATGGCCCAAACGTGGTACCAAACGAGTTATCGCTCATGGCGAAATGCTGAGCATAGTTCCACAGCCCGGTAACGGTGTTACCGTCATAGTAGTCCATGACCTGCGTTTTATCGGTGCATCCGCTGCCACTGGCCGACTCGACGAACTTGTCCATGAGGCCGTTGTCGAAGGCCTGCTGCTCGGCGGTGTAGCCGTGATCCTGATCACAGGTCAGTGCCTGGGAGCGGTCAAGGCGCTGCGGGTTCGCGGCGTTGGGGTTGGCGGTCAGCAGCGCGGCACTTAACCCATTGACCGGCGGCGTGCCCGGCGCTGCGACGAACTTCGGTTCGCCCCCCGGATTCTGCGCCTTCGGGTACGTACCGAAATAATGATCGAACGAAACGTTTTCCTGAAAGATGACCACAACATGCTTGATCGGGGTTACAGTGTGGGACTGCGCAGCGACGTAGGGAGCGTCTGGCGCGCTCCGTGTCGCCTGCATGGCCGACGTAGCCAGGGGCGAGGTCGCGAGCGGGGCGGCGAGCCCAACTCCTAAGGCGAGCAAGGTTGCGACGGTGGTTGAGGCCTTCATGTACCATCCTCCTCCAATGTACCTAGAGAAACTGCGGTCCGAGGAGTAATGGTAGGCGGGTCAGGTTAACCCCACGTAAATCTCGGGTTAAGGAGGAGCTAAGGAAGGCGAACGAAGCGGGGCACGAAGTGGCCTCGTACCGACGTTTACGGTGGCTTAACGTGATTGGTGCGTTCGCTTAATTCCGCACCGCTAGACTGTATGGTGTCCACGTGCCTGAACTGGAGTTGGGACGAAGTCGTAGAAAGTGCCAAGTAGGATATGTGGGGAGGAGTTTATGCAAACTAACCCAATCATCAACCAAATCTTCGCGATCTTCGGCGCAACCGGGGATGCAACATATATTGGCGAACCGGTCTCGCTGAGCGAGCACATGCTACAGACCGCCTATGCTGCCGAGCAAGATTGGGCAGGTGCCGCCTTGATCGCTGCCGCCCTGCTCCACGATTTTGGGCATCTCATCCATGATCTACCGGAGGATGCAGCGGAGCATGGTATCGACACCGTCCATGAGCAGGCCGGTGCGGAGTTTCTTGAGCCGTACTTTTTGTCGTCTGTTACCGAGCCAACTCGTCTGCATGTAGCGGCTAAACGCTATCTTTGTGCCATCGATTCCGTTTACCTAGCATCGCTGTCGCCGGCCTCCATATTAAGCCTTGAACTGCAGGGTGGTCCATTCAACGAGGCTGAGGTGCGAGCCTTTGAAGCACTGCCGTACGCACAGGACGCGGTGCAACTGCGACGTTATGACGACAGCGCCAAGGAAGCAGGTGCGTGGACCCCAGGGCTTGAACACTTCCAACCCTACCTAGAACAAGCACTCCGAGCTTAATCAGGACTGACACGAGCCAGATCACAGACTGCTGCCGCCGTCTCAACTTGTCGTGGAGTCGGCAGAGTTGGCAGGATCTGTGTGAGGAGTGTGGTCAGGGTATCCAAGAAGCGAAGATCATCCTCACCATGGCGGCGTGGATGGAATGGACGTTGACCCTTATCACCTGATGGCATACCCATACCCTCGGGCTGGTCATGCGTCGTCTTGACACGCTCCATGAAAACTCCTCCACTACATCAGTCAAACTCTATGTACAGTATAGCAAGAAGAAAACCAAGATGCTTAATACGAGCTTAATCACTCCTGCTTCAAAGTATGTTAGCTGATTAATCACTTAGCAAGAGAATGAAGAAGCTTCAATCACCCCCTACAGCAGGAGGGAAGGTCATGAGACGGATGTCCGCTCGACTAACGATGGTTGCACTCACGACGATGCTGCTGGCACCAATGGTGACGGGTGCCAGCAGCCCGGGACTAACGCCAGCGGACGCCGCTGCCTGCGCTGCCCCAGCGGAATATCAGGCACCGGCGGGGACAGCCGAGACCCAGATCAACAAGGACGGCCAGACCGTGATCCCCAATGGACGGTTCGTCACTCCGGCAGGAGTCAATGTCACCGTGGCGCCGCATCCCTTTGGGCTCACCATCTCCCCCAACGGCAAGCAGCTGGTGAGTGCCAACAGTGGCACAGCCCCCTTTTCGATCTCGGTTGTATCACAGCCCGACAGTTCCAGGCCCAGGGTGCAGCAAATCCCTCCCGGCCCGAATACTGACCCTGCCGTGCTCGATGCAGTCTTTATGGGGGTGGCCATCGCCCGCGATAATCGCACGCTGTATGTTTCGGGCGGCAATGATGGCAACATCGTGATCTTTGACCTATCGACCGGAACTCGTACGGCAGCCATTGACCTAAACGTGCCGGCTGCGGGCCGCAACTGGACCGAGAGCTATATCGGCGACATCAAGCTATCTCCAGACGGTTTGACCTTATGGGCCATCGATCAAGCGAACTTCCGGCTGGTCGCGGTTGATGTTGCCACCAAGACGGTCACCAAAGTGGCTCCCGCCGGTCGATATCCATTCGGTCTGGCAATCACGCCTGACAATAAGACGGCGTATGTAGCGAATGTCGGTATGTACCAGTATTCATTCGTGAATGGCTTCGATCCCAATAACCCGACGGCTACCGGGCTCGCGTTCCCACCCTTCGCTCAGGGTAGCGCGGCTGCACGCTATGGCACAATCGTTGAGGGTAAGACGGTGCCCGGTTTGGGGAGCCCAAATGATCCGGCAAGCTTCAGCGTTTGGGCGATTGACCTCGCCAGCGCTCAGCCGGTCGCTAAGCTCAAGACCGGCCCGTTGGTTGGCGAATTGGTCAAAGGTATCCCCGCCGTCGGCGGCTCGAGTCCAAACTCAGTGGTGACTGATGGACGCCGCGTCTATGTTTCCAATAACCACAGCGACAGCGTCACGGTGATCGACGTCATGACGAACCGGGTGGTCAGCCAAGTACCGCTTCGCCCGGCAGGCGATGCCAATCAATTGCGCGGTACCATGCCCTTCGGCGTTGCTCTCAGCCCCGACAACCAGACCTTGTTCGTCGCGGAATCGGGTCTTAATGCCGTAGCCGTGATCGACACCCCCTCACTCGCCGTGCTGGGTCGCATTCCGGTCGGCTGGTTTCCTGCAAAGGTCGCGGTCGCCCCTGATGGCCAACATTTATACGTCAGCAATGCCAAAGGCTATGGTGCGGGGCCAAACGGGGGTGCTCATTTTGTGCCGGGACCGGAAGGTACCTATATCGGCCAGATTCAGAAGGGCACGATCTCAGCCATCGAACTGCCCGACTTCCACAGTGCAGCCGGTCGCGCACAACTACAGACCTGGAGCGAACAGGTACTCAAGAACAACGTGGTGAAGACAGCCGCCGCAGGTGCCACGCCACCAAGCGCGGTGTCAGGCCAGCGTGGGAGCTGCCCGATCCAGCATGTCATTTTTGTCACCAAAGAGAATCGCACCTACGACGAGGTGTTTGGCGATCTGGGGCAGGTAGGAAACCGCACCGTCAATGGTGACCCAACACTGGCACGCTACGGTCAGAAGGTTACGCCTAACCACCATGCCCTGGCGCGCCGCTTCGCAAGCAGCGACAACTTCTACGTCGACTCGGACGTATCGGCGGATGGCCATCGTTGGTTGGTCGGCGTCGCGCCCGATGAGTTCGTAGAAACCAGTTGGCCGGCCTCCTATGGTGGGCGGCGTAATTTTAGCTATGACACGTCAGCCAACGCAGCGCCGGGACGCCGGGGCTTCACCGAGTCGAACTCGGCACTAGCGCCGGAAGAATATCCGGAACTCGGTTCGATCTGGAACAACTTCGCGCGTAATAACATCAGCTTTTATAACTATGGCGAAGGCTTCGAGTTCGCCGGCATCTTCGAGAACGCAGGCTATGAGCCGACCGGGGCGCGCCTACCGGTGAATGTACCAATGCCGGACCCCTTGTTTGATCGCACCGACCGGAATTTTCCAACCTTTAACACGACCATCCAGGATCAGTATCGGGTCGATGAATTTGCGCGCGACTTCCAGCAGCGTTTTGTGGCCGGCGGTGAACAGCTGCCGCAGTATATTAACTTGTATCTGCCACAAGATCACACGGCCAGCCCCAACCCAGCGCTAGGCTATCCCTATACGTCATCCTACGTCGCCGACAACGATCTCGCCTTGGGACGCGTCATCGATCTTGTTAGCCACTCCAAATACTGGGGATCGACGGCGATATTTGTTACAGAGGACGATGCCCAAAGCGGTGTTGATCATGTGGATGCGCATCGCTCATTGCTGTTAGTCATAAGCCCGTGGACCAAGCAAGCCTATGTCTCTGCCCAACATAGCTCGATCGTCTCGATCATCAAAACGATCAACGAATTCACCGGTGCACCGCCGCTCAGTCTCTACGACGACTTCGCGACCGACCTGCGCGATACCTTCGACTTCCAGCAGCAGCCGAACCTCACGCCCTATGTTGCCCTGCCGGAAGATCCAACGATCTTCAACCCGGGTCCGCGCCAGCTCGGTCATTTGACAGCCGAACAGCTGCGCGGCGGTGCGAAGATTGACGACCCCCAGGACATGGTCAAACAGCACCATCAAGCGTTTGATGTGCCAGCGACGGCCGTACCAGCCGGCGATGGCGACGATTAAGCGCACATAAACTGAGCCCGGAGGGTGCCTTGCCCTCCGGGCTCGATAGCCATGATGGGCAGCTATGGTTGCGGTGGAGATGCAGAAAGTGGGGCGGCTTCTTGAAAGCGATAGCCAATCCCGCGCACGGTGGTGAGCAACTGCGGCTGGCCGGGATCATGTTCAAGCTTTTCGCGCAACCAGCGGATGTGCACATCAACCGTGCGTGAGTCGCCCATAAAATCATAGCCCCAGACGCGCTGGAGCAGCAGATCACGGGACAATGCCATGCCTTGATGGCGCATGAGGCAGGTCAATAGATCAAACTCTTTAGCCGATAGGGCAACTTCCTCGCTTCCACACCATACCCGTCGCGAACCGGTATCCACCTTGAGGCCGCCGCTTTGTAATACTTCGCGCGGGACCGTGCTACCTTCTAGTTGGCCACGCCGCAGGATTGCTCGTACACGGGCTAGTAGTTCACCCAGACTAAAGGGCTTGACCACATAATCATCCGCGCCAAGCTCCAAGCCGGCGATGCGGTCTACCTCGTCTTGCCGGGCAGATAGCATAATGATCGGCACGCCCGACTCACCCCGTAGGATACGGCACACCGAAAAGCCATCAAGACGTGGGAGCATGACATCGAGCAGGACGAGGTCCGGATGTTCACGGCGTGCCAGCTCCAACGCTTGTGCACCATCTCCAGCGATCACGACGGTGTGGCCCTCGCGTTCCAGGTTATAGCGTAGTGTTTCAGCGAGTATCGCTTCGTCTTCGACCAATAAGATCGTTGTCATCGGATTTCATACATTCAAATATATTACAATCGATATAGGGCCGAGCACAGGACTCACATGCTATATGGTATTTAAGCATAGCAGACCTGTGTAAAGTATCAGCAGCGATCATGTTAAGCGGTTGTAAAGGGGGCTATGCTCCACAGACGGGAGGTGACGCTGGCGGCGTATGCGGAGTATGCACACTAGATGCCAGCACCACGCTGGCAAGAATACCGGCAGGTCGTCCTCGCTGCCTTGGACCAAGCCGGGCCGGTCGAACGGATCGTCGCAGAGCAAGATGGCGCGCTAGTCGGTAGCGTCCTGCTATTTCCACCCGCAGGCAACGTTTATGGCAACGCCACCAGCCAGATTGACTGGCCGGAAGTGCGTCTCCTAGCGGTTCTTCCGTCGGCGCGGGGCCGGACGTGGGAGCAGCACGTATGGAGGCATGTGCACGACGGGCACGGCGGATGGGGCAACGGCTCTCGGCTTCTAGGTCTCGCCGGCGCACGTATGGCATTAATATATGTACTCGATAACAATAAGGGAACGATAAGATGAGCTGGAGTGAGCAGGTATTAACCGACCTGGCAGCCGAAGGGCATAGACTGACGGGGCCACGGCGCCAGATTTTGGATTACATTTTGCGCTATACGGCCCCGTTTACGGCCGAGGAACTGCTTGCCGCGCTACATGAGACGGGGGTGCAGGTGGGGCGGGCAACCGTGTATCGCACACTGGAATTGTTGCAGCAGCACGAGTGGCTACGGCTTGTGCACCGGCCTGAAGGTGAGCATGGGTATGTCGTCGGCGAACCGGGCCACCAGCACCATCTAGTATGCAGGGCGTGCGGCAAGGTGATCATGTTCGAGGGCTGCGAGCTCGACAAGCTGCTGGGTGGCTTGGCAGAGCGTCTGCACTTTCGGATTGAGGGACATTGGCTGGAGGCGTGCGGGGTCTGCCATGGCTGCCAAGTAGCAGGAGCGTAGACGAGTGATGAGGACTGAGAACTGAGGACTGAGTAACGTCTGCCGGGCAACTTGTTGGCAAGCAGTAGGCACGTAATGGGCTTGGTGGTTGTAGCGAAGGCAGTATCACGTATGATGCTGCCTTCGACGAGCGCCAGAGCTACGGTACCCGTCTTATTTGCGTCGATTACGCAGGAAGGGCGGGATATCCAGATCGTCCGACAGGTTTTGATTGAATGAGGGCTGGGACCGACTTGTCGGCTGCTGAACAGGTGCGGGCTGACGCTCACGTTGAGGTTGCGCCTGGGGTTGCGGCTGAGGCTGCGCCTGCGTGCTCTGGCCATAGCTGGTACCGGCCTGGCCAAAGGTTGTCGCCGCGCGGCCCGCAGGTCGTGCAGGCGGGCGCGGGGTGTTGTCGAAGCCGGTGGCAATCAAGGTAATCTTAACTTCGTCATGCATATTGGGATCGAAGACCATACCATAGATAATGTTGGCCTCGGGGTCGGCGGCCTTGGCGATAATATCGGCGGCCTCGTACACTTCTTGAATACCCAGATCCTCGCCGGCCGAGATGTTGAACAATACGCGTTGCGCCCCGTCGATCGACAGCTCGAGTAAAGGGGATGAAATCGCCATATTGGCGGCTTCAATCATGCGTTGGTCGCCCGATCCACGACCGATTGCCATCAAGGCCGAGCCCGCCTCGGTCATGATCGCTTTGACGTCGTTAAAATCGAGGTTGATCAAGCCGCGTTGCGTTACCAGATCCGAAATGCCCTGGACGCCTTGGCGTAGCACATCGTCGGCCATCCGAAACGCTTCCAGCATCGAGGTGTTGCGCGAGGTAATCTGTAGCAGGCGGTCATTGGGGATCACGATCAGCGTGTCGACGACCGGTTTGAGCTGATCAATGCCCTGCTCAGCGACTTTGCGGCGATGTGCGCCTTCGAAGGTAAAGGGCTTGGTCACGACACCGACCGTTAGCACACCCAGCTCTTTAGCAATTGACGCGATGACCGGCGACGAGCCGGTACCGGTGCCACCGCCCATACCGGCAGTGATAAAGACCATGTCGGCGCCTTTAAGCACATCATAGAGTTCTTCGCTGGTTTCTTCGGCGGCCTTTTGTCCGATCACCGGGTTACCACCCGAGCCGAGTCCTTTCGTTAGCTTATCGCCAATTTTGATGCGGTGAGGAGCCAGTGAGTGGCCGAGGGCTTGAGCATCGGTATTGATGGTTACGAAGTCGATGCCTTGCACGCCCGTTTCGATCATGCGATCAACCGCATTCGAGCCGCCGCCACCGGTGCCGATCACTTTGATTTGTGCTGAGCCGTCGCTTGCCTGTGCCGTCCATGGGTTGCGTCCGTCCATCGTGTCCTCATTCTCCCGTGCAGCATCGAAAGCTTGGATGCTTCAGCGGGCTATGCAGCTTATCGTCGCCAGAGATATCGTATTTTTAGGGAAGAAATTCGCGCATCCAGCCTTTAAAGCGGTCATAGATTGCGCGCCAGTTACCGCCTTCGCGAACTGTCACTGCCCCGTTGGGATGGAGTAGACCACGCGTGACGCCCCAGCGTACGAGCCCAACGCCCGTGGCATAGGGTGGTGCATCGACCGAATCCGCCAGTCCGGCCAGTTGCGTCGGCACACCAATGCGAACCGGCATGTCCAGCATCTGGCGCGTGAGCTCGTCCATGCGGGGCAGTTGCGATGAGCCGCCCGTCAAAACGATGCCCGCCGGCAAGAGGCCTTCGTAGCCCGAACGCCGAATTTCAGCCCCAACGAGATCGACTAATTGCTCGCAGCGCGCCTGTAAGATTTGATTCAAATGCGAACGTGAAATCTGTTGGTGCTCGCCAGGGGAGAACGACTCGGTATCGATCATGTCGTCGTCACCCTCTGTAGGCTCGGTGGCGATGGCCGAGCCATATCTGAGTTTCAGGTATTCGGCGGTGTTATGGGGGGTATGCAGGACATACACCAGGTCATTGGTCAGGTGGTTGCCGCCCAGTGGGAGCACCACGCTATGCCAAATACCACCTTGGATAAAGATGGCAACATCCGTCGTACCACCGCCGATATCCACCAATACAACACCGCGATCTTTGTCTTCAGGCGATAGTACTGCCTCAGCCGAGGCCAGCGGTTGCAGCACCAGATCATCGATCTGCACCCCGGCACGCTCGACACTTTTGATCAGATTCTGAATCGCCATGACTTCGCCGGTCACGATATGCGTTTCAACCTCAAGCCGGTAGCCCGACATGCCGACGGGGTCGCGGATATTTTCGTGACCATCAACGATATACGCGCGCGGGATCACATGGATCACTTCGCGCTGGGTTGGGATAGCGACGGCTTGGGCCGACTCGACGGCACGCGTTACATCGTCCAGCGTAATTTCGTGATCGGCGCGCGAGATAGCAACCACACCACGACTATTCAGCGACGAAATATGGCGGCCGGCAATGCCCACATAGGCTGTGCCGATGCGATAGCCCGACAAGCGTTCGGCCTTCTCGACCGAGGTACTGATCGCTGCAACCGCATCGTCGATATTGACGACGACGCCTTTGTCTAGTCCTTTCGACGTGGTGAGGCCAACGCCGAGGATGTTGACGCGCCCGTCATCGCGCACCTCAGCGACCATCGTACATATTTTGGTTGTGCCTACGTCGATTCCAACGACTGTTCGGCTCATAATACTCTATTCCTTGCGACCTGGCCGCGGGGCTGCGACACTCGCCACACAGTGTGTAAAGCTCACGGAGTTACTCCGATAGATTATAAGCGATGAAACGAGGCTATGCAACGCTTTACCTGTGAAGACCACATTACAAAATAGCAGTGACGTGCCCGTAGCAAAGTGTAAAATGATTAGCGATAGTAGGGTGTCTCCGGACGCAAATCGAAAAACGTAAACTGCGTTCCTTCTTTCATTACGGAGCGCAACGTGGCCAGCTTGCGATCAATTTCACGAGAATTGCCTAGGACGACCTGATGACCTTCGCCCATAATCAACGAAACACCTAAGCCAGCATCCCACTCAATGCGAGTGATCGGCTGGGGCAGATCGGCACTCCGCAGACTGACGCGGCGCGCGAGTTCGACCGCATCGGGATCGACATGATCTTTGATCTTTAAGGGGCGGTTGGGCGTCGTATCAACAATGGTCACCACGCTGACGAAAGTGCGGCTCGGAACGGTGGTGGTCGTTACCGGTGCGCTGGCAGACAGCGGGCTGGTCACAGAAAGCGGGACAGTCGCCGTGAGCGCGGTTGTTTTGCTCAGTGGTATGCTGGCGGTCAGAGTGCCGGTCTGGGTCAGACTTTGCCCAGCCACAGGCAACTTGGGTGCAGGTGCCGGCGGCAATACTTGATCAACGACCAACCCGTCGGAGGTCACGGCGAAGACTTGCCCATCATGCAGCCAGCGAATATCGGGCTGACGTTCAGCGATCGTCACGACGACGGCATCGGGTAGTTGCAGGCGGACCTTGACCGTCTCCACATAGGGACTTTCAGCGATTCGACCACGGATATCATTGGGGTGCACGAACCAGATCGACTGACCGGTGGCTTGGGCAAAGCGGGTTACATCCTCTGTGGTTAAGGCCCGATTACCTTCGGCCTTGACCGTTTGGACTGTAAAGCGCGGCGAGGTCTGCGCGATGTAGCCG
>JACDGP010000186.1 GCA_013821605.1 Herpetosiphonaceae bacterium
AGCCAGAGGCACGCGACTCCAGCACGGCCCCCACCGCTGCACCTGGGAGCGAGGCTAGCACCAGCAGCCAGAACAACCGCCCAGCAGGTGTATGCGGGCGGTGGGCATGGCCGATCAGGATCAGCCAATCCTGCCAGAAGGTGACAACCAGCGCCAGCAAGGTGCCCATGTGCAGGGCGACGTCGAAGGTCTGTGTATTGAAAAACGCATACTCCTCGCCGTTCCAGTCCAGCAGCCAGGGGATCACGCTCAGATGGGCCGAGGAAGAAACGGGCAAGAATTCGCTCAACCCTTGCACGATGCCCATCACCGCCGCCACGCGATACTCATCATGCTCACTGCTATGCAGCGCCATGCTCCCGGCACGGCAACGTACCAGCACGATGCCAAACGTGCCCACCCCCACCACGCCTGCTATAAGCAGCGGCGCTTTAATCATCTTCACCGCATAACGAACTGCGGACCGAGCATCCCGCCCGATCCGCGCCCCACTCATCCCTCGTCACACCTGGCGGCCAACCGGCGGCTGGGCGCGGAACATTTCTTGTTCTTGTAGGCCGGTCGTCTGCTGGTTGGAGCGCCGGATCGTAAAGGCGACGACCACAATCAACACCACCATCACGACCAGTAGTGGCACGCTCGGCGGTTGGCCTTTGCGAACCTGGACGATGATCGGGGCGATCAACAGCGAGATCAGGTTGATGACCTTGAGCAACGGGTTGAGCGCCGGGCCGCTGGTATCTTTGAGCGGATCGCCAACGGTATCACCCACGACCGCAGCCTTGTGCGGCTCCGAGCCCTTACCGCCGAAGTTCCCTTCTTCGATGTACTTCTTAGCATTGTCCCAGGCACCACCGGCATTTGACATAAAGACTGCCAGCAGTTGGCCCGACAAAATCGTGCCGGCCAGAAAGCCGCCCAGTGCTTCGACGTCGAGCAGGAAGCCGACGATGATCGGCACAAGCACGGCGATCACACCCAGCGTGATCAATTCACGCTGCGCCGCCGTGGTCGAGATACCGACCGCCCGCGCATAATCGGGCGTGACTTTGCCTTCCATCACACCGGGGATGCGTAGCTGGCGGCGGACCTCGTTAACGATCTGACCGGCAGCGCGCGATACGGCGCGGATGGTCAGCGCCGAGAACAAGAAGGGCAGCGCGCCACCGATCAGCAGCCCGACAAAGATCTGGGGATTGGCCAGATTAATGCCGGTGAGCAACCGCTTATCGACCGCACCTGCGGCGATATTGAAGACCTGGCGTTGTACGGCCTGGACGTCAGTAAAGAAGGAGCCATAGAGCGAGACGGCGGCGATCACGGCTGAGCCGATGGCGACACCTTTGGTGATGGCCTTGGTGGTATTGCCGACCGAGTCGAGATCGTCCATCACATCGCGGGCGCTCTTTTCCAGCCCGGCCAGTTCGCCGATGCCGTTAGCGTTGTCGGCAATCGGGCCGAAGGCATCCATCGAGATGGTGTTGCCGGTCAGGGTCAACATGCCGATGCCGGTGAGCGAGACGCCATACAGCACGGCGACGAAGGTATTCGCACTATAGCGCGCACCGCCGAAGAAGAAGATCGAAGCGAAGATCGCCACGGCGATCACCAGCACGGCGTACACCGACGACTCATAGCCCAGCGCCAGACCGGAAAGAATATTGGTCGCCGCACCCGTTTGTGATGCGCGCGAGGTTTCCTGGACCGGCGCAAAATGCGTGGAGGTAAAGTACTCGGTGACTTTGTCGAGCGCGATACACAGCACGATGCCGGCGGCCGTCGCTAAGAAGGGTGCCCATTCGATGTTGCCCTGGGCATCATGCATATAGTACAGGGTCACGCCCAAGAAGCCTACCACCGCGATAGCGGCCGACGTATAAAAGCCCCGGTTCATGGCACTCATCGCATTACGCCGCGTTTCGTCGGTGCGGACGAAGATGTTGCCGATCAGCGAGGCGATAACGCCGATGCCGCGCACGATCAGCGGGAAGATAATATAGCGGAAATCGAAGCGTCCGCCATTGCTGGCGGCGTTGGCCGTGCCCAGCACGATCCCGAGGATCAAGGCCGAAACGATAGTGACCTCGAAGGATTCGAAGACGTCGGCAGCCATGCCGGCGCAGTCACCCACGTTATCGCCCACCAGGTCGGCGATCACCGCTGCGTTGCGCGGGTCGTCTTCGGGCAGGTTGGCTTCGACTTTGCCGACCAGGTCAGCACCCACGTCGGCGGCCTTAGTATAAATGCCACCACCCACGCGCATAAAAAGCGCGATCAACGAGCCGCCGAAGCCAAAGCCGAGCAAGGCATCGGGAGCCGACTTGCCATAAAACATAAAGATGATCGTGCCGCCCAACAGTCCCAGGCCCACGCACAGCATGCCGGTCACGGTGCCCGAGCGGTAGGCCGTCTGCATGGCGCCGTTATACGATATGCGCGACGCTGCGGCGACCCGAATATTGCCTTGGACCGCGATATTCATGCCGATCGCGCCCACGGCATACGAGAACGAAGCACCCAGCAAAAAGGCCAGTGAGCGACCAATGGCCACGGCCATCGTCGCATTCGCACCCCAAACTTCCTTGGACTGCTCGGATGCCGGAATAATGAGAACACTGGCAAACAGGGCGATGGCTAGGATGACCAGAGCTACCACGATCGTCCGGAACTGGCGACCAAGATAGGCCTGCGCACCGGTGCGAATAAAGCCCCAATATTTGCGCATCTCGTCGTTGCCGGTGTCTTGTGCCAGAATCGATTGCCGCAATACTGCCGCGTAGACGAGGCCGCCGACGGCAATCAGTAATACGCCCCATACGACGGCTTGCTCAAAGCCCGTTAATCCGTCTAACCCCCGTAAAATCCCCATAACAGGCTCCTTCATCCCCCGTCACTTTTTTGACATATAAAACGCCGGGCTTTTATATACGCCCGACGAAGTGCCTCCCTAAGCGCTGCGTCGTTGCGTGCTTGGAATGGTTCGCGATTGTAGCATACGCTCCTTCAGTTTGCAAAGCAACGCAACTCGATCAAGGTCACTTCGGCGCGCGCACCCAGGCGGAACAGGTAGCCGCCCAGCCCACGATTAACATACAGCCACATGGGGCCGACGCGGTGCAGATCGCGCGCCCACTGGCGGGCGTAGCGCGGCAAAAAGAGTGCGCCCAACCAGGGCAACGCGATGTGACCGCCGTGAGCATGGCCCGAGAGCTGGAGCAGA
This sequence comes from Herpetosiphonaceae bacterium, assembly GCA_013821605.1. Classification (GTDB taxonomy): domain Bacteria; phylum Chloroflexota; class Chloroflexia; order Chloroflexales; family Kallotenuaceae; genus JACDGP01. Next base: position 3,221 of record JACDGP010000186.1, read on the forward strand.
ATGCCACGTTGGGCCGCTGCTGTGGCCAAGTCGGGCTCGTGGGCCAGCAAAATGACGGGCGCTTCTGCTGGGAGGCCGGCGAGCGCACGATCCAAGTCGGTGTGGCCTTCCCATAGGTCGTCGGTGCCGGCGAGGTACAGCGTCGCAGCGCCACGTGTGAGCGCGACGTGTTGGTTTTCCAGCACCGTGATCGGAAACTCCCCCAGCGCCGCGCGGAGTTCGTTGATATCGAACCAATAATCGTGGTTGCCCCAGACCGCCCACACGCCCAGCGGTGCATGGAGTTGACCGATGGTCGCGCGCAGCCGAGCGTGGGGCACACTGTTGGTCACGAAATCGCCGGTGAACAAGATCAGGTCGGGCTGTTCGCGTAACACACGACGAATGGCACGCGCCGCGATGCGGTCTGCTATATGCTCATCGAGATGGAAGTCGCTTAAGTGAGCGATGCGCAGGCCGTCAAAGGCTGCCGGCAGGCCATCCAGCGTCAGCGTCACGCGTTCGAGCTTGGGGACCAGCGCCTCGTAGATGCCCCATAGCCCTACCGCTGCTCCGCCCAGCAGGACGCGTCCCAACCAACGCCAAAGTGCGGCCTTGCTTGCTTGCAGCAGGCCGGCAACGCCCAGCGCCACCGGTATAGTCGCCAAGGGTAGCCAGCGTTGCCAGCGCGGACTCACCAAAATCCGCGGCTCGTCGTCCGGTGCCGAGCGCAAACCTAAGCGCCGTTCGCGGTGTGTGGATTGGACCCGCTTCATGGCTGCAAACTTTGCACAAGTTGCTGTGTCACCGTCCGCATCAGCGCGAGATAGCTGTTGTTGTTCAGCGGGTCGATGCGGCCCTTGCCGTGCTGTCGCTGGAGCGTGTACGGGCCAGCAGGACCGGGATTAAGGGCATCGACCAGGATCAGCGGCTGCACCTGGGGCCGGGCGACCACCGGCTTGGTCGCGGCCGGGAACTTAAAGTGATTGCGAAATGCTCCCATAAAGCCATTCATATCATCGAATTGGGTGGGGGGTAGCCGGTCAAGCGCTCGCTGCGTCGCGTGATCGAGATTCTCGACCTCGGCGTCATAGGCTGCAGCGTTTTGACGATACAGCAGCAAGCCGTTGGGATCAACCCGCGTGAGGTTCTGGGCGATCAACGTGATCATCGTGTGAGCGGTCTGCGGATCGAGCCATTGGTAGGGACTATGGTTCGTAGGCGTTGGCAGTAGGGGATTACCCTGGCTCAGTTGGGCACGTTGGTCATCGGTCAACTCGCCATTGAGCGGCGATGGTCCGCGCTCGTTCGCTACCTGTGGTTCGGGTGCAGCGACCCACTCGGCAACGTCGAGAATAATCCCTGGCCGGAAGCTTGGGCGCTGGAGCAGCGTTTCTAGCCAGGGCTCGAGCCCGTACCCGTTAAAGAGCAGGATATCGGCCTGCGCCAGTCGCTTGCGATCGGCGGCGGTGAGAACATAGCTGCGGGGATCGTGATCCGCAGGCACCAGTTGAGTAACGCTTACGCGCGTCCCACCAACGATTCGGCTCCAATCGGCTAAGGGGGCAATAGTTGCCACGACCTGCACAGGGCCTTTGGCGCGTGGCGGCAGACTGCCACAACTGTTTAAGACCAGGAGCATGAGCCACGCGACGAACCAGGTGGCGGGCAAAACGTATCTTCCCTTCAGCGTTGTCATGTACGTGTGGATAGTATAGCAGCAAATATTGAACTGCTTGGCTCCAAAGCGTGTACCATGCAAGACGACGAAATGGATGGTCGCATGTCGTTGTGGCAACGTTTAGCGCTCCCGCTCTACATGCAAATTGCCTTCGGGTTGCTCCTTGCGGGCGTCTTACTCGCGGTGGTAGCCATCGTGGTGCGTGGTCAGGGCCGCCGCCGGGTGCTACGGGCGATGCAAGCCCTGGTGGGCTTATCGGTGGCGAGCTGTACGATCCCCTTCTACCTAGGACAGCTCTTCACCCCGCACAACCCGTACTCGGTGCCGACCGCCGAGGTGCTGGAACAAGGCAACCAGCTCTATATGCGTGAATGCGCACCCTGCCACGGCGTGACCGGCGCAGGCAACGGCCCGGCCGCCCGCACCCTGCCGGTGCCGGCCGCCAACTTTACGATCCCACATTATGCGACGCATAGCCAGGAATTGCTCTTCGGCTGGACCAAGGATGGTATTCCAGGCCGGGGCATGCCGGCCTTCGGCCAGCGGCTGTCGAATGATCAAATCTGGCAGGTGCTGACCTATATTGACGAACTAAACCGGAAGTCGTTGGGACAGTGACAGCGGGTACGACCGGTGGAACTGGTCTGTTACCACCATGGTACGGCGATTGTCACGGGGTGCTGGTACATTGCATGTAAGTATCACGCAATGTGCACGATTCCAGGCCAAAAAGCTTAGCGCATTTGCACGATGACGAACGTCCGGCGATCAGGTACAATAGCACTTAACTCCCCCCATTCCATACCCGAGATACCTATAGGTTCAATGAAGGAAGCATACGCCCATGACTATAATGCGTGCTCCCAGTTCCACGACCACCGGCCCCAGCCGCCGCTATCAGTCGCTCACGTGTGACGAGCGACGTTCCAAGCTACAAGCGGCACAACGCGCCTACGAGAGCTTGCGAGCCTCCGTCTGGGGACCCGGCAACGCACTCCTCGTACCGCTTGACCGCTACGAGCACTATCTCCGCTACGAGCTACAAGCTGCCTGGAGCACCCTCGCCTACTGGCGGCGAATGGTCGCCGAGGAAGGAGTAGGCTAGCCCAAGGCAGGTTGTGGCGCGCCCTGCAGTGAGAGCGTGTAGCTTCGGTAGCATAGCTGCGTTCAACGGCTGCCTGTTTTTGCCTCCACACGCTCCAGGAATGTCGTCAGCACCTCCATGTACCGTTCGGTCTCTTCCACATGCGGCATGTGCGAACTATGCTCGAACAACACCCACTCGGAGCCCTTGATCCCTCGGTGAACGGTCTCCGCGATGGCCGGCGTCGCCTCATCGTACCGTCCCGACAGCACCAACGTCGGCACCCCGATTTCACCAAGCCGCGCCGTAATATCCCAATCTTTGAGTGTACCGATGACATGGAACTCACTCGGCCCATTCATCGTGTGGTAGACCTCGGGTGCTTCAGCCATCTTGACGAATGCCCGCGCCACACAATCGGGCAACGGATCGACGCGGCAGACATGCCGGCCATAAAAGACCGCCATCGCCGCCTCGTAGGCCGGATCATCGGTCGTTCCCGCAGCCTCGTGCTTTAACAATGTCGCCTGTACTTCGGGCGGGAGTTCGGCGCGCAGGCGATTCGCCTCCGCCACCCATTGCGGCATACTCGCCGGGGAGTCTGCGATGATCAGCGATGCCAGCCCTGCCGGTTGGGTCATGGCGTACTCCATCCCCAGCATGCCGCCCCAGGACTGGCCCAGGAGATGGACATGGTCGAGACCGAGTGCCGTTCGTACGACGCCAAGCTCCTCCCGAAAGAGCGGCACCGTCCACATGGAGGGATTATGCGGATGATCGGAGTTGCCCGCGCCCAACTGGTCGTAAAAGATGACCCGCCTACCCGTGGCAGCCATCAACTCCAACGGCTCCAGATAGTCGTGGGTCGCCCCCGGCCCACCGTGCAGGCACAACAGCGGCAGCTTACCCGGCGCTTCCTCCTCACCGACAATCCGATACCACACCTTGTAGCCACGAAACGAGACGAAGCCTTCCCTTGCGGAATTCGCTGTCATCATGCCCTGCTTCCTTTCCAATCTCCGGTCCATGCAGTACGTGCTGGCCAACTGTCCCCTGTATTGTAGACGTTGTTCGGGAGGCAGGCGTTGTGCGGCGTACAAGATGCGCTACAATCCGAAGGTAGAAACGAAAGAGAGGCCAAGGCGATGGACGAATTAGTTAAGCAAGTGATGGAACGAACGGGGATCAGCGAAGAACAGGCGCGCGGCGCGATCCAAACGGTGGCCGAGTTTGTGAAAGCGAAGCTACCACCGCCATTCGCCGGGCAAGTCGATGCATTTCTGAGCGGCGCACCGACGCAAGCCATCGACCCGGTGCAGGGCTTATTGGGGAGCTTGGGCGGAATGTTTAACATGTAGCTGACGCAAGCAGGTGTGACAATGAACGACGCGCATGAGCATCCACAACTCGACCGCTTGGCCCACCTGCTTGCTGTACTAACTCCTGAGTTCCAGCAACGCTCCCTGTTGCTAGAGGAGTTGGCAGAGCACTATCCTCCGTCGCTCGACAGTGCCCGCCGAGTATTCGAGCGCGATATTGACGCGTTACGACGGTTGGGATTTCTCATCAATAAAGAAGATCGCCGTCCCCCACGCTATGCCTTACATGGTCATAACCGGTCGCTTGCTTTAAGCTATGACGAGGTAGATATACTCACGCTTGTACGTGATGCTTTTGGTGACACGCATCCCCGCTCGGCTGTACTCCAAGCATTACTACAGCGCGTAACTGATCACCTTCCTGCCAAACAACAAGCTATCTATGCTCAGCATTCAACCTTGAGCCGCTTGATCAGCCTTCCTGTTGATGACAAACTGGACCTGGCACTGATCGACAGGCTAAAGCAGGCGATCAGTGCCAAGCATATGATCCATTTCGCCTACCAGAGTAGTGGTAGGCCAACGCTGACAAGGCACCCCAAAGTCGAGCCCTACGACCTTGAGTATTATGAGCAGCATCTGTACCTGGTGGGCTATTCGCATCTCAGCGGCTGGGTACACGATTTCCGGGTTGACCGTATCCATGACGAGGTCGATTTTGGCGCCCTCCACAACAATGTCCAATGGGATCGACGGCGGTCGATCACCTTTCGCTACCGGGCCTCTTCACTTCTAGCCCGCGCCATCAGCCAACGCTTCGAGGACCAGCACGAAGTGGCGCGTGCCGAGGATGGTAGCGTTACGCTGGAAGCCAAGGGCCGCAACGAGTTCTTCATCATCCAGGCACTCATGCGATACCGCAGCGAAGTCGAACTTTTATCCCCTGACTACCTTCGTACGCGTATGCGACAGGAAATAGAAAAAATGCGAGCGGTGTATGAGGAAAGTGTAGATCCGTAAAACAGTCATCCGCTTTAGAAAGCGTTTGAAAACCGATTTGTGTTGTAGTGCAGGATATTCACATTTTTATGCTGCATGCTTCATTCTACTATACGGTCTTTCTAGCTGGTCATTCGGTGATAGACTGTGAAGCATT
>JACDGP010000187.1 GCA_013821605.1 Herpetosiphonaceae bacterium
CACAAGACGAGCCTCTTCGCAGCGCGAGGCTGGTAAGGGCCCGGGAAGATGACCCGGTAGGACAGGCGGACGGTGTACGGCGTGTGAGCGCCAAGCCGAACCGTACTGAGGCCCGAGGGCTTGCTTGAAACAGTCACACCTGAGGCAGCACAGCGCGGGAAGCGTGTGTGGACGAGGAAGACCGAGGACGACCAGGAGATGAAGCTCGAAGACGTCGTGTTGTCAACAAGCTCAAGTGGTAAAGACAGAGAGTCACGCACAGGTGTGTCTGGAGCGCGCTGGGTCCACCCCGTCCCATCCCGAACCGGGTCGTGCAACGGCGTAGCGCCAAGGGTACTGGGGGGATGACCCTCTGGGAGACGAGGTCGATGCACCTGCGACCGTGACGAAAGTGACCACAAGCCGAAGGGCTTGTGGTCACTTTGCGTTAACCTCCCTCCGCCACGGGTCTAGCCTCGTGCATCTGACCTGTAACTCAAGCGTGCTATACTTTAAAGACAACAAGCCATAGCCTTATGTTTTGCATCCGGCTCATTCTGGCTCTGCGTAATAAAGCTGTGAGGGGATATTAATGGCAACAGCGCTGACGTTGTACCGCACTACAATTGGCAAGAAAGCGGCGATGGCCGTTACCGGGCTTATCTTGGTTGGCTTCGTCGTCTTTCACATGATCGGTAACTTGAAGATTTACCTTGGTCCGCAACACTACAACGACTACGCTGCCGGCCTACGCACCTTTGGCGGCCCTTTCTTGGGTAACTCACAGTTCTTGTGGCTAGCAAGGGTTGTTTTATTGGTTGCCGTGGCCTGGCACATCGTGGCAGCGGTCCAGCTCACCCGGCTCAGCCAGACCAGCCGTCCAACGCGGTATGCCCAGAAGAAGGTGACCGTGAGTTATGCCTCGCGCACAATGCGCTGGGGTGGTCTCATCGTTCTACTGTTCATCATTTACCACATCCTGCACTTCACCATCGGCGCGGTTGGCTACGCGGCCGGTCAATATCAGGAAGGCGATGTCTACCAGAACGTCGTGCGTGGCTTCTCGGTCTGGTATGTGTCGATCTTTTATATCGCTGCGATGATTGCACTCGGCTTCCACTTATACCATGGCGTATGGAGTATGTTCCAGACCCTAGGAGTTAATACATCGCGTACCACTCGTGCGCTACATATGCTGGCGACGGTTGTCGCGGGCGTGGTTGTACTCGGCAATATTTCTATACCTGTTGCCGTCCTCGCCGGTGTGATTAGATAGAAACGGAGACTTCAGGACATGGCAATCGATACCTCTGTTCGACCGCAGACCGACACTGGTCGTCGGACGGCAGATTTCCAAAGCACAACTCTCGACGCGAAAGTCCCGGCCGGGCCTATCGAGGATCGTTGGGATACACATCGCTTCAATATGAAGTTGGTCAATCCCGCCAACAAGCGTAAGTACACTATTATCATGGTTGGCTCAGGTTTAGCCGGCGGCTCCGCTGCTGCCTCGCTTGCTGAGCTCGGATACAACGTTAAGTGCTTTTGTTATCAAGATAGCCCGCGCCGTGCCCACAGCATCGCTGCTCAGGGTGGCATCAATGCGGCCAAGAATTACCGTAATGACGGTGACAGCATCTACCGCCTCTTTTATGACACTGTTAAAGGCGGTGACTTTCGCTCCCGCGAAGCGAATGTTTACCGTTTATCACAAATTAGCGTCAACATCATCGATCAGTGTGTTGCCCAAGGTGTCCCTTTTGCGCGTGAATACGGTGGCATGCTCGATAATCGCTCCTTTGGTGGCGCGCAAGTCTCGCGCACCTTTTATGCCCGTGGCCAAACTGGTCAGCAGTTGCTCCTGGGTGCCTATCAAGCTCTAGAACGCCAGATTGGCCTTGGGACGGTCAAGATGTATCCCCGCACCGAGATGTTGGATCTGGTCGTCGTAGATGGCAAAGCACAGGGCATCGTGACCCGCGATATGGTGACCGGCAAGGTTGAGTCACATGCCGGTGACGCCGTAGTGCTGGCAACGGGCGGCTATGGCAATGTCTTTTATCTGTCCACCAATGCCAAAGGTTGTAACGTTACCGCCTCCTGGCGAGCTCATCGCCGTGGCGCGCTCTTTGCCAATCCTTGTTATACCCAGATCCATCCTACCTGTATTCCGGTCAGTGGCGAACACCAATCTAAGTTGACGCTGATGAGCGAGTCGTTGCGTAATGATGGCCGTATTTGGGTACCTGTGCGTAAGGGTGATACCCGCTCTCCGGATCAGATTCCTGAAGGCGAGCGTGACTACTATCTAGAGCGTAAGTATCCAAGCTTCGGTAATCTGGTGCCGCGCGACGTGGCTTCGCGCAATGCGAAGGATGTATGTGACGACGGTCGTGGCGTCGGTCCTGGCGGTCTCGGCGTCTATCTCGACTTCGGCGATGCGATCAAGCGGCTGGGTGCGAAGGTTGTACGGGACCGCTATGGCAATCTCTTCGATATGTACGAGCGGATCACCGGTGAGAATCCCTACGAAGTGCCGATGCGGATTTATCCTGCTATCCACTACACCATGGGCGGCTTATGGGTTGACTACAACCTCCAAAGCACAATTCCCGGCTTGTACGTGATTGGCGAAGCCAACTTCTCGGATCACGGAGCCAACCGCCTCGGTGCCAGCGCCCTCATGCAGGGCCTTGCTGATGGCTATTTTGTCTTGCCGTATACCATCGGTGATTACCTGGCTACTCTTGGCCCTACCAAAGTCACGACGGCGCACTCAGCTTTTGCCGAGGTGGAAGCGGCAGTAAACGAGCGTACGCGTCAGCTCCTGTCGATCAATGGCCAGCGCACCGTTGATTCGTTCCATCGCGAGCTTGGTCACATCATGTGGGATTATTGTGGTATGGCCCGGAACGATGCCGGTTTGAAGCAGGCTTTGAACCGCATTCCCGAGTTGCGCGCCGAGTTCTGGGAAAATGTAAAGGTTCCGGGCGACGGGGCCGAGCTCAACCAATCGCTCGAAAAAGCTGGGCGTGTAGCGGACTTCCTGGAGCTAGGCGAACTCATGTGTCTTGATGCACTGCATCGTACTGAGTCATGCGGCGGCCACTTCCGTGAGGAGTCGCAGACGCCCGAAGGTGAGGCTTTACGTGATGATGAGCACTTTGCCTATGTCGCTGCCTGGCAATGGAATGGCGTTGACCGGCCGCCAACCCTGCATCGTGAGCCTTTAAACTTTGAGTACGTCCACTTAACACAACGCTCTTATAAATAACTGGAACAGGTATGAATCTGACACTACACGTGTGGCGGCAAAAGAATGCCGCCACCAAGGGCGCTTTTGTGAAATACGACGCCCGCGATATCAGCCCGGATATGTCGTTCTTGGAGATGCTGGACGTGATCAACGAAGAGTTGATTTTGCAGGGCCAGCAGCCCGTCGCCTTCGACCACGACTGCCGCGAAGGCATCTGTGGCACCTGCGGCTTAATGATCAACGGCATTGCGCATGGCCCCGAACGAGCAACCACGACGTGCCAGTTGCATATGCGCCACTTCAAAGATGGCGACACGATCTATATCGAGCCGTGGCGCGCTCAGGCCTTCCCCGTCATCAAGGATTTGGTGGTCGACCGCAGCGCCTTTGATCGTATCATCCAGGCCGGCGGCTTCGTATCTGTTTCGACCGGCAGCGCCCCCGAAGCTAATGCTATGCCCGTGCCTAAGGTCAGTGCCGACCAGGCCATGGATGCGGCAGCCTGTATTGGCTGTGGGGCCTGTGTTGCGGCCTGCCCGAATGCATCCGCCATGTTATTTACGGGTGCCAAGATTGCCCACCTGGGTCGCTTGCCCCAAGGCCAGCCCGAACGCTACGAGCGGGTCGTCAACATGGTTGAAGTCATGGACAAGGAAGGCTTCGGCGGTTGTACCAACATTGGCGAATGTAGCTCAGCCTGTCCCAAAGAGATCAGCATGGACGTGATCGCTTGGATGAACCGCGACTTGTTACGCGCGACCGTGGCCAAGGGCAAGCAAGGCTCCAAGTAAAGGCTAAACGTTCGGTCGTTACTCGCTAGGCTGGCCGTCGGTGTGCAATCCGACGGCCATTCCTTGTATCCTAAAAAAACCTCTGTTCAATACCCATCCGCTCACACATCAATCGCATCTCTTCATCCGACAGACCGCTGCCTGGTTCGCCTGTCAGTAGATTCATATAGACATAGCGAGCCGCTGTCTCGGCGTAGTCAATCAGATCCCCGGCGGCACGCACACCTTTATCGGCTCTTGCTACCATGCCGTGCCGCTGCCATACAGCGGCACGGTAGCTGCGGAGCGCGGTGGTGGTGACCTCTGCTTGTTCCAATGTGCCCGGTACCTCAAACGGCAACAAGGCGATTCCTGTGGGGAATTGCATAATCGTCTCAGGTTGCCAACGTAGGAGCCGCCTGTTAAAGCCTACCGTATCACCGGGGGGCGTGATGTGGCTGAGGTAGGTCAGGTGAGGTGGTTGGGCATGTACCACGCCGTGGTAAGACAAGTTGCGCCTGCCTACCTGATCGTTATGAATACCGAGATGCGAGTTGAGTTCACTGGTCGGTCGCACACTGCTACCCCCTAGCAGGACGGCTTGCTTCCCTCGATCGTCAATATGCAGGAGGCAGAGCGTTGTTTCAGGGCTATCTGCAATATCGCGTAGCCGGCGACCGGCGCCAGTGATCAGCATCCAGCCATCTGCTAATGCGGGGGTCGCTACCGGTAGCTCGATCACCGCTTGTTCGCGAAAACCTTCGGTCTTGTCGGACCGTAGCTCGCGCATATAGATCGATAGATTGCCGGCAGCACCTTCCGCTGCATCGATCTCGACCATCCGCTGTCCCACCATGCCCATCTCCCGCATAAGCGTGCCGATGTTTGGAATATTGCTCATGACCCGTCCTTGGCTAGCTAAGAGTATGATAGACTGCGCTAATCAATGGCGCCACATATATAAGGAATGGTGCATGGACCGCTACTTTATCGGCATCGATGTCAGCACAACCGCCTCCAAGGCGTTGGTCATTGACGAGGCTGGTGGCGTCGTTGCAAGCCATAGCACCCCCCATGATCTTCAAACACCACGCCCTTTGTGGTCGGAGCAAGATCCTGATCAATGGTGGAGTGCAACCTGTAGTAGCCTGCGCGCTGTGCTCACGCAGGTTGCGGCCCACGACATCGCTGCAATTGGCCTAACCGGTCAAATGCACGGCCTTACCTTGCTCGATGCTGCCGACCGGCCCCTCCGTCCGGCGATCTTGTGGAACGATGGACGCAGCGGCGCACAATGTGCCGCGATCACAGCTGAGGTTGGCGCGGAGTGGCTGTATGGCCATATTGGCACCATGATGCTGCCGGGTTTTACTGCGCCCAAAATCCGCTGGTTGCGCGAGCATGAACCCGACATTTATCGCCAAGCGGCCCATGTATTGCTGCCCAAGGACTATGTCCGGCTCTGCCTAACGGGTGCGCACGTCACGGATGTTGCCGATGGCTCTGGCTTTGCCTTGATGGATATTGCACGGCGCACATGGTCGGATCAGATGCTGGCTGCTTTTGATATTCCCCGTGCTTGGCTCCCTGAGTTGTGCGAGTCGCCCGATGTCTGTGCCTACGTCAATGCAGCAGGTTCCGTAGCGACGGGGCTGCGTGTTGGCACTCCCGTAGTGGGGGGTGCCGGTGATCAGGCCGCCCAGGCGGTTGGCAGCGGCATTATTGAGCGTGGTCAAACCAGTATTACCGTGGGTACCTCGGGCGTCGTCTTTACCGCTACCGATCAATATCATCCTGAGCCAGCCGGCCGGCTCCATACCTTTTGTCATGCTGTCCCCGGTCACTGGTTTCACATGGGCGTCATGCTGAGTGCTGCCGGTGGCCTACGCTGGTTCCATGATGCCCTTGCCGCCGGTAGCTCCTTCGAGCAGTTGAGTGTTGAGGCGGCGACTGTCCCTCCAGGGGCCGCAGGGCTCATCTTTGTACCTTACCTGACGGGCGAGCGCAACCCTCATCCTGATCCGCTCGCCCGTGGTGCCTTGGTCGGCCTGACACTGCGCACAACGCGGGCGCACATGGTTCGAGCGGTCATGGAAGGCGTCGCCTTCGGCCTACGCGATAACGTCGAACTCCTACGTGCTCAAGGCATACAGCCTAAGCAGGCGGCAATCAGTGGTGGTGCTGCTCGAAGCCATGTGTGGCGTCAAATCCTTACCGATAGTATTGGTCTCCCGTTATATACTGTTGCCGACACCGAAGGTGCAGCCATGGGTGCTGCACTACTGGCAGGGGTGGGAGCCGGCAACTGGCCGGATGTTCCCGCTGCCGCGCGTGCTGTTACCCAACTTGTTGATGAGCAAGCTCCCACGCCATCCGCTGTCGCCGTCTATGAGCGCCTCTATCCTATGTACCAGAGTTTGTATCCGGCCTTGCGCGACTCGTTCCATGCACTCCATAGCTTTGAGGATTAACTCAGGTATAACTTGACAATTCCGATGCTCGCCCTTCTAATGCTGTAGGGTCGAAATCCGCGTAGCGACCACGCAGATGGAAGGACGTGTTTATGGGAGGGTTGTACAACATTATCAAAGCGGTACATAACGCTGTAGGTGGCTTGACGCTGCTTCTGACTATTGCGGCGACTGTGCTACTGTTGACGACACGACGGACGAGTAGTGGTAGCTCGGCGATCATACTACGCGCGGATCTCATCAGCGGATCGTTACAATTCGTGCTCGGTCTGCTATTAGTTGTCATTAGTTTCATTACTGGGATTGGCTACGGTGCCCAGCTCTGGGTGCATTATCTCCTCGGCATCGCGAGCGTCGGCCTCATTTCGGTCCTCGTTGCTCGTGCCAGGCGCGCACCTGATAGTGAGGCGCGCCGCTATGGTTTGTTACTGCTTGCGGTTGCAGTGCTCGTATTGATTACCTTTACCGTTGGGCAACGTAAACTATTCGCGACCTAGGACGTCGGATACGGCACAATTTTGAGGACGGGCATGGTTGCAGGGCCGCAACCATGCCCATAACTTGCATGGGGTTACAGCTGGGCAACTTAGCGTTGCCACACGCCTTCTGCTTCGGCCCACAGCGCGCACTGTCGTAACGTAATGACACCAAATGGGGTGTAGTGCACGACGACGAAGCGTGGATCATGCACCAGGTTGGAGCCAGCTAAGACAAACGAAAGCAGGCCCACTTGCGGCACATCAATCCGCATTGGCACATTAATATGTGCTCCCACCTTTTCGACCATCTCATCGCTAATCGTATTCCACAGCTTTGCAAATCCAGGCAATGCCATGCCGCGGCTGATAAGCGTGTCATACCATGCTTCGCCCTGAAATGGCAGCAGATTACCTTTAACTAAGCGTAGCAGCGCCGGCAAGAATTCATCCGGATTGTCGATCAAAAAGGGCGTCTCAAAATCGGGGTTAAATGCCAGATCAAGAATCGTGCAGTTTAGGAAGCGCTCCAGTGCCGGATCATCAGGGTCTCGGCCAAGCAACCGCGGGACATACCGATTCCATGCCAGCAGGCGCAAGGCACAATCGCTCAGGTAGACCGGCCAGGTAGCCGTCGCAAGCTCAGTTTCGCATAATGCCCGCGCTGCTGCGATCTCAGCTTCCGTTGGTAAGCCGGTCGGCGCTTTATAACCGAAGTTTTCCAAGACAACCCGCTGATTGGGATAGCTCGTTCCCAGTGCCGCCAGGATCGTTACCAGAGTTCCCCGATCGGGCAATTTCGTCTTGCCTGACTCAATCCGCTGTAAGTGCGCGGCCCCAATTTGTCCCTCCGTGACCGCTTCGACCTCAAGCAATGTCAGACCGGCCCGTTCACGCAATTGGCGTAAGACTGTTGCTCCCACTGTCTGTATGCCATGGACCTGTGGCCGTCGCCCACGTGGCATTGCCTACCTCCTGCTGCTGACCTAGCTGTCCCTACCGCAGCGTATTGTATACGCTTCATGCACCCGTGACCTAGCATTGTTTCCCGATGCATACTCGATGTCTGCCCCTATGCTATCATCACCTCTGTAATCGAGAAGGAGGGTTCCCTTGGAGGGTGATCCGCGACGCTGGTGGTGCCCAGCTTGTATGCGCGTGCATGGGCTCGGAGAAGTACTGCCGTTTCAACAAAATGGCGTTGAAGAATATAGCTGTCGGGAAACCGGTGCTATCGTGCAAGCCGTTCAAGTGCCCATGGCACCAACGCTCTCCACTCCTACTGATGAGCAGCGGTATTGGTGCCCGGCGTGTGTGCGGAGCCATACACGGACCGAGGTCGTAGCCTTTACCCACGGTTCAGATCATGGTCTGGCCTGCCGTCTGACTGGCGCAGTGGTCGAAGCGCTTGATGCACCGGCGTCCGCCGACCGGGAGCCGTTGTTAGTCGCGAAGTCCGCCACCCAGGGCC
>JACDGP010000048.1 GCA_013821605.1 Herpetosiphonaceae bacterium
ATATTGTACTGCACGCACTCGCTTAAGCGTCTATACTCCTGCAAGAATGTGCGGAAGCAGGATCTCACGCATGGATGTTCAAGTCGATCAATGGCTGTTCGGTTGGGACCCGCTACCTGGGATTGTGTCGGTCTGGGCCGGACGTGACGGGCGTGCGGTTGTGTGGCAGCGCGTGCAGGACCAGGTGGTTTGTACTCGGGACCGCTTTCGGCCCTGGATCATGGCGACGACCCTGGCCGATCTTGGGCACCTAGGCGCTGATCTCGTACCGGTAACAGCGGCAAGCCCGGATGTGGGCCTGGTACAGTATCGAGAGTTGGACGGGCCTACGGATGGCTACCGCTATCTCTTGTCAGCGCGTCCCGGCTATGCGCTGGACCGTGCGATCTTGCAGGGTGCCTCCCGGCGGCTAGGGCGGGTGGTCACACGGCTCCGTGCCCTTGACGACTACTACGGCGTTGGTCCAGTTGAGCAGTATCTGATGCAGACCGGCCGCGTCTACTTTCGCGGTCTCGAGTATGATGATCTCCACCGCTTGCAGTTTGACCTCGAAACGACCGCGCTCGATCCCCGTGAGGGGCGGATCTTCATGGTTGCGGTGCGCGATAATCGGGGCCTAGCGACCATCCTGGAAGCACCGGAGCCGGAGGACGAGCCGCGCTTAATCAGCGATCTCTGCTCGCTCATACGCGAACGTGATCCCGACGTGATCGAGAATCATAATCTGCATGGCTTCGACCTGCCGTTTGTGGTGGAGCGAGCCCGTCGGTTGTGGGTGCCACTCTACCTGGCACGGGTGGGTGGTCCGCCGGAGCTTGAGCAATATGCCGACTCGCGCGGCAAAGCTGCCAACGGCGAACGCCGCATGCGTTGGAGCATTCCTGGTCGTGAACTGATTGACACACTGGACGCGGTACGACGCTATGATTTCTCGGCGCGCGAACTCCCCAGCCATGGACTGAAGGCGGTGGCCCGCCATTTCGGCTTGGCGGCGACGGATCGCGTCGAGTTGCCGGGTGCACAAATCTATGCGACCTACCGCTCCGATCCGGCGCGCGTCCGGCAGTATGCACTGCAGGACGTCGAGGAGGTTGATGGCTTGTCACGGCGACTGCTTGGCGCACCCTTTGCGCTGGCCGGCATGGCCCCCCGGCGCTATGAGCGGGTGGCTTCGGCCGGACCGGCGATGGGCATCTTGGAGCCGCTGCTTGTTCGAGCCTATCTGCGTGCGGGAGCAGCGCTCCCTTGTGAGAAACAACCGGTGCTGGCACCCCATGCCGGTGGTGCTACGCTGTTGTTTGCCACGGGCATCGCGCAACAAGTGGTCAAGGCTGACGTTGCCTCGCTGTATCCATCGTTGATGCGCTGCTACCAGATAGGCCCTGTCTGCGACCGGTTGGGCGTGCTGCTTGGTATCCTTGACCGGCTGATCGATCTGCGGCTGCTGCATAAAGCTGCAGCCCGAACGGCGGTGCCCGGTTCATTGATTGCCGGTCACCATGATGGCATGCAGGCCGCCATGAAGATTTTGATCAATTCGGCCTACGGCTATATGGGCGCGCCACATCTGGCGCTTTTCGCCGATCAGCATGCTGCCGATGAGGTGACCCGGCGCGGGCGTGAGTTGCTGCAAGGGGTCGTTAACGCGCTACGGGGGCGCGGCGTGGCCTTGATCGAGGCCGATACCGATGGCGTATATGTGGCAGTGCCCGAGCACTGGGCCGAACGCGAGGAGCGCGCGCTGGTCGCCGCTATCGCCACTGAACTGCCAGCGGGCATTCAGCTTGAGTACGAGGGTCGCTACCAAGCGATGTTTAGCCATGAGGTGAAAAATTACGCGCTTCTCACCTATGATGGCAAGTTGATCACGCGGGGGGTGGCCTTCCGCTCACGCGGTGCCGTGCCGTTCGCCGAGCGTTGGCTACAAACCGCCCTGCATGCCCTCTTGCACGGCGATGTGGTAGGCGTGCGAGCAGCCTTTCTCGCCACTATCGCAGCGGTACGGAGCGGGACCATGCCGCTGGCGGAGCTTGCCGAGCAGGTCGCCTTGACCAAAACACCCGAGGCCTATGCTGCGACGCGTGCACGGCGGCCCGAGCCGGTTTATGAAGCACTGCTGGCAGCCGGGCGCACGACGTGGCGGGCAGGCGAGCGCATCCGGATCTACCGTGACGCGGATCATCGCTGGTTCTCCCTCCCAACGGGCGATGATGCCTCAGCTACCGCAGCTTACGATACCGACCATTACCTCCAGAACGTGCTCATGGGCTATGCCACGCGGTTGCGTAAGGCCTTCGCCCCGGATGACTTCGCGCAGATCGTGCAGATGGATGGCCAACTCGGACTGTTTGATCGCCCGATAGCACAGATCGAGCCACACTGGATTCGATGTGGCAACGTCGAATTGCCCATCCCCTAATTACGCCACCCCGCCGATCATCATGGCCCCCCGGTTTGCTATCGGTTTCGTTCATCGGAGACCGCGCCCGCCCGTAGCCGACGACCGGCTGCGGATGGTCTTTTCCCAACCAGAACCGCGTTATCGCATTCTACCGGCAGCATGTGCTCCCACGCTGGCGAGCGCGACAGGCTGCAGGCAATGGATGAACATAGTGCAGTGAACAGGTGAAGTAGGGGACCTAAGCATGAGCTTGTTCCAGCGCTTGCTTAGGTCCCCTCAATCTCTGGGTTGTCGTCAATCTTTTCTAGCGTAGCTTCGACATTCTTGAGCGGCTCGCGTCCCGTGCGCTGCCTGGTTTCTGGGTCCTCACCGGCTGACTTAGGCTCTGCGGAGTAGCGCGGGCCTTCCCCAGCGCTTTTAGTCTGGTCGCGCGGTGGCAACTGCTGCGCTTGGTGTAGTACTTCCTCATCACCCGTCATGTGTCATCCTCATGCGAAAGCGTTCGTACGGGAGATATCGTACCAGGTATCCTTCGTGTACGCAGGTGTGGTTCGGGGGCACGCTGGTATACTGTAGCCACAGGAGGAGCGGATGGCAACGGTACTTGTAGTCGATGATGATCCCCATATTCGGAGTGTCTTGAGCCGCGGACTGCGTTTCGAGGGCTACGACGTTGAGCTGGCCATTGACGGGCCACATGCCCTCCAGCTGGCTCGTAGCAACCCACCAGATATTGTCGTGCTCGATGTTATGTTGCCCGCCTTAGATGGGCTAGAGGTGTGTCGTCGCCTGCGGCGGGGTCTGGAAGTACCGATTTTGATGTTGACCGCCCGAGACGCGGTCCCTGATCGGATCGCCGGTCTTGACAGTGGGGCTGACGATTATTTGGTCAAGCCGTTCGACTTCGATGAACTCCTGGCTCGGATACGTGCACTCCTACGTCGCGCGCAGCCACAACGCGAGCGTGTGTTGAGCTTTGCGGATCTGCGGCTCGACACCGGTGCGCGCGAGGCGTACCGGAGCACGCGACGCATCGATCTCACGACCCGAGAGTACGAGCTATTGTTGCTGTTCATGCGCCACCCACGTCAAGTATTGACGCGCGAGCTGATTTTGGACCGCTTATGGAGCGATGCGGATGTCGACAGCAATGCGATCGAAGTTCATATTGCGCGGCTTCGTGATAAACTCGAAGGCAGCGGTCACGAGCCCCGGCTGATCCAAACGATACGTGGTGCCGGTTACGCACTCCGCGAAAGCGACGAATAACAACGGCGTGTCACTAGGGCTGCGACTGACCTTGCTGACCACGCTGCTCACCGGCGCGACGCTGGTTCTATTCGCCATCACCTTTTACCAGGTCTTGCAAGCCACCCTCCGACGTCAAATCGACACCCAGCTCGAAACACGCGCACTCCTTTTTACACGTGCTCTAACGCCTACCACAAGTGTGGCAGGCGCTCAAGCACTCTCATTACCGGTACCATTAGAGGAGTTCGCGGTCCCTGGCATCTATGCCGAAGTCGTAGCCTCCGATGGAACAGTGCATGCTGCTTCACCGAACCTGCCTGGTGGCCGTTTGCCATTAGCAGCCACGGTTCTCGCTGACGCACATGCGGGTAAGGGTATCCGTGGAACGGCTATGGTAAGTAACACCGAGCAACTGCGCTTCCTGGCACAGCCTTTACGGGGCCAACCAGATCGCGTGCTGGTCGTCGCCGAGTCACTCCAACCATTGTTGCGGACGCTCCAGGGGATACGCGTGGTGCTGCTGGCGGGTGTTGGCATGAGCCTGCTACTGGCAGGTGGTGGTGCAACACTGCTGACAGCCCGGGCGCTCGCGCCAATTCGCCAGCTGACACAAACAGCCAGCCAAGTGGCGCTCACCGGACGGTACGACACCCGTGTACCGCTGCCCCATCGCCAGGACGAAATTGGACAGTTGGCTACGACGATTAATACGTTGATCACCACCGTCGAGCAGACCTTGATTCAGCAACGGCAGTTCTTGGCTGATACCTCACACGAACTACGCTCGCCGCTGACCGTCGTACTCGGGAATCTCCATTTATTGCAACGCAACCTGGATCCTCACGAGCGCGACCTCTCGGTCCAGGAAGCCACGGCTGAAGCTCAACGTATGCGGCGGCTGGTCAATGACCTGTTGCTACTGGCGCAAGCCGACGCTCATCAGGTGATTGCGCAGGCACCAGTACGCCTTGATCACGTCGTGCAAGAAACTGCTGCTACCATCGCGCGTCAGACGCAGGATCATACGATCTCGCTCGATATTGGAGCGCCGGTGAGGATCATTGGGGATGCGGAACGGCTGACCCAGCTGATGCGTAATTTGCTAGAGAACGCCATCCAGCACACACCACCCGGCACAGCGGTGATGGTGCAACTCCAGCAACGTGATGGCTGGGCCGTCGTGACGGTCGCAGATAACGGCCCAGGTATTCCGGCGGATCATCTATCCCACATCTGGGAACGTTTTTACCGGTTAGATAAGACGCGCACGCGTGCGAGTGGCAACAGTGGCCTCGGACTGGCCATCGTCAAATATATTGCCGAGGCCCATGCTGGCAGCGTTGATGTTTACAGTAGCATTGATGCGGGCACAACGTTTGCGGTTCAGCTCCCGCTGGGCTAATGATCATGCTGCAGGGGCGCACCACGCACCTCGCGCTGCAGCGGGATCTGAGGCGTAGCGGAAGCATCTTGCTGTTTCCGCAGGCGTAAGTTGAGCATTTCAACAGCTACTGAAAAGGCCATGGCAAAGTAAATGTAACCTTTAGGAATGTGCACCTCGAAGCCTTCGGCAATCAACGAGAAGCCGATCAGCAGCAAAAAGCTTAAGGCCAACATTTTCACGGTTGGATAGCGTTCAACAAAGGCGCCGATCGTTCCAGCAAAAAACAGCATACAGATGACGGCAACGACGACCGCCGTCACCATGATGCCAAGCTGGCTGACCATGCCGACAGCAGTGATCACCGAATCAAGCGAAAAAACAATATCAAGTAACACGATTTGCACAATGATGCTGGTGAAGGATACCCCGCTCCCTACCCGTGTTGGCTCTGGAGCCCCTTCCAACTTCTGATGAATCTCATGGGCGCTCTTGCCCAAAAGAAACAGTCCACCGATGATCAAAATCAAATCTCGTCCCGAGAGCTCTTGTCCCGCGATCACGAGCAAGGGTGCTGTCAGACGTGTGAGCCAGGCTAGCGAGAAGAGCAATGCGATCCGCGTGAACATCGCTAACCCTAAGCCCAACGAGCGTGCCCGTGCTTGCAGGGCTGCCGGCAGCTTAGCGACCATGATCGAGATAAAGATCACATTGTCAATACCCAACACAATTTCGAGTGACACTAATGTGACGAGTGCGATCCACCCCGCAGGGCTCGTTATCCAATCCACCTTTGCATTCCTTCTTGTTTGTTCAATGCTCCCATCGCTCCTGACACTGATCCGACCAACGTTTGCCGCTCCGTTCGCAATTGTGCCTTGCGTAAGCACGCTTCGACGAGCAGCCTGAGTTCAACGAGCTTGAACGGCTTCGCGAGCACTGAGCAGCGCAAGGCATGCAAGACACTTGCCTCGGCTTGGAGCCATAGATCATCAACGGAGCAAACAATCAGTGGCATATGCCTTAGCATTGGCGTAGTACCCAGACGCGTTAACACAGCTAAACCCTCTTGGGGGTGAGGCAGCCACAGATCCATCACGACGAGATCAGGTTGTACCTGTTCAATGAAGTCATAGGGTGCTTCCCCGGCTATCCACAGGCGCACATCATGCCCAGCATCGCTCAAGCAATCGCCAAGCAGCATCGACAGCAGCGGATCATGCTCAAGGATTGCAATGATATACTGCGATGTTCCGGTACGCATCGTTTGCTCGTCCTTCTGACTAGCCCACCTAGCGGTGCTTCAGACTATAGCAAGCAATGCTGTCGCGAGGATTAAGCTGGATTGAAGGTTGGCTGAAGTTTCAGTGGATGCGCAATCCTTGGCAAGGTCCTTGCAAGTAGATGGGCAGACCAACAACATGGTTATCCTCACTTCCTACCACAACATATACATACCCAAGGAGCAGTAGCCATGTCTCTCATAACCCATCGCTTACCCGGGCTCGTGCTGACCGACCATGAGTTTCGTGTTCCGCTGGATTACACTCAACCTGAGGGTGAACAGCTAATGGTTTTTGCGCGCGAGGTAGTTGCTCCGAGCCAGGAGCAGCGCGATCTACCGTGGCTAGTTTTCTTCCAGGGTGGTCCCGGTGGTAAATCTCCCCGCCCTGATAGCCGGAACGGTTGGCTTAAGCGAGCAACCGAGGAGTATCGGGTGTTACTGCTCGATCAGCGTGGTACCGGTCGAAGCACGCCCGTCAATGAGCAGACGCTGTCAAGGCGCGGCACTGCAGAGGCACAGGCTGAGTATCTGATGCACTTCCGTGCCGATGCGATTATACGTGACGCTGAACATATTCGCGGCCTGCTCCTTGGACCGGAAGGACGCTGGAGTGTGCTCGGGCAAAGCTACGGCGGTTTTTGTGTGGTGACCTACCTCTCGTTCGCGCCGGAAGGCTTGCGTGAAGCTTTTATCACCGGTGGACTGCCGCCACTTGCTCACACCGCCGATGAGATCTACCACATGACCTACCGGCGTGTTCTTACGCAAAACCTGCTCTACTTTGCGCGCTATCCCGACGACCAGACCCGTGCCCAGGCCATCGTAGCCTATCTACGTGCCAACGACGTCCGGCTGCCCAACGACGAACAGTTAACACCCCACCGCTTTCAAACGCTCGGTATGGGCTTCGGTATGAGCGATGGCTTTGAGGAACTCCATTATCTGCTGGAGGAGGCGTTCGTAGAGGGCGCTAGCGGCCCTGAGCTGAGCCAAAGTTTTCTGTATAGCGTCATGTCGATGGTGACGTTTGCCGGTCGTCCGCTCTATGCAGTCCTGCATGAACCGATCTACTCCCAGGGCGTCGGCCCACATTGGGCTGCCGAGCGCGTGCGCACGGCATACGGGGAGTTTGTCCTGGAGCCGGGCAAGCCCGTGTATTTCACCGGCGAGATGATCTACCCCTGGATGTTTGCCGAGGACAGTACACTGCGCCCGTTGGCTGCGGCTGCCGAGCTTCTGGCGCAGCATGATAGCTGGTCACGCCTGTATGACGCAGAATGCTTACAGCACAACACCGTGCCCTGTGCTGCGGCCATCTACTACGACGATATGTATGTCGAGCGTGTAGTCTCAGAGGAGACGGCGCGCACCATCGCCGGCTGCCGGGTCTGGGTCACCAACGAGTTCCAGCACAACGGCCTGCGTGCCGATGGTGAACTAATCCTCGGCCGCCTGATCGCGATGGTGCGTGGCGAACGTTAAGGCAAGCACTGCTTATTTAGAAAACCTTTGAGCAGAGCGTGCTTGGGCCTTGGCAGCTTCTTCGATACGATTCTTGGGTGGTGCGTTCGTCTCAAGCTCGTTGAGTAGCTTACGGGAGGCGACGGCTATCTCGTCAACGGCGACCAGGAATGCCGCTTCGTTGGCTTTGGATGGCGTGTTGAAGCCGCTTACTTTGCGCACGAATTGTAATGCGGCGGCATGAATCTCGTCCCCGGTCACTGGCGGTTCGAAGTTGAAGAGTGGCTTGATGTTTCGACACATGCGCGTTTCCTCTTAAACTGGAGGAGCGCGCCGGCTGGGGCACGCTCCTGTGGAATGATAGCCCTATATCATCAATAATGGACCCACACTGGTGTGCCGACCGGTGCCCACGCATAGAGCTGTGCCGCAACGCCCAATGGTAGATTAACACAGCCGTGGCTCAGCCGGTCACCGGTACCGAAGCGGTTATGCCAGTAGGTACCATGTAGTGCATCGCCGCCGAAGAAATACATCACATTCGGTACATTCGGTACTACCCACGATGTGCCTTTCGCCGTCCCCCGCATCGTTTGGATAGATAACTTCTCATAGACGGCATAGTTGCCAGGGGGTGTATCCCAGCCAGGGCGACCCGTCGAAACTCCCGAGCTTACGAAGAGCTGGTTGCCGTCATAGGCATACATCTGCTGTGTACTCAGGTTGACTTCAATGCGTTTCCCTATGGGAGTCGGTTTGGTTGCGGAAGTTGCGGGTGCCGGTGTACTGGCCGGTACCGAGGCGACAGGTGGTTTCGCTGCAGGAGCACCGGCGGGAGGTAGTACCGCTGCGGGAGCGCTCGCCGGGGCCGGTGTCGTGACAGGAGCACTCACGGCAACTGCTGGCGCAGGAGCAGGAGTGGCCGCCGGAATAACCAGTGACTGCCCGGCATAGATCAGCCCAGGATTAGTGATGCTATTCGCACGTGCGATGGCGTCCTGTGAGATGCCATACTGTAGACTAATACTCCAGATCGTTTCACCGGCTTGTACCACGTGTTGTCCCGCCACCATAGTAGCAGCCGGAGCAGCAACGGCAGCAGGGGCCGCCGGCAGGAAGCCGCAGTTCGGAATCAAGAGCGGCTGGCCACCATAGATCAGGTTGGGATCGGCAAGTCCATTCGCCTGAATAATCGTTGCTTCAGGTATCCCAAACTGCACCGCCAGGCCGGAGAGCGTTTCACCCACCTGAATCATATGCATAACGCTGGTGGTGCAGGTGGCATCCTGCTGTGCTAGCTCCGACGCAGCCGCGCTGTGAGCAAAGAGGGGCAGAGGCAGGAAGCAGCCAAGGCTTAGAGCAGCGGCCATGAGCCATGATCTCAACCGTCGTGAACGCAGCATGGAATACCCTCCTTCTGTATGTTCTGGCCAACCATTGCAGCAGGGAGCATCGCTTGACGCCCCAACACGTTTTACGATATAACGCTCATAACCTAGTCTACTACAAAGGAGCACGAATAGTACCAAGCAGTTACGTGTAATGTCGACGTCGTCGATATCATAGCAAAGATGGCAACCTCCGTCGTATCACAACCTTGATCAATGTTAGATGAGGTAACGTATGTTGATTCAAACCGAGGGCGACACGCTGGTCATCGTGCGCCAGACCGACCACATGGCGCAGGTTGCCCGTATCGCCGAGCAATGGGGCAATACCTCGTTTCCGCCACCGGAGCATCTTGAAGAGACCGTTCGCGCCGCTGGCCTCCACGACAATGGCTGGCGTGACTGGGAGGAACATCCCACCCTCATCCCCACAACGCAGCGCCCCCGCAACCTCAGTGAGATAGAGCCGCCCGTGCATGCCGCGTTCTATGGGGCCGGTGTTGAGCGCGCAGTCGCCATCGATCCCTATACCGGTCTACTCGTCAGTCTGCATGCCGCCGTCCTGTATGCCGGCGTTGAAGGTTGGGACCCGCAAACCCTGGTGCCGCCGCTTCGTCCGGAAGCCCCTACCGTTGAGCGCACATTTATTGAGGAGCAGATCACACTGCAGCGGCAGCTGCGAACGCAGCTTGCGCAGACCTCGCACTATGCCGCCGCCGTCGAACCTGCACGTCTCTGGCCGGCCTACCTGCGCCTCAGAACATGGGATCGCCTTTCGCTATTCTTCGTGTATTTTGGTATGCGCGATCAAGTGCTTGACCACGTGCCGGCGAGCGACGGCGAGACAACCATTGCGGTGCGCAACATTGGCGAACGAACGGCGACGGTTGATCCCTGGCCGTTTCAGGAGGACGAGGCCACGTTTCCCGTGCTCGCCGTGCGCGTGCCGGACCGACCGTATAGCAGTGGTGACGAATTCCTCCAGGTGCTGGCAACCGCTACTCCGGAACTCCAGCAGTTTATCGTGCGCCGCGCATAAGCCACCGGTGAGCGTGGCCTATGCGCGTTTGGACAAGCTGAATCCAAGAATGCTCGAAATGGGATGGGCGTCGTGAAGCGTCTGATGGCGCTTACTGCGAACAGGCCGCCGGCAAGACGGACGCCGCCGTCGCGGTGGCCGGGCCTTCCTGGATCTTGGCACTATAGATGCGCCATAGCGTAGCCGCCGGATTGGGGTCGATACCTGGATTGGTGTGGCGCACGGTATAACAGCCGAAGAAGACCTGCCGTGACGCGTCGGTGTGGCGCACAACCAGCACGGTTGGGATATCCGCAAAGACACTCCCCGCCGCTCCCTGGCCACTTGCGAGACCGATCGTCAGCTCGACGAACTCGGTCGTGGCGAAGCCCGCCGCAAACTGCGCGAATGGCGGCAGCCCGTTCAGCGCGTTGGGCGCCTCCCAGTAGTTGTAAGCACGCTGGTATTCGTGGCGGTTGATGGCATCATAATACGAGATCAGAAAGCGCTCCGGCTCGACATCCCGGCTCTCATAGAAGGGCACAGGTGCTGGTGACCGGGCAGCGCGGACCTCGTTGCCGAGCAGTCCTAGCAGCACAGTGAAGGGTGGCGCCAGCAGCGGATGGTATTCGAAGCGCGCCCGCTCGAACCACTGCGTCAGGACCATATCGCCCGACGAGTTCGTTTCCATCGCCGGCTCCGAGAGCGGATAGCCGAAGAGCCCCAACGACTCCTGGAAGCTAAGCCCTGGGTCACCGAGGTCCAGACCATGGCTCGACCAGTAGCTCCAGAACTGCGGTGCAATGGCATGACCCGTCACGGCAAAATAATGGGGCGCCGCCGGGTTGGCTTTGGGGAAAGTGGTCCAATCTCGGCCCTGCTGCTTCAACCGCTCGTCGCCGAGCCGCCCAAGCAAGACGGTGAAGGGTACGGGCATTTCTGGATGCGATTCGAGGCGGTTGCGCTCGAACCACTGGGTCAGATAGGTCGCGCCGATATCAGGGTTGACTTCGGGATTGACCGTCGTCGTGGGATAGCCAAAGACGGGCAAACCGCCATTGAGCGGCCAGTAATTACTAAAAAAGACCCCGAGGCACTGGCCCGTCGCCGTAAAACAGGACGAGCTTGCGCTGGCATGTTGTGGCCACGCGAGTGCCAGAGCTACCAGCAGTGCCAAACCTGTCATGCGACGCCTCAACGATGCTCGATGCATAACGTACACCTCCTATGTCAAAAATTAACCTGGTTGTACACCGTCTGCGAGCTATTCATGCTCATTCGATAATTCGACAACGAGCGCGTTTCAGCTGATGTGTCTGATTATGCTTTTCCGCCGTGGCTGTTGCTTCCTTCCTGCTGTATAGACTGTCCATCGAACAGCTCGCTTCCGACTGCTTCATAGGCCCATTCGATCAGATTCACCTCGGTTATGGGTGTGTCGTGATCGCGCGGCACGCGAAACGTCTTGATCTCGCAGGGGTCAAAATGAGTCGTTAGCTCACGGCCCCAGAGCGACAAATGAAAGGTTGCTTCGGTCGCCATTTTGGCGGTCTCGTAACAGCGCAAAATCGTTGAGTCGTCGTCTTCGGCTTGCTTGAGCACACTCACGACGATATTGGGCCGGTCCACCGCAATATACGAAGCCTGCTGTGGCAGCGGACCGTCGTGGGCCGACTCGACGAGTGTCACGACGGGCTGGTTGAGTTCCAAGGCATGCTGCACGGTGCCGGCAGTTTCCCAGCTGCGATCATGCGGCAACAGGGCATAGGTAAACCATTGGATGCCTTGATCCATGAAGGTGTAGTCTTCCTCCGGCACAAGTTGGCGTGGGACGTGGTGCGCATAGGGTGGTGAGCGTAGGATGGTCATGCTCAACTCGTTGCCGCGCACATCAAAACTATATTTGCCATCATTCAGCAAGCTCAAGCCATAGGGGATTTCGGTACTGCGCTCGATTCCCGACACGTCGAGCCAATTCAACCCAGGCTCTTCCTCGCCGGTCGCCGGGCGCTCGATCGAGCCATAGGGGATTTCGTAGGTTGCCTTGACGAAGTGCAGGTTGACCGGAAAGCGTAACTTCAGCAGCTTGAGTTGCTCGTGCCAATCCACTTGTACGCGAACGGTGATATACGGCAGGTCGCGGTACAGGGTGAAGTATTGCGTGATATGGGAAGCCCCATAGCGGCTCTGGACACGAATGGTGGCTTGGACGGGACCCTGCTCGACCAAGCATACGTCGGTCGCCGTGAATGCTCCAATCACGTCCTGAAAATGATATACGCCATGGCTCCAGGTATCGCTGCGATCTTCGATCACCACCGGGACTGCGGCCGGTCCAGCGAAGACCTCAACGTGCCAGCGTTTATCATGCAAGCTGACGATAGAGCCGGTCGTAGGGTCGATCTCTAGGCGGAACCAGTCGGTCTCGATCATGTAGTCGCTTGCCGCAACCGCTGCCACTTCGAGTTGTGAGGGCTCCTTGCGCATGCGGAAGACGCGGTAGCCGAGGGCCGGTAGGTCGGCCACAAAGCTCATGCGCTTACGCCAGCCACTCACGACCACACTGGGCCGGATGAACTGGAACGACAGTTCGCGGTTCGTGTCGTCGACCAAGCGCATTTGGGGAGTTAGGCCGCCATAGTCGACTTCGACGGGGACAGTGGCGGGCCAGGCATGCGGATTGAAGACGACGATTGGGGTCATGCCGGCTTCGAAGGGCAGCGCGATGTTGGAGGCCAGGCGTTGGAGCGCATCGTTGAGCGCGCGGTTGCCGATGGAGAGTGCTTCACCATAGAGGTCGCGGGCGTCGTCGTAGGCTTCGGGAAGGCTGGTCCCGGCCAGGATGTCATGGAACTGGTTGAAGAGCACGTTTTGCCAAGCATGGGTCAGCTCCGATGGGTAGGGCTGGTTCACGAGATGGGCTGCCAGTACCGAGAGCCGTTCGGCAGTCAGGAGCAGATGTTCGGCCTGGCGGTTCCAGCGCTTGACACCGGAGTGGGCCGCATAACAGCCGCTGGCGTGGTGCTGCAACTCGTCATGGACCACCGGAAAGCGCTGGCCGCTGGCCCGCACAGTGTTGAAGAAGCCTTCGGGCGAATCAAAGACGAGGTGCGGGAACTCAGGATCCGCATCCATGCGGCGGATGCTGGCAAGGTTGGCACGGGTCGGCCCACCGCCATGGTTGCCGACACCGTAGAAACACATCAGGTCGTCCAGCGGAGCTTTCAGCTCGGGCATACAGCGGCGGACATAGGTTTGGAGATCGGCATCGCGCGATAAATATTCGTAGGGAATACGATAGGCGAGGACACGCGAGCCATCGTCCGATTCCCACCAAAAGACGCGACCGGGCAGGCCTTTCTCGAAGGTTTCGGGACGGGTAAAGACGTAGGACGTTAGGCCACTTTTCAGCAGAATTTGGGGCAGCATGGCGTGGTGGCCAAAGCTATCGACGTTATAGCCGACAGTCGCGACCACACCCAGCTTTTCTTTGAAAAAGCGCTGGCCGTAGAGCGCGTGGCGGACAAAGGCTTCGCCACAGGGCAGGTTACAGTCGGGCTGGAGCCACCAGCCGCCGACGATGCACCAACGCCCTTCCACCACGCGCTGCTTAATAGCCGCGAACATTTCGGGGTCGTTGCTTTCGATCCAGGCATAGATCGCGGCGGAGCTCGACGTAAAGACGAAGTCAGCCGATTCGCCTAACTGTTGGAGCATGGCGCGAAAGGTTGCTTTGGCAGCTTGCAGCCCCTCCTGCCAACGCCAGAGCCACACGACGTCAAGATGCGCATTGCCGATCATATGTAACGTCTTGTGCTTCATCGCGCTCCGTTTTTCCACGGCGGCATTGCCGGTCCTCTGCGCCGCGTATATGTAATCTTGGCGTAGATCGTTCGCGGCTGTCAAGTTGGAAAAGAGCGGCGCTACGAGGCCCCCATCGCTCATGCCTCCGGTCGCACGCCACTCATCCCTCGCTCCTCACCATGGTACAATCGAATCAGAATGGTTACGGAAGGAGCTGTGAGCGTGTCTTCGTCCCTCGTTGCCCAGATCCTGCGCTTACGAACGCAGATTTTCTTGCGCAGGCGTGCCTGGCAACGGCGCCGCCAGCCGGCCTTGCCACCCAACGCAGATGCGATTACACCGCAACTGGTCGTGGGTGCCTTTATCGATGAGGCGGATTGGCGCCAGCTGTTTAATCAGGGGATCCGGGTGGTCGTCTCCTTACAAGGCGAACGCCATGACGAAGACACCTTCGGCGAGCTGCAACCCACCGGCTACCTGCGCTTACCCACGCCCGACTTTAATCCACCCACGCTCGCACAACTGCGCATGGGTGCTGCCTTTATCAACGAAGCGATCCGTGCAGGTGAAATCGTGCTGGTGCATTGCCATGCCGGTGTCGGACGCTCAACCATGCAGTGCGCGGCGTATTTGATGTTGAACGGCATGGAGCTCGACGCGGCTTGGGAGCTGATCAAAAGTAAGCGGATCAAGGCAGTCTGGAATGAGCGGCAGGAAGCGACGATGCAAGCCTTCGCCGCCGCGCTTATGGTCGAGCGTCAGGACATAGCTGGCGAGCTCGTACCCAAAGCTGATCTGGCTGCAACGACCGAGCAGAGAGAACTGAGAGAAGAATGACAATCACACTTAAGTCACGGAGCCAAATTGCACAACTCCATGCTGCCGGGCAACTGGTTGCCGAAACCTTTGAGTTGCTGCGGGACCACGTGCGGCCCGGCGTGACGACAGGCGAGCTGGACCAGTTGGCCGAAGAGTTTATTCGTCGCCACGGGGCGGAGCCGATCTATAAAGGCTATGTGCCACGCGGCAGCCGGGGCACACCGCCCTTTCCCGCCACGATTTGCGCCTCGGTCAACGACGTGATCTGTCACGGTATCCCCAACTCACGGCAGCAGCTCAAGGCCGGCGATGTCATTGGCGTCGACATCGGCGTACGCCTGCATGGCTGGGTCGGTGACTCGTGCGTCACCTATCCGGTCGGCGAGATCGACGCCACGACCCAGCGGTTGCTCGCTACCACGCAGGAATGTTTGATGCTCGGCATCGAGCAGGCTCAACCACGCCAACGGCTCGGCGATATTGGGGCCGCAATTCAACGCCATGCCGAGGCCGCCCACTTCTCCCTTGTGCGCGAATATACCGGCCACGGGCTCGGACGCAACTTACACGAAGATCCGACGGTGCTGCATTACGGCACACCCGGTACGGGTCAGCGCCTACTCCCAGGGATGGTCTTTACGATCGAGCCGATGGTCAACGCTGGTGCTGCCGACACCAAAGTCGAACGTGATGGCTGGACCGTCCGCACCGCCGACGGCTCACGCTCGGCCCAATTCGAGCATACGGTCGTAATTACCGACGACGGCCCGCTGGTCTTGACACGGCTGTAGTGGATGCGTCTTACGTGAAGTGATCGGCGATCGGTGCGCAAGCCACGGCACGTCAGTGCGCTTTCCGCGCATCCACCGCCTCTCGCAGCAACACAATAATTTCGCCATTGATCGAGCGCACGTCTTGCTGCGCTAGCTGCTCCACATCATTGATTAACTCCGTTGGCAGGGATACTGCCATCCGGCTCTGCGTTCGCTCCGCGCGCGGCACACCGCCGGAGCGCCGGCTTCCTCCTACCCGACGCTCCTCGCCGGCACGACGCTCGGGCTCATCCCACGTGCCACCGCCTACGCGCCGGTCACCATTTGCTCGCTGGTCACCTTCTGCTCCAGCACGACCCTCGCTGCTCCGTTCCTTTTTCATGGCCATGACCTCTCCATATACTGTGTGTATCAATCATACATCAATTTGCTGCCAGAGTGTTGACAAATATCATTTTGATGTTATACTGATGTTTATCAGATGTTCAACCAACATCACCTAACAAGTATTGCGAGGTAGCGTCCATGCTCAACATTCAACGTTCTCGGTCCACCCTCCCTCGTCTCCTGCTCCTGGTCATCGTGACCCTCTGGAGCGCGCTCGCCCTCGGTCATGTGTCGGCGCACAGTTGTGATAGCACAACGGGCTTTCCCAACCTCCAAGCACGCGACTTGTCCGGCTGTGACTTGACCGGCGCTTCCCTCAACCAGGCGAACCTGACCGGCGCGAACCTGAGCGGTGCTATCCTGAACCATGCCAGCGTGCAAGGGGCCGTTCTAACGAGGACCAACCTGCAAGGTGCTGTCCTAACCGGCGCGAACCTGAGCGGTGCCGTCCTGAATCACGCCAGCCTACAAGGGGCCGTCCTGATCAGCGCGAACCTGAGCGGTGCCGTCCTGGACCACGCCAGCCTGCAAGGTACCATCCTGATGGGTGCCAACTTGCAAGGTGCCACGCTCACCCATGCCAACCTCACGCAGGCTAACCTCACGACGGTCAACCTGACCTACGCCAACCTCAGCTACGCTACCCTGTATCAAACGACCGGCACAGACATTCTGTGGTCAAGCACCATCTGCCCCGACCGTACCACCAGCACTGCCGACGGTGGCACCTGTGCCGGACACTTCCACGTCTAGCTTCAGGCCTGCTCCGCTACAAGGAGCAGCAGGGAGGAGAAACCCACCAGCATACGGCCCTGGAAGAGTACCGGGGCCGGTGTATGGTTTTCGCCTTGCACAAGCTCTGCCGCCGATACAGCACTGTCACCATGTTGGACGAAATTTTTGTGGCAACGTGCCACCATTCACCACCGTGATAAGTTGGCGCAAGTCAGCCCTTAGCTCTTCCATACGCTCTGCTCCAACGATCACCGCCCACTGTGTTTCCAGATCTGAGAGGATCCCCTCGGTCTCGCGAATACAGTTCCACCCCCGCTCCGTGAGGGTAACGATCTTCCCGCGCCGATCCGCAGGGTGTGGCTGGCGCATAACGTAGCCATGCTGTTCAAGATAATCCACCATCTCACTTGCAGCTTGTTTAGTAATGTCTAAAAAGTCGGCAAGCTCGTTCCCAGTTGCACCATCAGGCGCGAGGCGCTGGAAAGCGAACCCGTGTGCAGGACGAACATCGTCGTAGCCGAGTGTAGCAAGCTGTCCATGTAAGTGGTCTATCACCGTCCGAAATCCGAGCCCAAGCAGGAGCATCAAGTCATAATGAGGTGTGGATGCCATCCTCAATGTTCCCTTTGTTTCTATAAATAGTCAAGCCGCTTGACTATATTCGCAGTGGACTATATACTATGTAAGTAGTCAAGCCCTTTGACTACTATACGATGAGTTTTCTCATAGGGGAACAATTCTACTTGGTCCCATAGGAGGCCACGATGTCTATCAACGCAAATAAAGATGTGATTACACGGTTCATCATGGAAGTTTGGAATGGGAACAACCTTGATGTACTCGATGAGTTCCTTGATCCGGCTTACTTCGATTATTCATATCAGCCACGCAACCGTGAGGGTCTTGAGCACACCTTACTGATCATGCAGGCAGCATTTCCCGGTCATGAAACAATCATCGAAGAGATTGTTGGTGAAGCCGATGCGGTGGCAGTTTGTCTGACGTTACGCGGGACGCACACTGGGCCATTTCGCGGCTTGTCCGCGTCCGGCAAACAATTTGAAATCGGCGGCTACCGTTTCTATAAGATCAGAGACGGCAAGATCACCTTGCATCGAGCATTACTTGACCTCCCGAGCCTGCTCCAACAGATCACAGGCCAATAGCCGTCATCTAGCGCCGCAGACGATAGGGCACGCTGGTTACAACAATGTCCTTATTGAAGAGTAGCGCCCCCTTAAGCTGTAGTGAAGTTTGATTATGCAGAAAGTACTGCCACCATTTCGGCGTCACGAACTCGGGCAACACCACCGTGACAACATCATTATCATATTTGGCATCAACGTCCTCGATGTACTTGATCAACGGCCTCATCAGCGAACGGTAGGGTGATTCGATGATCTCTAAGGGTACACCGTCACCCCACTTGACCCACTTTTCCTGGAGCTTCTTTGCCTCCTCCGGGTCATCCGAAACATGAACGGCCGTAACATCATTGGAAATAGCTTTAGCATATTGCAGCGCGTTAACGACACCACGGTGCATCGTCGAAATCGGCACGACCACCGTGTTACGCAGCGGTGGCGGTGGTTCCATACCCTTCAGGCTAAGTTGATCGGCGACGTTGCTATAGTGGTGATGGATACCTATGAAGACCAGCACCAACACCGGAATCAACAGCACGACCAGCCAGGCACCTTCGAGGAATTTGGTCGAGCCGATGATCAGCAGCACGACTAGCGTAGCCACCGCACCTACGCCGTTAACGACGGCGCTAACATGCCAGCCCCGTCCCCGCAGCCTGAACCAATGGCGCACCATACCGGACTGCGACAGCGTAAAACTCAGAAAGACGCCAACCGCATACAACGGGATCAAGCCGTTCACCGATGCTTTAAAAACGATGATCAGCAGCGCCGACAGCAGCGCCAGGATCAAGATGCCGTTCGAGAAGACCAGTCGGTCGCCCAGCGAGGCGAACTGCTTGGGCATGTAGCGGTCACGTGCGATCAATTGTGTCAAGCGCGGAAAGTCGGCATACGAGGTATTAGCTGCCAGCACCAGAATCAAGGCAGTTGCCGCTTGCACACCATAAAAAAAGATGTTGCGACCATGGAACACGGTCCGTGCGACCTGCGATGGAATCGTTTCATTAATCACTGCATCGGCACCAAACCCCGAGGCATGCGGTGTCGCTCCCACCTGTCGCGCCAGAAAGCTGATACCGACGAACATGGCCGTCAAGATCACAATCATCCACGTCAAGGTCGTGCGAGCATTGGCCGACTCGGGTTTTTTGAAGGCGGGCACACCGTTGGAGATCGCCTCCACGCCGGTCATGGCAGTACAGCCGGAAGCAAAGGCTGCTAGCAAAAAGAACCAGGAACTGCGCTCGGGAGACGAAGGATTAAGTGGTCCTCTCGGCCCTAGCAACGGTCCCTGCAAGTCAATCACTTGGTGCGACAACGTCCCGGTGAAGAATTGAAACAGCCCGTACAGAATCATGCCGACGAAGGTGACGACGAAAAAGTAGGTTGGGATGGCGAAAATTGCGCCCGACTCGCGCACGCCGCGTAGATTTGCCAACGTAATGAGCGCAATCACGGCCAAACAGATCCAGACGCGATAGGGCTCTAGCGCCGGGATAGCCGAATAGGCCGCCTCCACACCTGCGGAGATCGATACTGCGACGGTCAGCACATAATCGATCAGCAGTGCGGCACCGGCAGTCAGTCCGGGCAGCGTCCCTAGATTATCTTTGGCAACGATGTAGGAGCCGCCACCATTGGGATACGCACTGATTGTTTGGCGATACGAGATACCGACGATCAACAGCAGCGCGACAATCACCGCACTGATCGGCACGACCCCCGAGAAAGCGATCACACCGACCGGTGCCAGGTGAATCAAAATCTCCTGGGTTGCATAGGCTACCGAGGAGAGTGCATCCGATGAGAAGACTGCTAGCGCCGTGCGTTTGTTGAGCCGTTCATGCACCGCATGCTCGGTTGCAATGGGTGAACCGATCACTGCCCGTTTTAATTGAGCAAACACAGGCGCTCCTCGTTGGTTAGGAGTTTATCTTACATCTACTGCATATGCTAGGCCATGACCGGCAAAGATCGTGTATGATTAATCTCCGTGTTGGAGTGTTATCTGTGAATCAGAAGATCCTTGTTGCTGTTGCTTGGCCCTATGCGAATGGGCCTCGTCATATTGGGCATGTCGCTGGCTTTGGCGTACCCAGCGATATTTTTGCGCGCTATCATCGCCTGGTCGGGAACGATGTGCTGATGGTTTCGGGCACGGACGATCATGGCACGCCAATTATGATGCAAGCCGATAAAGAAGGCGTCTCCTACCGTGAGCTCGCCGACCGCTATAATGAGGTAATCGCCCGCGACCTGCAAGGGCTCGGCCTCTCATATAACCTGTTCACCCGTACCGAAACGCTCAACCATACCGAAGTTACCCAGGATCTCTTTACGGCTCTGCTGCAAAACGGCGGGATCATCAAAGACACCATGCTCGGCACCTTTGCTGCCAATGGCAAAGCACTGCCCGACCGCTATGTCGAAGGCACCTGTCCGATCTGCGGCTTCCCGGATGCACGGGGTGACCAGTGTGATAACTGCGGCAACCAGCTCGATCCCGTCGACCTGATCAACCCCCGCTCCAAGATCGATGGCTTGCCGCCGACCTTTCGTCCCACCGAGCATTTTTTTCTCGATCTGCCCAAGTTCCGCGAGCAGCTTCGCGGTTGGATCGAAGCTCAAATGCACTGGCGCCCGAACGTCCGTAACTTCTCCCTGAATCTGGTTGATGATTTGCGACCACGGGCTGTAACCCGTGACCTTGACTGGGGCGTACCGATCCCGTTGCCTGGCTACGACGAAAAGCGCATTTATGTCTGGTTCGATGCCGTGATCGGCTACCTATCGGCAGCCATCGAGTGGGCCCACAACCACGGCACACCCGACCGCTGGCAAGAATGGTGGCTTAACCCAGCGGCGCAGCATTACTATTTCATGGGCAAGGACAACATCACCTTCCATAGCGTGATCTGGCCCGCGATGCTGTTGGGCTATCGTGAGCAAGACGGGGTCACCGCCGGGCCACACACCTTAAACCTGCCCTACAACGTTGTCTCGACCGAGTTCTTGACGATGGAAGGCAAACAATTCTCGACCAGTCGTGGCGTGGTGATCTATGTCCGAGATGTGCTGGAGCGCTATGGCGCCGATCCGCTACGCTATTGCTTAACTGCCGGCGGCCCTGAGACTCAGGACGCGGATTTCACGTGGGCCGAGTTTGTACGGCGCAACAACGATGAACTGGTAGCAACCTGGGGCAACCTGGCGAACCGCGTGCTCACCATCGCCCACCGGAACTTCGGCGCGGTGCCACCCCAGGGAACACTTCAACCGAGCGATCAAACGTTGCTCGATGAACTGCAACGGGCCTTCGCGACGATCGGTGACTTAATTGCAACGGCGCACTTCAAATCGGCGCTGGCCGAGGCCATGGCCACCGCCGCGCGTGTGAACCACTATGTGTCGGAGCAGGAGCCCTGGAAGCTGGTCAAGAGTGACAAGGAGCGCGCTGCAACGGTGCTGTGGACAGCCTTGCAAGCGGTCGATAGCCTTAAGATTATCTTCTGTCCTTTTCTGCCCTTCTCTTCACAAGCGCTCCACGAGCAGCTCGGATATACAAGCGTCATTGCGGGACCACTCGAGATCCACGAACAAATCGAAAGCAACGGGGCCCACCACCTGGTGCTCACCTGCGAGCCGGCAAGCTGGACCGGTCGTTGGCAGCCCAGTGAACTGCCCGCAGGCCAACTGCTCCCGGCACCCAACCCTTTGTTCCGCAAACTCGAGCCCGGCGTCGTTCAGGAAGAAGTCGCGCGGCTACTGGCCAAGGAGTGACAGCATGAAGATCGTTCTTGACGTAAGCGGGGGCGACCACGCGCCTCAGGCGACAGTAGCCGGTGCCGTGCAGGCCGCCCGCGAGCTTGGGGTCGAGGTGGTGCTGGCCGGCGATGAGCAGATGGTGCGTGCCGAGCTTGCCAAACACAACGCTGCCGGCTTGCGACTACCCATCGTGCATGCGCCCGAAGTGATCGACATGACCGACCATGCCGGCCAGGCCGCGCGTCGCAAAAAGGCCTCGCCGGTGGCCGTGGGCTTGCGCATGGTGCGCGACAAAGAGGCCGAGGCTTTTGTGTCGGCGGGTCATAGTGGGGCCACCATGGCCGGTGCCGTACTGATTGTGGGCCGTGTGCCGGGCATTGAGCGACCGTGCCTCGCCGCGCCCTTTCCTTCGGTTGGGGGCAACTTGATCGTCGCCGATGTTGGTGCGACGACCGACTGTAAGCCCGAATACCTGGTGCAGTTCGCACATATGACCAGCTTGTATGCCCAGCGCGTCATGGGCATCCACAATCCGCGCGTCGCCCTGCTGGCGAATGGCGAGGAAGCTACCAAAGGCGACAAGCTGGTGCAGGAAACCCACGCCTTATTGCAAGGGAGCACGCTCAACTTCGTCGGCAATGCCGAGCCGAAAGATGCCCTAGCCGGTGATGTGGTCGATGTGCTGATCACCGACGGCTTTGTGGGCAACCTGTTTTTAAAGCAAGCCGAGGCGGTCGCCAAGTTCGCGACGGTCTTGGCGAAGCGCACCCTCGTGCCCCGGCTCTTTTGGCGCGTGACACTGGGCTTGTTGCCGACCGCGCTGCTAGTCGCGCTGGGCCGCAGCCGGGGTCGTGTAGCGCTCGCTGGTCTTATCGGTGGTCCAGCCTTATTAGCGGCAGTTGCGGCACCCCTGGCCGGGCTACGTACCGTCCTTGATTACCGTGCGGGCGGGGGCGCGCCACTGCTAGGCGTCAATGGCGTGGTCATAATCGCGCATGGCAAATCCGATGCTGTAGCGGTCGCCAACGCTATTCGGCGGGCTAAAGAAGCAGTCGAGGGTGGCCTCGTAGCTGCCATTACCGATGCTGACCAGCATGTTCAGATCAGCGCTACACTGGCAGCGTAAGTGGTCTTGGGCATGGTTAAAGTAGCACCGCCCCGGCCAAAGGGCCAGGACGGCGAATAGTTGGCGATCCCGATAGGGCTCGAACCTACAACCTCAGCCTTCGGAGGGCTGCGCTCTATCCAATTGAGCTACGAGATCAACACCGCGTATTATGCCATGCCTCCATCGAAAGTGCAACTGCTGGTCCGGTGTTTGCCTTGAGTGCATCGTTAAGGAGTTTTTGCCATGAAGCATAGCCCGATCCGCCGTTGTATTGTCCTGGTGCTCCTGCTGGGCCTACCCCTCGCAGCGCATGCTCAAGCGCAGAACAAAAAGATTATCACGCTGGGTGCCGATCTTAATCCTGACCAGCGCAAGGCCTTGCTCCAGCGTTTCGGGGCCAATGAAGCGACCGACAAGATCTTGACCATCAACAGCGATGAGACGCGGAACACCATGCAAACGATCATCCCGCTCCCGCAGGGTTATACCTCAGTCTCTTCAACGGCGCTCACCTGCCTCCCACCCGGCGGTGGGCTCCACGTAACATCCGAAAACATTACCAAGGTCTCGGCGGCCATGTATGCCTCCGCGCTGCTAACCGCCGGCATCGGCGACGCTGACCTGATCGTTGCGGCCCCCCAGGATGCTCAGGCCGAAGGTATGAGCGCCCTGGCCGGCGTTTTTAAAGGCTTCACCGATCCTGTATGTAACCGCGGCGAGCTCAATCCCACGCGCCGTGACCTCGCCCTCCGCCAACTGGCCCTAACTGCTGACCTCGCAACGACCACCGGTGGCGATTACACCAAGGCCGCAGATTTTATGCTGCGCGCTCAACAGGTGCTGGTCCGCGAAAAAAATAATCCGGATGCCGCCTACCCGATTGTTGACGGTGTGCAAAATGATACCGGCATTAAGCTGCCGCCGGAGCAACGCAAAGCCGTCGCTGAACAGTTGGCCGCGATGGGCCAAGCCAAGATTGATTGGGGCACCTATGCTGCCGGTTGGGATCTCCAAAAGGTGAGCGATAACGACGTCCGCGTGACGCCTAAAAATATAGGTGGTGCGGCCGCTGGATCTGCTGCGCCCGCCGGTGGTACCGCCGCCGGGCAAACCTATGATGGTACCGTTGCGAGCACCGCCCCCCTGCGCATCACGGTCCCCGGCAATCTGCCACACCTCGAATTGAACGGGAACACCGTCAAAGTCGTCCGGAACGATAAACCTGCAACGCTGAGCGATATCCAACCCAACGACACCGTGACGGTGACTGTCGGGCCGAACAACATAGTACAGCGAATCGTGGCTCAAAGCGGCGTACCCGGCGCCGCCAACTCGAGTCTAGGACGCGGCATCAGCAGTTCAACAACCGGCATAGCTGCCCGCATCAGAGGGTTGAGCCGGTACTGGTGGCTGTGCTTGATCCCGCTGCTTCTGCTGTTGCTGCTGTTCCTGGTACGTCGTCGCCGCGGCGATACGTTACTCGTCACACCGGGACGACGTCGGCTCCTCGACCCCGAAGAGGAAGAGGATTTACTTGGCTAGGAGTTTTAAATGAGCCAGTCGTGGGGGAAAGCGACGCGTCCCATAGGCATCGTGATCATTGCGCTGCTGTTGCTGCTCAAAGTGCTGCAGCAGATCCTGGTCTACCTTGCGCCGGCCCGTTTTGGCTATCCAACCGGCATCGTGCAAAGTGCAATCCTGGGCTTCCGCTTTGATCTCTGGTTTGCGATCCTGACAGCTTTGCTGAGCCTTGCTGCTGCGATTGGACTATGGCGGCTCTACCAATGGGCCTGGTATCTAACGATGCTGATCATGGTCATTGGCTGTGGCTTTTCGACCGTTGATCAGCAATGGCTCCTGGCAATCATTCAGCTTGCGGTTGTAGTGTACATGATGCGCTCGAAAATAACAGCGGTCTTTGGACTGGGCGGTTTCTAATCATCGCCCCAGTCGCACAGCGCTGCGGTCGCGCAACCCACGCAGCCAATCGGCCCCCGCCATGGGGCGTTTGCCGGATGGCTGGACCGTGTGCACTTCCAGCACACCGCTGCCGGTCATTACGCGGCACTGTTCGCCGGGTAACACCATGCCCGGCGGCGCATCAACGTCTGTCGGTTCGACCGTAGCTGCCAGGATTTTGAGTGGGACACCCTCCACCATTGTCCATACCCCCGGCCACGGGTCAAAGGCCCGCAGCTTGCGCTCGAGTACCAGCGCTGGCTCCCGCCAATCAAGCTCACCATCCGCTTTCCGCAGCATGGAGGAAAAGGTAGCCCGGCTATGCTCTTGTGGTACGGCCTGCAGTTCACCCTTTGCATAGAGCGGCAGCACGCGCACCAACAACTCGGCCCCCAACTGAAACAACTCGTCGGTTAGCGGACCACTGCGGGCAGTCGGAGCCAAGGGGACCACGGCCTGCGCCAGGATCGGTCCCGCATCCATCGCCCGCTCCAGCAGCATCACCGACACGCCGGTCACCTCATCACCTGCCAAAACGGCTGCGCTTACGGGCGATGGACCCCGGTACAGTGGCAGCAACGAGGGATGAATATTGAGATAGCCCAGCGACGGGAGGGCCAGCACGGCTTTGCGTAAGATTTCGCCATACGCCGCGACCACACCAACGTCGGGTCGTAGGGCTGCGAGTTGCTCAACGACCACCGGCTCCTTGAGCGTCGGTGGCTGTAGCACCGGCAAGCCAAGCTCGGTCGCTGCCAGCTTGACCGGTGGTGCTTGCATGCTCCCACCGCGACCCGCCGGGCGATCCGGTTGCGTAACCACGCCCACAACATCGTGCCCCGCTGCGACCAGCGCGCGTAGTGGTATGGCCGCAAAGGTGGGCGTGCCCAGAAAAAGAATCCGCATGCAAACAGTGTACAACAAAGCGGACCTTCGTTCGTTTACCGCCGCGCCGCGCTGCTGTATAATCAGGTTAGTGTCGCAGGCCGCGCAACCTGCATGATGAAACAACGGCGGACGATGCAGGCATTCATCTTCGATGGTACAACCCGGCTGGCTAACATCCCCGCACCCCAATTGGTGCCGGGCGAAGCGATCATCGCGCCGCGTCTGGCCGGCATTTGCGCCACCGACGTCCATATCACCCGCGGCTACATGCATTACCACGGTGTGCTGGGCCACGAATTCGTGGGTACCGTCGTGGAGTGCGACGAGCCGGGCTGGATCGGTCAGCGCGTCGTGGGCGAAATCAACGCCTGCTGCCATCATTGCCCAACTTGTGCGCGCGGCGACGAGCCTCATTGTCCCAACCGAACCACACTTGGTATCGACCGGCGCGATGGCACGATGGCCGAGCGCTTCCGTTTGCCGCTTGCCAACTTACACCGCGTACCCGCCGCCCTGACCGATGAGGTGGCAGTTTTTATCGAACCGCTCGCCGCCGCGCTCGAAATCGTTGATCGAAGCCATGTGCGTCCAACCGAACGCATTGCCGTTGTCGGTGATGGTAAACTGGGTCTACTGGTGGCCCAAGTGTTGCGCTTGACGGGTGCGGAGCTCGTCGTGGTCGGGCACCATCCTGAACGCTGGGAACTGCTGCAGGCTCAAGGAATTGCCACGAATGGCGACCCACAAGCCCTGGCAGCACGGGACTGGGACGTAGTTGTTGATTGCACAGGGAGCCCGGCCGGTTTGGAAGCTGCTCGCCGGCTCGTACGTCCTCGTGGTCGCCTGGTGCTGAAAAGTACCTTTCACGGCACGTCGCCGCTCGATCTCTCACTGCTGGTCGTCGACGAGATCGCGCTCATCGGTTCGCGCTGTGGCCCGTTTGCCCCGGCACTCCGCCTGCTAGAACGCGGCTTGGTCGAGACCACGCCGTTAATCCACGCGATCTATCCTCTGGCCGAGGCCGAGCAGGCCTTCGGAGCGGCCCAGGGTCAGGTAAAAGTCCTGTTGCGCATGTCCTCAGGATCATAAAGTACGTCCCGGGAGCCATTATGCGTCGTTTGCTACCAAGCGTTTTGCTGCTGTTCTTGCTAATATTCCTGATCCCGATCTATCAGGTCCAGCAAACCAGCGAGGTCCTGATCTTGTCGGTGTCTCTCCTGGCGATCGGCGTGTTCCTGGCCTTTGGCAACCAACCACGCGGCTTAGAACTCCTCGGCGGCATCACAGTGCTGATGTCATTCGTCGGCATCTACTTTGCCGGGCACATCATGGGCAACAATGGCGGCCTTTGCTTGCTCACGTTGTGGGCACTGGCACTCGTGGGCGTTGCGGCGCTGATGTGGCGACGTGCAACCTTTGTCGAGCGTGGCCAGATCATGGTCGTCAACCAGTTGCCGGATAATCGTATCATCATCTTCGGGGAAGGTGTCCACCGCCCGCTGACCCCCTCGTTCGAGCGCTTACTGGCAGTGCTGCCGGCTTATGAGCTAATCCAAGAGATCGAGCTCCACCGGGTAAATACCGAGTCGCTCTTTAATGTCGATAAAATCGAGGTGCTGATACGTTATCGCGTGAACTCAGCGCGCGAGGTCGTCGTGGGCTTTCCCAACCGCGAGCGTGCTTTTGAAGAGCTCCAGCACGAGCGCGGCCATCCCGAAAGTAATGGTGATTATGTCGGCTTTTGGACCGAGATGATGCGCCGCCAGATGGCGCACGAAGTCGATGAGGCGACCCGCTCACTCATCGCCAGCATTTCGGGGCCCACCGATGTCTCCAAAGGGCGCAGCGACCACGCCCGCAAGATCAGAGTACGGCTTCAAGAGTCGGTTCAGCGCTGGGGCGTCGACATCATGGAACTGCGTTTGCTCGAAGTTGTGGTGGACCCTGAGCGTATCAGAGCGGCCAACCGTGACCGCATCATCGCCCGCGAACTCCAAGATGCCGAGCGTAAAGCGACGATCGATGCTCAAGTGGTCGAAAAGGTGGGAGCGGCGCAGGCCAAGGCGACCGCCCAGATGGTCTCTGAGATTGTTGGGTCGCTGAAGGAACAAGGTGCCGATCTGGCTCCCGAAGACCTAGAGCGGATTATTATCACCGCCATGCAGCGTATGACGGATACGCAACAATTGAGCGGCTTTTTCCGTCAAGTTACGCAAGCTCAAGCAGGTGGAGCACCTCCCGGTCCCCCCACCGGTGGGTCTGGCCCACGCTAATGGGCGTTGGAGCAAACATGCCGCAGCATCCACAGATAGTTGTGATCGGTGGCGCATCGCTGGATATCAAAGGTCGCCTGCGCCGCGATTTCTTGCCCGGCACATCGAATGCCGCGTCGGTTCAAATCAGCGTGGGCGGCGTAGCCCGCAATATTGCGGAGAATCTCGTGCGGCTCGGCCTCTCGACGGCCTTAATCTGCGCGGTATGCGGCGACGATTTCGGCCGTTCGATCCTAAGCCAGACCGAAGCAGCTGGGGTCGATATGGGCGCGGTGATGCTGACCTGTGATCAGCGCTCCGCTGCCTATATCGCACTGCTCAGCCCTGATGGGACAATGCTCGCCGGACTGGACGACAGTCAAACGGCCCGCTTAATCTCACCCGACTGGATCGACCAACACGCGTCCTTGCTCACCAGGGCCGCTATGGTGGTCATCGACGCCAATACCTCGCGCCAAACCGCCGATCATATCGTCGCGTTATGTGATCGAGCCAAGGTTCCGGTCGCCTTCGACGCCGTCGCAGTCGGGCTCGCTGATCGCTATCGTGAACGGGTCGGCAACTTTACCTTCGTCACTGGCAGCGAACTTGAGGCTGAGGTCTTGGCTGGCATGAGCATCAGCGATGTAGCCAGTGCCACAGCTGCAGCTCAACATCTGATCACCCAGGGCACAAAGCTGGCCGTGATCGCGCTAGGACAGGGCGGTGTCGTCTATGCTACGCCTGACGAAGTCGGCCACGTGCCCCCCATTGAGGCCGAAATTGTGGACCCGACCGGCGCTGGCGAAGCGCTCGCGGCTATGATTATCTACGGTCTGGTCAATGATATTCCGGTCGCTGAGTGCGTACGCCTTGGGGTGGTGGCTGCCTCCTTGACGTCGAGCTCACCCGAAACCGTGGCCCCCGACCTTAGCCTCGAACAAGTCTATGCCACACTGGAAACGTAAACGATTGTGAGTACCATGGAGCAAACCCCCACCGACACGCCGTCAGATCAGGCTGGGACGACCGGCACCCGCAAGATGACGCCCTACTACGGGGGCTGGCATTATCTGCTCCGGACCGTGATGCCGACCATGACCTATGCCAAGGTGGCCGGTGCTGAGTATATTCCCCGTACCGGCGGCGCGCTGCTGGTTAGCAATCACCTCAGCATGGTCGATCCACCACTGTTGATGGCCTACGTGCCGCGCCACATTCATTGGATGGTGAAAGCCGAGCTTTTCGAGCAGTGGCCATTGAGCGTGTTAATGCCCCGTGGTGACCCGATCACGGTCCATCGTGGCCAGATTGACCGCACGGCCCTCCGTGCTGCCGAAAACTTTCTCAAAAACGGCGACGTGGTAGGCATCTTTGCCGAAGGACACCGGAGCGATGATGCAGCTGCGCAACCTGCGCGTGCCGGCGTCGTCTATCTAGCCCAGCGTACGGGCGTCCCGCTCATTCCGGCGGCCATCAGCGGGACCGAAAAGGTCTTTCGCTCCAGCTTCCCCTGGTATCACCATGCCAAGATCCGTCTCACCTTCGGCCCGCCCTTCTACCTGCGCGACTTACCTGCTGCCCAAGCCCGCAAGCCTGACCGTGACCGGCTGGCCTTTGAAGTCATGGCCAAGGTTGCGGCCTTGCTTCCCCCAGAATATCAGGGCGTGTACCGGGACCCGGTGGACTATGGCACTCCAACCCAAGCTTAAGCCCGAAGGCGACGAGCGTTGGATGTACGTTGCCCGCCGCCATTGGATCGCCTTGCTGGAACGTGCCGCGATTCCCTTGCTGGTTGGGGCCGTTGCCGCCATCATTTTCGTCGTGCGCGGCTTAACGTTGCAGCCCGATTTCCTGGGCAACCGCCCCCCTCTGCTCGATCTCCTATCACTGTTGCTGATCTTGCTCGGTCTAGCCATGCTCGTGATCGTCGCTTACACCTATTTCGACTGGCAAAACGACTTTCTGATCCTCTCCAACAAGCGGGTTATTCTGGAAGATCGCACCTTGTTCCTACGCTACGACTACGAAACGATTCTCCTGGAGCGTGTTCAAAACGTTAACCTCCGGCAGCGCGGGCTGCAGAAACTGCTCGGGTACGGCAATGTCACGGTTCAGGCGGCCGGGTCTACGGCACCAATTGTGTTCACACGCGCCCGGCGACCCGCCGAGATTCAGCAGCAGGTTATGAAGGAGGTCAACCGCGAAAAGCGTGAGCAGGAGAAGCGTCGTCTGGATGCAGTCGCTCAACGCCGGCTCAACCCCCAAGCCCCACCAATTCCGGTGCCGAAGGTGCCGGTTGAAGAAGGACTGAAAAGCTCAACGCACGGTCTTGAGAGTTTGCTACCGCTGCGTCCGATGTTCCTCAACGGCACTACCATCGTCTGGCATCGCCACTGGATCGTACTGCTCCGGCGTCTGCTGTGGCCACTGCTGCTCTTCGCCCTATGGCTTGTCGTGCTGGTCGTGTTACCCAAACTGTTGCTGCTCGCGCCGGGCACCACGACCATCCTACTCTTTGTGAGTCTCATCGGTATCCTTGGCTTCGCTGCCTGGCAATGGGAGGATTGGCGCAACGATGTCTATATGCTCGATCCAAACCGCCTGATCGATCTCCAGCGGCGGCCCCTCGGCCTTTCCGAAGACCGCAAGGAAGCCTCCTTGGGCGCGATTCAGAACGTGAATGCTATCTCACCCAACCTACTGGCGCGTGTGCTCGGCTATGGCGACGTGGAGATCGAAACGGCCGGCACCTCAGGGAACCTGGTGTTTCTGACGATTGCACAGCCGCAACAGGTACAGCGCGTCGTTTTTGAATATATGGACCGCCATAAGTGGAGCCAAAAGGAACGCGACTGGAACACCGCAATTGATATTGTCGAGTCCTATAACCGCGTTCAAAGTCCTCCACAGCCCTAGAGGCAGCCGTCCATAGGAACAATTCACCTGCGTTCGGCGTCTTCTTCTATGGTGCAGTTCAAAGGGAGAGTGTTTGAAGCGCTTACTTCTGGTTCTCGTCGTCCTTGCAACCCTCCTACCAGGACTGGTTGGTGCGCAGGTCGCTCCTGTGACTCTATCTGTGCGCGTGGGTCTGGGCGGACTCGTCAAGCAAAA
Organism: Herpetosiphonaceae bacterium; assembly: GCA_013821605.1. GTDB lineage: Bacteria > Chloroflexota > Chloroflexia > Chloroflexales > Kallotenuaceae > JACDGP01. The sequence goes on from JACDGP010000048.1 coordinate 30,938, forward strand.
CAGCTGGGCACCCGCCATCATTACTGTCACGAACAGTGGCCAGGACCTCCAAGGCGAGATCGAATGGCGTTGGGATAATGAGCCTACGGTCTTCGCCCAAACGTTGGATTTGCCGCGCGGAGCGAATAAGCAGTTGCTTCTACCCGTGCGTGCTCCTAGCTTTGGTGGCCGCGGCACAGTTCGCTTCCTGGTAGGCGGCCAGCCCGTAGCCCTGGCCACAGCAGTTGCGGATGTGGCTGATATGGGCCAAGCCGTGCTTGCAGTGCTAGGCGACGAAGGACCTGCCATTATTGGCATCCTCATGGCGCGCAACCTGCCGTCGCTCCGCGCACTTCAGCTTACATCTGGCGAGCTTCCCGACCGGCCTGAACTGCTTGCTGCCATGAACTGGCTGATCTTGACCGGCGATACTGCTCAGCTACAAGCGGAACAGCAGGCCGCGTTACAGGGTTGGGTCGCCACCGGCGGACACTTGGTCATTAATGGCGCGCGGCCCCAAACGGCGCTAGGACTAGGAGCTCTGGCTCCCGCGACTGTCGATGATACCGATCAAACGCTCCCTGCGGCGGACGTGGTGCCACCGTCGGAGGTCGCACAGCCTGGGCCGGTTCATGTTTTGCACCTCGTACCGCGGGCCGGCACTACGGCACAGACCACTGCTACTGGTGTGACCACCTTTGTGCAACACCGGTATGGCATGGGTATGGTTATCCAGTCAGCTGTTGACCTTGCTCACCTCGGTACGACGCGTGCAGGCTTGGCACGGCTGATTGGACTAGATACGCTCGACCTATCCAGCAACAACCGGTCACCTGCCTTCGGCTTGCTAGAGCGAGCGTTGCGCTTGCCGGCCCTGCGCCTGCCTTCGTTCGGCGCGCTGCTCAGCTTTCTGCTGTGCTATGTCATCCTCGTTGGCCCGGTCAATTATCTCCTGCTCCGGCGCTGGGACCGGCGCGAGTGGGCCTACGTCACCATTCCGCTTACGGTCGCGGTGTTCACCATTGGCGCATACCTGTGGGGCACCACGGGACGCGGCTCGCGCGTAATCGTCAACGAACTGGCCGTCGTCCATGCTGCCAGTGGCGCGACCACCGGTCAGGCTACGACCGAAGTTGGCGTGTATTCACCGGTGCGCCGCGCCTATACCCTTGGCTTTCCCGCCGATGCACTGGTTGAGCAGAGCATGTCGAGCTTTCGACGTACTGCTGGCACTCCGATCCGCACGCTGCGTACCGACAGCGCCGTCGAAGTGCCGAACGTTCTGGTTGATGTGGGCGCGCTACAATCCTTCACCGCCGAGCAAACCATCTCCGTTCCTCCCATCCGTGTCACCCAGACGGGTGGCGCTACTGACACCGTGCTGGTGCACAATGACAGCAATCAAGCCCTGGAAGATGTGATCATCGTGCAGGATGGTAATGCGCTGCAGGTCGGTGCTCTCCAGCCTGGGGCTGAGCAACGGATCACGCTGCCGGTCAACGGTGCGCTTGGGGGCTTGAATGTGCCGGGCCAAGGTACCATCAACCGCCAAGCAGTCTTGATGACCATGGTAGAAGGATCTGGACTCTTCGATAACAACCCCGCTGCCCCACCCCATCCGGACGCTTCAGCACCGGCTCCCGCCGTTGTGGCACCACAAAAAGGAGCAGCTTCCCAGCTGTTGGTCTTCGCTTGGCTGCCCACCTCGCAGTTGCCACTGCAGATCGACCATCGCACGACGAGCACCCAAGGTGAAACATTGTTGATCGTAGGAGCGGACGATGCCCCCGATCATTGAAACCCGTGACCTTACCAAACGTTACGGCACCGTCGTCGCGCTGGATCGCCTTAACTTGCTCATCCCCGCAGGCGCGATCTATGGCTTTATTGGGCCGAACGGCGCGGGCAAGACGACGACCATGCGTATCCTGACCGGCTTGCTCGCCGCTACCTCGGGCCAGGCCCTGGTCGCCGGTCATGACGTCGCCCGCGAACCTATGCGTGTACGCCGTCTGGTCGGCTGGATGCCCGATAGCTTCGGCGTCTACGACAACATGAAGGTCTGGGAATACCTCGACTTCTTCGCCGCCAGCATGGGCGTACCCGCTCTGCGGCGCAAGCAGCTGGTCACCGAACTGCTTGATCTCGTTGATCTCAGCCACAAGCGTGATGCCTACGTAATGGAGCTAAGCCGCGGCATGCAACAACGACTGTCACTGGCCCGCACCATGGCGCACGAGCCGCAACTCCTCATCCTAGATGAGCCGGCCTCCGGCTTGGACCCACGTGCGCGCATCGAGTTGCGTGAGCTGCTCAAAGAGCTGCGCGTGATGGGCAAAACAATTCTCATCTCATCGCATATTTTGACCGAATTGGCCGAGATGTGTACGCATGTCGGCATCATTGAGCGGGGCCACCTCCTGGTAAGCGGCGAAGTCGGTGAGGTCCTCCACGCACTTCAGCCACACAAGCTAGTCGAGATCCGGGTTCTGGCACGGGCTGAGCAAGCCCTGGCTCTGCTCCCTGGTCTGCCTGGCGTCCGTGCCGCCCGCCGCGTGGCTCCACTCCCTGATCCTGTACTCGATCCGGCTCGACCGGCAGACGACGATGGTCCCGCCACATTGAATGTCGATTATGTCGGGGACGGCACTGGCCTGAGCGTCGTATTCAAGGCCTTGGCCGCCAGCGGTGTACCCGTCGTGCATTTTGCCGAACAAAGCAGCGATCTGGAAGACATGTTCATGCAAGTAACGCAGGGTCTGGCTCAATGAGCACCTTCCATAATCCGGTGCTGCTGAAGGAGTTACGCAGTCGCATGCGTGGGGCACGTGCCTTCGTGGTCCTAACCGCCTTTCTGCTGGTGCTGGCGGTCTTTACACTGCTACTCTATGCTGTCGCACGCCAGCGGGTTGGGAGCGATCCACTCAACGCAGGCCGTAGCATCGGCAAAGCGTTATTTCTCGGTGTAGCTGCGGTAGCCCTAGTTCAGGTGATGATTATCGTACCGGCGCAGGCAGCAGGGGCCATTGCCGGGGAAAAAGAACATGAAACCTACGACTTGCTCCTCGCGACCGTGTTGCCAGCATGGGAGATCGTGCTGGGCAAGCTTCTGGCGGCCTTGGCCTACGCCGTGCTCTTGATTGTGGCCGTCGTCCCATTCATGGCGCTTGCCTTTCTCTTCGGCGGTGTCACGGCTACGGAAGTGCTCATCGCCTTACTCGGCTTGCTGGCGACGGCCCTCTTGTATGGCTCGGTCGGCATTGTATGGTCGGTCGTCTCGCGGCGGACGATCACCGCCACAGTTCTGACCCAGGCGACCAACGTACTGATGCTGCTCGGTATTCCTTTCTTGATCTTTCCCTTTGGCTCACTATTTCTGTTTGGCACGCCCCAACTGCCGACCTGGTTTGGGTTTGCGTCCTATCCCTTTATTTATGGCACCGGCTGGCTGCTGGCTCTCCACCCCTTTATTGCCTTAGGTGGCGCGGAGTACGTACTGTCAAGCGGCGACACGCGCTGGTTTGTCCCTATGCCCGGCACTCTGCAGGCCGGCCATCAAATCTGGATTCCTACTCCCTGGCTGGCATTTGTCCTCATGGCGGTGCTGGCCTCTGCGCTGCTGCTGACCGTGGCGACACACCTGGTTCGCCCCGTCCCAAGAAACCGCAAACTGCCGTCGATCAAATGATCGGCGGCAGTTTTAAGTGGATAGGAGGTTTGGCTTGGCTGTTATGATAATGGATAGTGATGTCGTCAAGCGCAAGAGAGAGAAAGTTAAGGTGTATGGCATCTCAGACCAATGCTCGTCGCGCATATCATTTCTTGTTAGACCATGCTAACTCCAACACAGTATTTCATGTTGAAGACTTAATGACTTCGACGGGCTGGAAGAGAAGCACCGTAGAGACGTACATCGGAAAACAATGGCGTCAGGTCGTTGAACGGCAGCCAACTGGAGAAATTCTTGTTCGACAAGAGATAAAGAGGTTGAGTGAGGATGCCTTCTTACGGCTAGCCACCCAGAATCGTACTATTTTTGCTACATGCTTGCTGTAGACGACCGATACATTATTGACGAAACGACGCGCAGTCGTAGCTTGTACACGTGGCAAAAGGCATAACACGATGACGCAATCCGTGGGCTTAGACGAGGAACTCCAGGAAACTTTGTTCGACGGTCTCGACGATATTGATCCTCGTGGGCATATTTCTACCATGCCGTTGAAACCGCCTCTCAAGTGGGCTGGCGGGAAGCGTTGGCTAGTTCCCCACTTACATCCGATTTGGACAGCACATCAAGAGCGAAGGCTAGTTGAGCCATTTAGTGGAGGTCTTGCTGTAACTCTCGCAATGAGGCCTGCTCACGCACTATTAAATGACATTAACCCTCACGCCATTAACTTTTACAGATGGCTCAAAAAAGGCTTCACTGTAGACATTCCTACCCAGAACGACCGGGAACTCTACTACGATCATCGTAAAAGGTTTAACCAGCTCATCACCAATAGTGGTGCTGAAAGTAAAGAGGCTGCGCAGCTCTTCTATTTCCTGAACAGGACGGGCTATAATGGCCTTTGCCGCTTCAATAAAAAAGGTGAGTTTAACGTGCCCTTTGGCAAGTACAAGCAGATAACATATACTTCCGAATTCTCGAAATATACCGAGGCCTTTACGAATTGGGTGTTTACGGTTGGTGATTTTGAGAGAATGCAACTACACCCAGAGGATTTTGTGTACGCTGATCCCCCATACGATGTAGAGTTTACCCAGTATTCAAAGGAAGGGTTTACCTGGAATGATCAAGTGCGACTTGCCAAGTGGCTCGCTCAACATCCTGGTCCTGTAGTGCTATCTAATCAGGCGACACCCCGAGTCGTACACCTATACAAAGAGTTAGGTTTCTCACTCAGATTTCTTGATGCTCCTCGAATGATTAATTGCACGGGGGATCGATCCTCAGCAAAGGAAGTTTTAGGAACTAAGGGTGTTTGAGGAATATGCCTTCTCGTGATACAGGAACAGGCAGCGTATTGGAGCAAATGGTACTCCCGGCACTGCGTAAAGGCGGGTACGCTTATCGAAGTCAGGTCCACATAGGACAACGATTCGGGGCGGAAAGCATTTTGTGGATATTCTTGCCGAAGATAGTGAGGGTAAGAAACATCTGATTTCACTAAAGTGGCAGCAGGTTTCAGGCACTGCGGAACAGAAAGTGCCATTTGAAGCAATGTGTTTAGCCGAGGCCGTGCTGACCGGTGATGGCGAATATAGCAAAGCTTATATTGTTCTAGGTGGTGCTGGACGGAGGGCTTGCCAAACATCTCCGGTATGATGTATTAGTGACCATTACAACCCTGGAGGCGTTTGTAGCAAAAGCTAACAGGTCTCAATTATAAAGGCCACCACGAAAAGAAAGCACTTGTATCATAAGAGTTGGGTAAGTATAGTTAAGCTCATGCTGCAGTGTCTATTCCATATGACGGCCCGGTTTGTCAAGACACGAAAAGTGCGAATTTCAGATAGGGGTCTCCTTTCGTTCATGTCGTGATCGTGGTGGTCTCCCGCACGCCGCAGGATGAGCGGCGTTCCGTCGTCGTCGGGACGGTGGGTAGGTGGGTCAGGTTCCGCAGAAGCTGTCCACCTATCCACCGTCCACCCCAGGGCGGCAGGCGGTGCGTCCCTCAACCGCGAATGGGTCGCGGGCTCCCGAAATACACCGCCGCCGGGGTCTGATAGGCCAAGGCTTGGTGCAACCGCTCCTCATTATAGAAGTGCAGGTAGCTGGTTAGCCCTTGCCGGACTGCGCGCGGGCTGGCATAGTCCTGCAAATACACATTTTCGTACTTCACGGTCCGCCACAGCCGCTCGACGAAGATGTTGTCGAGTGCCCGCCCTTTCCCATCCATACTGATGTGCACGTTGGCGGCCGTCAAGCGCTCCGTATAGTGGGGACTCGTGAAATGGCTCCCTTGGTCGCTATTCCAGATCTCCGGTCGGGCTTGGCCGAGCGCCCGGTCTACCGCCGCGAGCACAAACGG